>OMXQ01000010.1 GCA_900315065.1 uncultured Erysipelotrichaceae bacterium
CTCATAACAGTAATCATGTTGTCTGAATGTAAAAATGGCACCCGCAGGGGCGCCAGAAATCTGTCAGACTTCTGTTCTCCTTACGGGTACCACTTTAAAGCCTTTTTATTTCAGAATTTCTTTTTCTGCTTCGGCAATCCACTGATCCATATGCGAAGCAATTGACTGAAAGCCGATCTTCATGCTTGGCAGGGATGCCTTCTGATGAATATTGTTTTTTCTTCTGTTTCTGACTCTGCTTTTCTGCAATGCCTTCAGGGAAAGACGCGCCTGGTTCATCTTGGGATCAAAGTCGATGATCTTGACTTTCACCGTATCTCCAACCCTGACATAATTTTCAATATCTCTGACAAAACCATCAGAAATTTCACTGATATGAATCAGGCCTGATGTCTTTTTATCCAGAGCGACAAAAGCACCGTACGGCTGGATTCCTGTGATTTTTCCTTCTACTACCTGTCCTGTCTGATAAGTCATGATCCGAAAATCTCCGGAACAAGTATACCACACCAGGCTTGCGGCAGGTGTTATACTTTAAAGAAAGAGGATATTCTATGCGAACGATGTATATTTTCTGGTCTGCTCTGCTGTCAGCTTTGCTGGCACAGTTTCTGAAACCTGTTATTTCTTTTCTTTTTATCAGTCACAAATGGGACTGGAGCCTGGCCCATGCGGCCGGCGGTTTTCCTTCTTCCCATTCCGCAATGGTTGCAGCCTTGTCCTTGTCCGTCGGACTGCAGGAAAAATTTTCTTCTCCTTTGTTTGCGGTAACCCTGACTGTTGCCTGCATCGTTGTCTATGATGCTGCCAACGTGAGGTATTATTGTGGACAAAATGCGAAAGTTACGCAACAATTAGTCAAGGATCTCAAGCAAAAGGACCCGCAGACCTTCAACAATCCGATCTATGATACCAAGCTCAAAAATGTGCTCGGCCACAGATGGAGTGAAGTTTTCGGGGGCATCTGCCTCGGCGGCCTGATTGCTCTGATCTTCCATATCTGTTTATAAAGAAAGAGGAACATTGATTCATGACAAGAGAAGAAGAAGAAAAAAAGATTAACGAAGAAGTTGAACAGACTCTGCGTGATCATGATATGCCGGCTCCAAAGACACCGGAAGTTGATCCTGAAACAAAGGCAGCGATGCAGAATGCAGAAGGAACGCCGGAAAGACAGGACCTGCTTGACCGCATCCAGCACACCCTGAACAAGGTTCGTCCTTACATTCAGGCTGACGGCGGTGATGTCCAGCTCATCGATTACAAAGATGGTGTTGTTACAGTATCTATGCTTGGTGCATGCGCAGGCTGCATGGCTATTGATGCAACATTGACAGACGGCATTGAAGCCATTCTGATCGATGAAGTACCGGAAGTCAGAAAGGTACAGATGCTGCAGTCCAACCCATGGGGCTATTCACAAATGTAAGAGATGCAGAAATGCATCTTTTTTTCTGCAAAATGTAAAAACGGCTGTGTATTTCCCGGCATTCCGGGTCTTGCACAGCCGCTGTTTCTTCATTTTTACTTAAACTATAATATGCTTGTATTTCGGCTCTTCATCCTGCAGAGCTTTCATTTCTGCTAACTTCTGATCCGTCAGAATCTGCAGCAGATATTTTCTTCTGATGTGATTCATATGGCCCGCACTTACATCAAATATACGGGATACATTTTCAGTTGAATTGCACTGAATGTATGTCATCCACAATAAAGCTTTATATGCAGGTGAAGGGACCAGTTCGATCGTGTCGATAATCCATTTCATCCGCCGCTGATAATATGCCTTCCGGTTTTCCAGTTCTGTTTTCTTTTCAATCATTTCCGTCACAGGTCTTTCACGACGGGAAGGAGAAGAACCGACTTTTTCAAAAGAAGGAGAATGAACATTCTCCATCTTGATTTTCAACATCACCAATCTCTTGTCAATATCATCAATTTTGTCACGAAAATCCAGATAGCGGCGGCATTCCTGCCTGAACGCTACTATTTTTTCGTTATCCGTCATTTTCTCCATGCTCGTCATACTCCAAACTCTGTCTCAGCCATTTATCGAGCGAGTACTGGACCTGACGTCTGGTAACACCGAAAGTCTTTGCTACGTCAACCTGTGTTCTTTCCTCAACAAATAACATGTATACCATCAATCTGGCATTTGGTCCGCATTTATGGTCGATCATGTCCAAAGTCTTTTCGACAAAATCAACGTCCTCCTGTACATACTTATACAGCTGATAATACAACGGACTACTGTCTTTGGAAGCACGCAGTTTCAGAAGATTTTCCTTCTCATTCTGATACGCGCGGCAGCTTGCCTTGAATGCATCTACAGTTTCCTTAAAATTCATATGTCCCCCACACACATATCTGCTTCCGGCCTCATTTTATCATAAAAGCACAAAAAACTCTATACAACACACTGACTTTGTGTATTTCTTTGTCGATTATACATGATTCAAAATTGTAGCTCAAGTCCAATAATACGAGGTGTTTACACACTTTATATTCTTTGTCTTAATGTTATAATCATGCCGGAGAAAAAGTTTATGATCAGAATTCACCAGATCCATGTACCAGTCACACAGACCCTTTCTGTTTCTCATATTGCGAAAAAAATCAAAGCTCGTCCTTCGGAAATTCATTCTTATGAAATCGAAAGAGAGTCTCTTGACGCAAGAGGCGATCACCTCCAGTACATCTATACTGTTCTTGCCCAGGTAAGCAATGAACACCGCTATCTGAAGCTGAAAGATGTAACGGAAGGAACAAAGGAAACCTACCAGCTGCCGGAACAACTCACTGTTTCCACAAGACCTTTAGTTGTCGGCTTCGGACCTGCAGGCATGTATGCAGCACTGATTCTTTCAGAATGCGGACTGCGTCCTCTCATCATTGAACGCGGCAAAAGCGTCGATGAGCGCACAAAGGATGTGGAGGCCTTCTTCTATCAGGGTCTTCTGAATCCGGAGTCCAATGTCCAATATGGAGAAGGCGGTGCCGGTACTTTCTCTGACGGCAAACTCACCACCCGCATGAAAAATATCCGCATCACCAAAGTATTTGAAGAATTCATTGAAGCAGGTGCCGATCCGGCCATCATGTACCAGCACAGACCGCATCTTGGTACCGATCAGCTCCGCTTTATTGTGAAGAATATCCGCGAAAAAATCATCCGGCTGGGCGGCGAAATCCGCTTTGAAACAAAACTGGAAAAGCTCATCATCAAAGACGGTGCAGTAACGGGAGCAGTTACTGACAAAGGCACAATTGAAACCGATACGGTTCTGCTCTGTGCAGGACATAGTGCAGCCGATACTTATACCAGCTTATTTGAACAAGGCATTGAAATTGTCCAGAAGGACTTTGCGGCAGGTGTCAGAGTCGAACACCCGCAGGCCATGATTGATCAGAATACTTATGGAAAATACTACGGCCATCCTTCCCTTTCTCCTGCTTCCTATCAGCTGACTGCCAGGACAAGCGCAGGCAGAGGTGTCTATTCTTTCTGTATGTGTCCGGGCGGCGTGGTTGTACCGGCCAGTACCATGGAAGAAACCCTGGCTGTCAACGGCATGTCCTATTCTGCACGTGACGGAAAAAATGCCAACAGTGCCATTCTGGTTCAGATCCCGCGGACTGATTTTGACCATGGTCACCCTCTCGACGGCTTCCGTTTTCAGAAAGAACTGGAAAAGAAAGCATACCGGGATGCTTACCAGGCACCGGCTATGAATATCCGGGACTTTGTCAATTTTCTTCCTGCCTCACAAGCAGTTATTGAAACCAGCTTTCCAAGAGGCATCGTGATGGAAGACATGCATGCCCTCTTCAGTGATGCTGTAAATACTGCTTTGCGGGAAGGCTTCCTCAATTTTGACCGGAAGATTCCAGGCTTTGTGGATCAGGGCATTATGGTGGGCATGGAATCCCGTTCTTCTTCGCCAATCCGGATTCCGCGCAATGAGGACGGCTGTTGTGAATCCTGCAAAGGTCTTTACCCGTGCGGAGAAGGTGCAGGCTATGCCGGCGGCATTGTCTCCAGCGCAGTGGACGGCATCCGCCAGGCAGAAAATGCAATCAGAAGCCTGCGCAATGAATTGAAATAAAACATTCTCCTCAAAAAAAGAAAGGAAGCCTTTCTTTTGAGACGCATTGAACAATTGATCAACGTCCGAAAGCTGCTTCCTTTTTATTGTTATGACTATGATGTGAATTGTGTCTTGTCCAGACCAGGTCGCCTTGTCCTTCATCAATCAGAATATCCTGCAGAAACGGATATAGTATTTTGTGGACATATTCCTTTTCTTCATACAGGACTTTGACCATGGCCGGATTCTGAACCCTTTTTCTGATCAGGACATATCTTTCCGGCGGCAGCTGGCTGCGGATTTCACGATTGTCCGTTTCCAGTTCGAAGTGATGACCAGACGGCGCAATTGTATAGTGTGCGGAAGCATCCTGCTTCATATCCTCTGCGAAAATTTCCTGAAGAATGTGCAGAAACCCCTCTTTTTCAGCACGGTAATCAAATATCAGAATGACGCTCTCCATTATCGTATTCCCCCACTCTTCTGATTGTACTATTCTTTTATGTACTGGTCAGAATTTTCAATCGAATCAGGAGATGTGAATATCTTTTTCTTTCAGTTTCTGGGAAATCTGTCTGCGGATCAGCGTATAGATGACAGAGAACAGCGGAACCCCGATCACCATGCCGAAGACCCCGAACAAAGAACCGCCGACAATGATCGCAAACATAATCCATAAAGTAGGCAGACCCATGGAACCGCCGAGAATCTTCGGACCGATGATGTTGCCGTCAACCTGCTGCAGAATAATGATGAAAATCAGGAATTTCAAAGCAGCTAACGGATCGATCATTACGAGAATGATCAGACACGGAATCGCCCCGATAAACGGGCCGAAGACCGGAATAATATTGGTAATGCCGACAATGACGGCAATCAATACCGGATACGGGATCTTCAAAAATGCGACGCAGATGTAGCAGAGAATGCCGATAATCAGAGAATCTATGATCTTGCCGAAGATGAAGTTATTGAATGCATCACGGCACAGACAAAGAACATAAATGAAGGAATCGGCTGCTTTTCTTGGCAGCAGGGCGTAATTGATTTTCTTGAAAGTCCGCTTGAAACGTTCTTCATCATACAGAAGATAAACCATAATAATCAGACCGATGAAAAAATTCACGATACCGGTGACGAAATTCATACCGGCATTCATGATCTTCTGCATACCGCCGCTGGCACCGGTAAGCCATTCTTTGGCTGTTGAAGCAACAGTTTCAATCAGGTTATTGACGTCTGTATTGAATTGGGAATTTTCATCGGCTGCGGAAGGCAGGGAATTGACAAAATCATGAAGATTATCGACGTAGCTGCTGAAATTATTTACGAAGGTGCCGATACTGGAAATCAGCTGCGGAATCAGAATTGAAAAGAAAGCAGCAATCAGCAGGACAACAAGAATCAGGGAAGCAGCAACCGCAACCCCTCTTTTTGCCTTTGGAGACCATTTTGTATTCTTCAGCCATCTGTATTCAACCAGTCTGCGGAAGGGCACTGCAAGAAAAGCCAGGCAGAAGCCGATCAGAAACGGCATCAGAGTTCTGACCAGACTGCTGATGCCATGTCCTATCAGACCCAGATGAGTCAGTAATACATAAAAAAGAACAATGATACAGCCGGTGATTGCGTAAACCGCACACTTCTGTCTGTTTTCATCATTCATGAGATCTTTCCAATTCATAAATCGTCCCCCTTGCGCAAATTTTAACATACTCTTATCAGGCCGTTCATGTAATTTTACACAATCAGACTTTTGTATACAGCACCTTTATTGACTTAAATATAGGTGAATGCTTAAATAGTAACGTCTTTTATCAAGAATGAGTGAGAGAGTCAGCTCTGTGATCTCATACCAACCTGCTTCGTGCGTGGTGGTAAAGCTGACAACGATAAAGAAAGAGTCTAATTATCTCTTTCTCTTGTTTCGTTAAAAAAGACCAGAAAAGAAAGGGAATTTTTTTATGTCAAAAGTATTTTTCACTTCCGAGTCCGTTACCAGCGGCCACCCGGACAAAGTCTGCGACCTGATCGCTGACTCCATTCTCGACGAAGCTATTCGTCAGGATCCTGAATCCCACATGGCAGTTGAAGCTACCATCAAGGATGATCTGATTCTCGTTTATGGTGAAGCCGGCACAAAGGCTGACATCGATTATGAAAAGATCGCTCTTAATGTCATGAAGGAAATCGGCTATGACGAAGAATATCATGTCATCGTCAAGGTCAACAAGCAGTCTTCTGAAATCAACGGTGCAGTTGCCCATGATCAGATTTCTGCCGGCGACCAGGGTATCATGTTCGGCTACGCTGATGATGAAACCGATGATCTGATGCCTTTCGCTATCGACTGTGCTCACAAGCTGGCAAAGAAGCTGGAAGAAGTCAGAAGAGCTACACCATGCCTGAGACCTGATGGAAAGACACAGGTTACTGCTGAATATGTAGACGGCAAGCTGACCAGGGTTGATACAATCGTCGTTTCCACCCAGCACACAGCTGATGTTACCCAGGATGAAATCAAAGACATCGTCATGAACAAGGTCATCAAGCCTGTAGTTGATCCAAAGCTCGTTGACGAAAATACAAAGTACCTGATCAACCCGTCCGGTTCCTTCGTACTCGGCGGCTCCTGGGGTGACTCCGGCACCACCGGCCGTAAGATCGTCGTTGACTCCTATGGCGGATACGCTCCAATCGGCGGCGGCTGCTTCTCTTCCAAGGACCCGACAAAGGTTGACAGATCTGCAGCTTACTATGCACGTTATGTCTGCCGCAACATTGTTGCTAACGGCCTGGCTCACAAGTGCCAGATCGAATTGTCCTATGCTATCGGTGAACCGAAGCCGATCTCTGTCTATGTACAGTCCTTCGGTACTTCCAAATACTCCGATGATGAACTGCAGGCAATTGTTCTGAAGAACTTCGACTTCTCAGTTGCCAACATCATTAAGGAACTGGATCTGAGAAGACCGATCTACAGACAGACAACCAACTATGGTCACTTCGGCAAGAAGGACCTGCCTTGGGAACAGTTCAAGAAGATCAATCTGTAAGGATCAGACAGGACGGCATGCTGTGATGCCGTCCTTTTTTGTATCATCTTTGCGAATAAGGAGGAATGCCTATGTTTACGAAACTGATGTACATGATAATCGAAATCATCTATGAATGGCATACAAAGCTTATGCGCCTCAACGATACCAGAGCCATTCCTTTCAATGACAAGCAGCTCCACTTTATCGTCATCGGCACCATCGGGATGATCATGATCTTTGTCCTCTATCCCCTTTTCAAATGGCTGGCAAAGCATAACCACACTATGGTTGTCACCTGGTTCTATGTCTTTACGTGCATGATTGTTCTGACCTTTGCCATTGAAATCGGCCAGGGCTATTCCCATACCGGTAATGTGGAGATGGCAGATGTCATTGCCGGACTTGCTGGTTTTATCTGCTTCTTTGCAGTCTTTTCGCTTGTACGCATGTTATATCATCTGATCTGCAGGATCATCGCTCATATGAAAAATCCGGATCAGGAAATTCTGTAATGAACTTTGCCGGAAATTATTCCGGCTTTTTTTATTGGCTTGTTCAGGTCTATAATACAGAAAAAGGAGGACTTCTTTATGGCCCCTGCTTTTGACTTTCATCAATGGATCCTTTCCAGGCAGAATGCTTCCTATATTATCGAAGAAATCAATGAACGCACGATTCATCTGAAGACGGCTTATGCAACTGCTGAGATCAAAAGCTATCCGGAAAACACGTATGAATTTTCCATCCGTTCCAATAATGACGGTGCTGTTACTTTCTATCTCCATTTTGCTTTGACCAATGAAGATCACGCCGTGACTTTGTTCAATGAACTTGTTGCTTCCTTATTGAAACAGAAGGAAACGGCACCGACAAAGGTTCTTTTATGCTGTTCCTCCGGCATGACGACAAACTACTTTGCCTCAAAACTCAATGACAGTATGGAATTTCTCCATCACACATACGTATTCAAAGCGGTCTCTTTCAACAAAGTCTATGAACTCGGTTTCCAATATGACATCATCGTCATTGCCCCGCAGGTTGCTTATCTCTATGCCAAAATCCGCAATGTTCTCCAAGACAAGCTTGTACTGACGATGCCGGCCCATATCTTTGCGGCTTATGACGTTCCCGCAACGATCCGCTTTCTCGATGAGGCAAGAGCCCCTTTCTATCACACACCGGAAGCAGAAACCCTCGGCAAGCCCCGCAATGCGGATATCCGCTTCAATATCCTGGCGGTAGGACTTCTGATTGATCTGCCGAAAACAACCCTGCTCTATCGGCTTTACAAGGAAGGACAGCCGGTAGAAACCGAGACAACCCTCCGGGAATCCACTTCCCTGCAGGATCTGATTGAGATTATGGACACCCAGACAAAGCGGCACCCGGATATTGATATCATCTGTCTTTCCATTCCAGGCACTGTTTCAAGAGGCAGGCTCACCCAGCCTTTCTACGGGATCGAAGACTATGACCTGCTGCAGAAGCTGCGTGAAAGATACCATAAGCGGATTATCATATGCAACAATTCCAATGCCATTGTCATGGCCCTGCATGCATATCAGACTTCCTACCATTCCCTTGTCTATCATTCCCAGCCTACCGGTTCCCTGATTGCCGGGGAAGGCATTGTCATTCATGATCAGCTCGTAACCGGGAAAAACGGCATTGCCGGTGAAGTACAATATCTGACGCCGGTCATGTATTTCTCTGATCATCTGAAAGAAAAGATCTGGACGCCCGAAGGCATGGCTGAAATTATCGCCAGGGAACTCGTTTCCATGATTACCTCCATCGGCCCGGAAGCTGTCTTTATCCGCTGTGCCCTGACGCCGGATATGGACATGATCCGCAATTTCCTGACTAATTATCTGCCGGTTACCTATATTCCGGATCTGATCTATGTCCGCAATATTACTGAGTACTTATTAACTGGTGAATTGATGATGGTAATCCGTGAATTGCGGAATAATAATCTTTAGGAGAATTTGACAAAAACTTTACAGAAATGCAATACTGATGACAGAGGAAGATGCTTCCGGATTGACAGAAAAAGAAAGGATGTGAAGCGTATGAAACTCCGTCAATTTCTCCTTGCATCTGTAACAATTGCAATGCTTTGCGGCTGCAGCCCGGCTGCTTCTGCTCCTTCTCAGACAAGTCCTGAACCATCTGAAAAAGCAGAGGAAAAGGCATTTCTTCAATTTATAGATCTGACTTCACAAGAACACAAAGAAGCTTATTTTATAAACGGTGGACATATCGTTTACTTGTGGAACTTCTCCTGCAGTCCGTATGGTTCCTATGCAATCGACATGACGACTTATGACCATGGCAATCTCATAAAAAAGGAACACGTCGGCATGATGACTGCCAATGCACCGCAGAGTGCGGACGGGAAAATCTGTCTGACTTTTCCAAGTCCGTTTGAAGTCACCCTGATTGACGGAACCCTTGAGACCTTCGGCACCATGACAATTCCGCTGCTGGAAAATATTGATAAGACAGATTACCTGTGGCTGGCAGATACAAATACCAACCTGCCGTCAGAAGCAGGCGATCAGGAAATCTATTTTGCCCAGATCGGCTTTGCACGCGAAAAAGGCAGTACTGTTCCTTACGAGTATTTCGGCAATGCTGCCGTAGATACTGATTGCGATTATATTTATGCTTTCTCCATTCAATTCAAAGACAAAAAATCATAGCGTTCCAAATAAAAAGCAGGTTTCCCTTCTCAGGAAATCTGCTTTTTTTCATTGATGCTGCATTCTGTAATTATTTCTTATCTGCTTTGTCTTCTTTGACATAATCAAACTTGAAGACTGCACACCCGTAAGCAGGCAATGGATAAACAACTCTGTAAGGCTTGTTGTCACACTCGCCCTTTTCTGCCTTGAACAGACGCTTCTTGCCGCTCTTTGTGGTTACTGTACCATCCTGGTCAAGGATCAATGTATACTTGCCGGCACATGGAGCACCAACCATATAATCATCTCTTGCCATTGGCGTCATATTAATGACGAACAACAGGGAATCCTTACCGGTATGGTCTTTACGGATGAAGGAGAAGATGGACCTGTCCGCATCATCGGCATTGACCCATTCAAAGCCGTCCCAGGAAGAATCCAGTTCATACAAAGCAGGATACTTCAGATACATATGCATGACATCCTTCATGTAGTCCTGCAGATTCTTGTGCAGTGGATCGTCCAGTTCATTCCAGCTCAGCTGTACGCTTTCATCCCATTCATGTTCCTGACCGAAGTCCTGGCCCATGAAGAGGAGCTTCTTGCCGGCATGTCCGTACATGAAGAGATAACCGCACTTGAGGTTCTTGAACTTGTCTTCCCAATAACCAGGCATCTTGTTGATCATGGAACACTTCAGATGAACAACTTCATCATGACTTAAGACAAGGATGAACTTTTCACTGGTTGCATAGGACATGCCGAAGGTCATCTTGTTATGGACGCCCTTACGGAACAGCGGATCCTGCTTCATGTATTCCAGGAAGTCATTCATCCAGCCCATGTTCCACTTGTATGTAAAGCCAAGCCCGTCGTTTTCCGGTGCTTCTGTTACCTTCGGCCATGCAGTACTTTCTTCGGCAATCATCATGGAACCGTCTTTTCTGCCGCGGATGACAGAATTCAGATGCTTGAAGAATTCAATCGCATCCAGGTTGCCGTTGCCGCCGTACTTGTTCGGAATCCATTCACCGGCTTTGCGGCCGTAATCCAGATACAGCATAGAAGCAACTGCATCCACTCTCAAACCATCGACATGATATTCATCCAGCCAGAAGAGAGCGTTGCCGATCAGGAAGTTCTTGACTTCGTTCTTGCCGAAGTTGAAGACCTTTGTGCCCCAGTCAGGATGCTCACCCATTCTTGGATCCGGATACTCATATACCGGTTCCCCGTCGAAATCAGCCAGGCCGTGGGCATCCTTCGGGAAATGAGCCGGAACCCAGTCCAGAATGACACCGATGTTATGGGCATGGAGATAATTGACCATGTACATGAAATCAATCGGTGAACCGTAACGGGAAGTCGGTGCATAATAGCCGGTTACCTGATAGCCCCAGGAACCGTCAAACGGATGCTCGGCAATGCCCATGAGTTCGACATGGGTATAACCCATCTTATTGCAGTAAGAAGCCAATTCCTTTGCGGATTCACGATAATTCAGGAAACCGTCCGGGGTACCGTCATTCTTCTTGCGCCAGGATCCCAGATGAACTTCATAAATATTCATCGGCATTTTGAAGACATCAGTTTCGCTTCTCTTCTTCATCCAGGCGGAATCATGCCATGTAAATGTCAGATCTGCAGTTTTGGAAGCTGTGCCTGGTCTGAATTCGGCTGAGAATGCATACGGATCAGCTTTGTAAAGAATTGTGCCGTCCTGGGTTTCAATGGCATACTTGTACAATTCACCATACCCCATATCCGGGATAAAACCCTCAAAGATACCGCTCTTTTCCAACGGCATCATATAGTTAGCCTTTACATCCCAGTTGTTTCTTTCACACACGATAGAAACGGCTTTTGCGTGCGGTGCCCAAACAGCAAAGTGCATGCCCTTCTTCCGTTTCAGAACTGCCTGGTGTGCTCCCATTTTCTGATAGATCTTGTAATCACGGCCGTTGCCGAAAAGATATCTGTCATATTCCGTCAGGAAAACAGGATCGAGCTTTGTTTCTGTATTATCAGCTTTCTTTTTCTGAGCCATATTATGGTAACCTCCCTCAAAAGATACAACGATATTTCTAGATTAAATATACTACAGAAAACAGAAAAACAGAAATGACTTATGTTCATTTCTGTCTGAAAACAAGAGAAAAAGGAACTCTTCTGCAAGTGAAGAATTCCTTTCATATCATTATTCAGCTAAAGCAGCTGCGCATCTTGGACACAAGCCGTCTGCGTTGGCTTCCGTCGTATAGTTCCAGCATCTCGGGCACTTGGTACCGGCTGCCTTGACAACCTTGACGCTGCGCTCTGCACCTGTCTTTACAACTGCCTTGGAAACAATCAGCCACTGAGCAGCAGCACCCTTCAGGCCCTTTTCAAGAAGCTCTGCTTCTTCTGCAGGACAAGTCAGATCAACTTCTGCTTCCTGAGCAGTGCCGATTTCCCTGGCAGCTCTGCTGTCTTCAAGAGCCTTCAGAACATCTGTTCTGACATCCAGCAAGGTATTGAACTCAGCCTTCAGTTCTTCCGCATTAGCATATTCAGCAACCTCCGGGAATTCGGTGTAATGAACAGATTCAGCTTCGTCATCATTGAAGTGCATCCACACTTCTTCTGCAGTATAGACAAGGAATGGAGCCCACAATCTTACCAGGGCATCTGTACACTGCCAATAAACAGACTGTACCTGACGGCGGCGCATAGAATCAAGCTTTTCACAATAGAGGATATCCTTTGTGAAGTCACAATAGTAGGAAGACAATTCATTGACCATGAAGTTAGTCAATACCTTGGAAGCATCGACATAGTCATATTTGAGAACATCTTCTCTGACAGCCTTGACGACATCATTCAGCTTGACCAGGATATACTGATCAACCGGCTCCAGAGCTTCATATGCAACCATGTCCTTCTTCGGATCAAAGTCAGATGGATTGACGTTGCCGAGCAGGAAACGGAAAGTATTTCTGATCTTTCTGTACTGGTCGGAAACCTGTTTGATGTTGCTTGGACCCAGTTTCAGATCTTCTTTGAAGTCAGAAGTCATTGCCCAGAGTCTGAAGACATCAGCACCGTTCTTATTGATGATATCCATCGGGTTGACAACGTTGCCGACAGACTTGGACATCTTTTCACCCTTGGAGTCAACGACATAACCATGGGAAAGAACTTCCTTGTATGGAGCCGTGCCGTTAACAGCAGTAGAAATGATCAGAGAGGAGTTGAACCAGCCTCTGTACTGGTCAGAACCTTCAAAGTAAATATCACAAGGATAATCATAGCCTCTTGCGACAAGTTCATTCCAGGAAGAACCGGAATCAAACCAGACATCCATGATGTCCTTTTCCTTGGTGAAGACACCGTTCGGGCTCTTCGGATTTGTATAACCTTCCGGCAGCAGATCCCTGGCTTCTCTTTCAAACCAGACATTGGATCCGTACTTGCCGAATAATTCAGCGACATGGTTGAAGACTTCTTCTTCCATGATCGGAGAACCATCTTCACAATAGAAGATCGGGATCGGTACACCCCACAGACGCTGTCTGGAAATACACCAGTCGCCGCGGTCAGCGATCATGTTATGCATTCTCTTCTGGCCGAAGAAATTGTGCCATACGACCTTGTTGTCGATTTCATCGAGCAGCTGCGGCTTCAAAGCTTCAATGGAGCAGAACCACTGCTTGACGGCACGGAAGATTACCTTCTTCTTCAGACGATCATCATGCGGATAGGAGTGGACGATGTTCTCAACTGCTAACAGAATTCCCTTTTCATTCATATCATGAATGACAGCCTTGGAGCAGTCTTCGAAGAACATGCCCTGGTACTTGCCGGCATTTTCATTCATGTTGCCCTGGTAGTCAACTGTGTTGATCGGCGCAATGCCGTATTTCATGCAGACGTTGAAGTCGTCAAGACCATGACCGCCGGCAGTATGTACGACGCCGGTGCCGTCTTCATCAGTAACATGATTGCCTAACAAAGTCGGGCATTCCTTGTCAAATACAGCATGGTGATATGTGATGCCTTCCAGTTCTCTGCCCTTGAAAGTACGCAGAACACCCTGGTTTTCCAGATGGAACTTGGCCAGCAGGGTATCGACGAACTTGGCTAAGACAATCAGCTTGCCCTTTTCAGTCTGTACTTCCGCATAGTCGAGATTATCATTCAGACACACAGCTTCGTTGGAAGGAATGGTCCATGGCGTTGTGGTCCAGATTACATAATAGTCACTGTCATCGAGAACGCCCTTGCCGTCAGCGATCTGGAAAGCCAGATAGATGGTGGCATCCTTGACGTCTTTATAAACGATTTCGGAATCAGCGACAGCTGTTTCATTGAATGGAGACCAGTAAACCGGCTTGAGACCCTGGAAGATCATGCCCTTCATGGCCATCTTGCCGAAGGTTCTGACCTGTCTTTCTTCGAATTCCTTCTTCAAAGTGATGTAAGGATGATCATAGTCAGCGATTTCACCCAGTCTCTTTTCAGTTGCCATCTGCTGGGCAATCTGGGTATGAACGAATTCATCGCACTTCTTGCGGAATTCAGCTGCACTCAGCTTCTTGCGATCAACGCCAAGCTTCTGAATTGCATTTTCAGTCGGCAGGCCGTGGGTATCCCAGCCCGGGAAGAACGGTGTGTAGTAGCCGCTCATTGCGTGTGATCTGACAATGAAGTCCTTGATAGAACGATTCATGGCAGTGCCGGCATGAAGATTGCCGTTGGCATACGGAGGACCATCATGCAGAATGAATGCCTTCTGTCCCTCGTGATGCTTCAGAAGATTCTGATAGTAGTTGTTGTCCTCCCACTGCTTCAGGATGCCTGGTTCTTTCTTAGCCAGATTGCCTCTCATCTCGAAGTCAGTATTCGGCATGTGCAAAGTCTCTTTGTAGTCCATTTTTTCTCCTCTTTCCCATGCAAAATAAAAAGCGTCCCTGATCTAAGGACGCTGTTGACGCGGTACCACCTTAGTTTATGCATGGAATGCATGCATACCCTTGTTCTGTCTGATAACGCCAGACACGCGATTGCTCAAAAAGTGATGTCTTCCTGAAATTCCAGTCCTGCTTTCACCACCCGCAGGCTCTCTTTGCTTTCTTTCCAGCAAGCACGTCTTTTCTCAGCGCAATTTCTTTTCTGCATCGTACAGCCATCTCAGATCAGGCATCTGCGGAAGCTTGAATTCATCAAGCTGCTGCAGCAGATCTTCCAGCTGCTGGTTCATCTGACCCTTGACCTGACCGGCGCTCTGATACAACTTTGTCAGATCGACAAGAATCATCCTTGCAGTACCCAGAGCTTCTCTGACAATCTCATCAGCGTTGTTCTGAGCGGTGGCAATAATCTCGTTTGCCTCACGAATAGAAAGCCGCGCAATATGATCCGCTGCTTCCTTGCGGACTTCTTCTGCCTTCTCCATTTCAGCGATCTTTGCCTTTGCCTCGTTCAGTTCCTTTGTCGTTTCGACAAGCTGTTCCTGATAAAGCTCAAGTTTGCGCTGCAGGGTGTTGACTTCAGCTGCGTAGTGTTCTACTGCATCATCTACCGCAAACCGGTCATATCCATTTTTCATGACACGAAATGTCGGTCTCTGTGCTGTCATTATCCAACTCCCCTAAATGTACTGCAGAAATTCCGCTGCGACTCTGCCGCTTCTGGTCTCATGCAAGATCCCAAGGAAGACAAATCTTCCTGTACCGCGGATAGAAATCGTAACGTTATTATCGCACAACTTATCTGGCTCTTCAAGCATGACATGATTGACCTGAACCATCCCTGCTTTGATCATTTCCTTGGCTTTGGCCCGGCTTTGATGCGTCAAAGCTGCAACCAGGGCATCGGCTCTGTTTCCGGCTGCGACACAGGTGATTTTCTTTGTCTGGAAGACCTGGACCGGGTGCTCGTCGATTTCTTCAAAGGAAACGCTGAGCTGGTTGATCCTGGTCAGGTTCATGATCAGAAAATCCTTCATGCCTTCGCTTATATAGAGATAGATATAACCATCTGCCAGCCAGAAATCACCGAAGGAGGAACGATCTATCTGCAGGTGCATCAAAGCACCCAGAATGTCCCTGTGGCCGATCTTGCGGAAGCGCTGATCAGCCCTTGCCCTCAGACACACAATATCTGAAAAGTCATCCTCCTCATCAAAGAGAAAGATGACTTTCTTTTTCCGTGCATCAGGATAGCCGCCGTCATATTTCACATAAGCAGATGGCGGAAACAACTTCATCATGGCTGCTGTTTCTTCTTCATTCATGAAAGCAGAAGCCAGCGTTCTGTGCCACTTTTCACTATTTTCCTGAAGATCTTTGAGATGTGAGGCAAGGGATGAAAAATCACCCTGCTCAGTCATCTTCGCTTTCCAATGTAATTTCGCCGTCAACGCCGACATTCTTCGGTGTGCAGAGAATTACATTATGACCGATCTTCTGGATTGTGCCGTCAAGAGCGAATACAACCCCCGTCAGGAAATCAATTGTACGCTGTGCATAATCTCTCTGCAATCTGTGCAGATTGACAACGCAGGCTCTCTTCTGCTTGAGATGACGAGCAATCTCTTCAGCTTCTTCAAAGCTGCGCGGTTCAAACAGAACCATCTGGGCATTGGTAGGAACTACCTTTGTCTGCTTTGCTTCATAAGTGCTTACAGGCTTTGTTTCTTCGTCTGTATATTCCAGTTCTTCACCTTCGTCTTCTTCTTCATCAACAGGTGCGATAAAATTCTTGATTTTTTCGAATGCCATTCTGAGCCTCCATTTAATATTTATATAAAAAATTATATCATCCAATATTTTTCAAAACAACGATCTGACCGCAGATTCTCCTTGAAATCAGCGCATTTGACTGTAAAATGAGATACATGAAAAAGAAATTAACAAAGTTTTTCAACAAGCCTGTTCTGATCATGATGGGGATTGCATTTATCTTTGCAATCATATACGGCTTCATTAACAAGCCTTTCTATCTCAACTTCATCAACGGCCTGACCATTGTCAGTATGTTCATGTTGCTGGCAGGCGTCATCCGCTGGGGCTGGATCGAAGGCGACCTTGCTTTCTTTTCCTGGAAGCCTCAGGATGGATCCTACCGTAAATGGAAGGAAGGCAGAATTGCAGAACACAAGGATAAAAGGAACAATATTCTCAAAGCAGCCGTTGTTCTGGTTGTGATTTCGCTTGTATTATCTTTTCTCTATTGAAGACCTGCGGGTCTTTTTTCTTTCCGGCTTCTGATCATACACACATCGGATCGCATTGCGCCTTTTCCATGATTAGCATTTTCCTGGCAGCGGATCATGATTTCTGCAAACCATGGCCTTTATTTTCCCATCTTTTATCATATATACAGATTTCAAAGAACAGTCCTTATTTCATAACGATCAAAGTTCGGAGAGCCGTATATCAAGAAGGCTTTTTCTTTTCTGCAGCCGCATTTCTTTTCCTGTCACTTCTGACTGCCTGCTCGTGAGTCAACAATTCTGTTTCAGCTGCAGGCAGCTATCCTTCCGCAGACGAAACAGTAAATACCGGCACAGATTCTGACGGAAAGGATCCGGAAGTTACTGCCAGTTCTGATGAGAGAAAGCTGTTTCAAGCAGACGGGATCGTTTATGAAGCTGCTCCGTATATCACTCATGCCGTTACCTGCGGGACGCCTGATGGAACGATTACAGCACAGATTCCTGCCGGAGAAATGCCGCAGAAGGACGGCGAGTCCAATTTCTGCAAGGACATCGGCTGGCTGTACACCAGCAGTTCCGACAATATTCTCGTCTTCCTGCCTGGAGGAAATGTCATCTTCCGCAACATAGAAGCAGATCCCGAGACAATGCAGACCTGCTTGTCTGCATCGATGCATCTGTCACGGTTGTAAACAAGTACTGCATTGAATGCCCTCGTCACAGCAACGATCAATGATCCGGGAATCGGGCTTGCCCTTACAGGTTCTGAAATCATCATCAGCACCGCAAATTCCAAAATCACCGGAAACCTGAAGACCGGCAGTAAAATCCGCATCTGGTTCCCCGGTACCGGTAAGGAAAGCAGTCCTGCTCAGATTGACGCGTACCGGATAGATATCATTTAGTGTACAGAAAAAGCCGCAATTTCAGCGGCTTTCTTTGTTTTATCTATGCTTGTAATGAGCCTGATAATATGCGAATTCTTCATCGTTGGCGAAGATGAAGTGACCATTGGCAAGCTCACGGAAGGTAGCAGGATGCTCAGCATAGTTCCACTTTGCCATGTGTTCTTCTTCGTTATACGTCAGCAATGTCTTTGCCTTTTCAATTTCCGGATCCGGAAGCGGAATCGCACTCATCAGAGACTGTGTATACGGATGCATCGGGTTTCTGTAGAGTTCATTTGTTTCTGCAAGTTCAACAATTCTGCCCTTGTGGATAACCGCAATACGATCAGAAATATAACGCACAACAGACAAGTCATGGGCAATGAAGATCTGAGTCAGACCCTTTTCACACTTGAACTGGTTCAGCAGATTCAATACCTGGGCACGAATGGAAACATCCAATGCAGAGATCGGTTCATCAGCAATCAGCAATGTCGGCTCCATGATCATGGCTCTGGCAATACCGATACGCTGTCTCTGGCCGCCGGAGAATTCATGCGGATAACGGGTAGCGTGTTCTGCTAACAGACCGACGGATTCCAGCGCATGCATGACCTTCTTCTTACGGTCTTCTTCATCCTTGTAAAGGTGGAAGTTCTGCAGACCTTCAGAAACGATATAGTCGATTGTAGCTCTTTCATTCAGGGAAGCAGCCGGATCCTGGAATACCATCTGGATATTTCTGACGACCCACTTGTTTTCTTCCTTGCTCAGCTTCTGGTTGATCTTCTTTCCCATGAAGATGACATCACCTTCAGAGGTCGGATTGATACGGATAATGGCACGGCCGATGGTTGTCTTGCCGGAACCGGATTCACCTACCAGGGAGAATGTTTCGCCCTTGTATACATCAAAGTTGATATCATGAACGGCACGGAATTCCTTCTTGCCGTTCTTGAATGTTACCGCAAGGTTTCTGACCTGCAGCAGGATTTCACGTCCGTTTTCATCCTTTGCAAGAGGTGCTGTTGTTACTTCTTTCATTTCAATTCTTCCTCCTGTTCTGCAATGACTTTCTTCATACGTTCATGAAGCTCACGGACCTGAACCGGCGGCTCAACCTTCGGCGCGCGAGGATCCAGCAGCCATGTCTTGGCAAAATGGGTATCAGATACGGCAAACATCGGCGGTTCTTCTTCAAAATCGATCTTCATTGCATAATCAGATCTTGGTGCGAAAGCATCGCCCTTGATCGTATCATACAGACTCGGCGGGGTGCCGTGAATTGCATACAGAGGCTCACCCTTGATGCCTAACTGCGGCAGGGAGCTCAGCAGGCCCCATGTATATGGATGCTTCGGGTCATAGAAGATTTCGTTAACCTTGCCGTATTCAATGATCTGGCCGGAATACATGATGGCAACACGATCAGCGACATTAGCAACAACCCCAAGGTCATGGGTAATAAAGATAATGGAATAGCCGTAGTCCTTCTGCAGCTTCTTGATCAGACGGATAATCTGTGCCTGGACAGTAACGTCAAGGGCAGTTGTCGGTTCATCACAAATCAGAATCTTCGGATGGCAGGCAAGCGCAATGGCTATGACAATACGCTGTCTCATGCCGCCGGAATACATAGACGGATATTCATCAAATCTGTTGGCAGCGTCGTAAATACCGACTTCTGTCATCAGCTGGATAGCTTCTTTCTTTGCCTCATCAAAGCTCTTGCCCTGATGCTTTTCAATAACTTCCGTGATCTGCTTGCCGATCGGGATGATCGGGTTCAGAGAGGTCATCGGATCCTGGAAGATTGTCGCAATCTTTCTGCCTCTGATCTTTTCCCACTCGGCATCTGTCTTGAGATCGTACAGGTTTTTGCCTTCAAAGATAGCCTTGCCGCCGGTAACGGAACCATTGGCATCCAGCATGCCTGTAAATGTCTTTGTAAAGACGGACTTGCCGGAACCGGACTCACCTACGATGGCAAGTGTTTCGCCGTCGTACAAGTCAATAGAGACGCCTCTGATGGCATTCAGCTTTCTGCCTCTGACTCTGAACTGCACATGTACATCGTCAGCTGACAGAATTGTTTTTCTTTCTTCACTCATCTTTCAGCACCTCCTTACATATGGGTTCTCGGATCAGCAGCATCAGCCAGGTTCTGACCAGCTACATAAAGCGAGACAGTGATAACGGCAGAAACTGCAACCGGAATCCAGAACAGATACGGTGTATTTGTCATGAAAGTACGGTTGGCAGAAATTGTTTTGCCAAGAGACGGGGTTGTTTCACCAACACCGATGCCTAACCATGCCAGGAAGACTTCCAGAGAAATATAAGAAGGTAAGTCACGTGACACGGAAGTTACGATGACAGAGATCAGATACGGAAGAATGTTATTCTTGACGATAGTCCAGGTGGAAGTACCAAGACACTGGGAAGCCAGGTTGTATTCACGGTCACGGATAATCATGACCTGGGTACGGATAAAGTATGCAGTCATCAGCCAGGAAGTAACGGACATAGCGAAGATCAGCTGCCAGAAACCTCTGCCTAATACGTACATGAGAACGAAGACAACAAGCGTAAACGGAACGTTTGCAATGATGTTGTAAACTTCGATCATCCACTTATCCATCTTCTTGGAATAACCCCAGACAGCGCCGACGATAACGCCGAGTACCGTAGTGATCAGAGTTGTCAGACCGGCAATTGCCAGAGAGTTTCTGGAACCAATCCAGACAACATTCCACAAATTGTCGCCGTAGTTATTGGTACCGAAAAGATACTGAAGACACGGATGAACGAACTTCATCTCTGAGTTGTTGATATTGACGTGGTCAATACCGTTATAACCGGAAATGATCGGATCGATGATAGATAATGCAACGATGGCAATCGCAACGATCAATACAGCAATGGTTGCCTTGCTGGAGAAGAACTTCTTGAACACGGCAGACCAATAGGAATACTTCGGAGCTGCAATATGCTCAGAAGCACTTTCATCTGTCTTGACGAAGACAAACTTGTTTTCTGCTTCAGACATCAGTGAGCACCTCCTTCTTTCTCTGTCAGCTGAATTCTCGGATCAATTGCAGTCATCAGCAGGTCGCCGAGCAATACGGAAATGATAGAGAGAGCTGTGAAAATCATTGTCAGAGCAACGATCATCTGGTTATTATGGTCTGTAATTGCATCCGGCAGAAGCTTGCCAGTACCAGGAATCGCAAAGACTGTTTCAGTCAGGACGGCACCGGTAATGGTCAGAATAATATTGGCAGGAATACCATGAACAATCGGGATGATTGCGTTTCTCATAATATGTCTGCGGAAGATTTCCTTCTGGCTCAGACCCTTTGCCTTGGCAAACTTGACATAATCGGCACTTTCCTGGTCGATCATATAACGTCTGGTCCAAAGCATCAGAGATGCAGTATTCATCAAGGCAAGAATGCAGACAGCCGGAATATAGGAACGGATATCATGCGCACCTAAAGACGGGAAGCTCTGCGGGAAACCCAGCAGGTAGAATACCTGACGGCCGAAGAAGATGAATGCCAGAGACGGTACAGCGATCATGAAGTTGATCCATACAGTACCGGCAGCGTCCAGTGCCTTGCCCTTGTGACGTGCCATGCCCATGCCGGCAGGAATGGCAATCAGATATGCAAGCACAAGTGCAATGATACCGAATGTCATGGAATTGCGGATCATGGACGGATCGTTCTTGAAGGTCAGACATCTTGCATAGTTGTCGTTGAACTTATTGGCATCCAGCTTATCCAATGCGTCTGAGTTCTTATAACGGCATGTATGCTGGATAATAGCAGACTTGCCGGTCTTGCCGGTTTCAAATGTCTGTTCTTCAATCTTTTCAGTACCCTGGTTGGAAGAAATAACTTCCGTAATCGGCGTATATGCGTAAGCCGGATAAGAAAGACCAAGATTCAATGTAACGATGTTCTGATGAACGAACGGGAAAGAACCATCCAGATAAATCAGATATTTGTGTTCTGTACCGTTGCCCATCAGAGCAGGCAGACCATTATAATCTTTGCCCCAGTATATTCTTCTATTGGAATCGAGTTCCGTATTGGAAGCATCCTGAACACGCCAAGGATGATCCACATCAATCAGCTGGGAGAAGAACTTCCAGACAATGCTGGTGATCGGGGTATCCCTGTAGGCATAGTAAAGACCAGCCTTGTATTGTTCAATATGATAGCCCTTTGCTTCATACTTCGGAAGAATTTCCTTGATCTGTTTGGAATCAATTGCCATGCAGGCATCATAGGAATCAGCAGCTTCGGCTTCACACATGTCCTGCTGCTCAATAAAATCTACATAGCCCAATTGTTCATAGGCGTTGTATTTGTATCTGTTACGGTCATCATCCTTGCCGCCGAGTTTCTGATACGTTGCATCAGTCTTGAAGATCAGTTCACGCGGAATCAGTGTGTAGATCATGACCATTGCAACGGCAGTAACGATGAACACAGATAAGATGGCACGTATGATACGGCCCCATATGTATCTTTTCATAGTAACCCCCTGCAAAATATACGAATATAAGAATATTATAAAATAATAGAAATTACAAATAATAAGGGAGCTTAAAACAGCTCCCTTATTTCATACAATCAATTTTACTGAAAGTTTTTACAATTCAGAATCAGTCCTTGGACCATTCTTCATAAGCCTTCTTGTATTCTTCGGCTGTGATCGGATCGTCCTGGATGATTCTGTTCTTGTATCTTACAGACAGATAGCCGCCCTGGAACGGAACTTCTCTGGAAATTCTCCAGTTAACTGAACGTGTCCGTGTCTGTACAGGAATGTAAATAGCACTATCGAGGATGAATGCTTCAGCCTTAGCGAATGCCTTGTAACGAGCGTCCAGATCATCTGTGATAGCATCAGCTTCATCATAGAGCTTCTGGAAGTCAGCCAGACCGGATGCTTCAATAGCAGCCTTGTTTGCATCGTCGCCGTCAGCGAGGAATTCGAGGCCCATATTCTGACGAAGGATATCGCCGTCAACTGGGGAGAAGATGTGCAGATATGTCTTAGGATCGATGTAGTCATAGCCCCAGCCAGTGGATGTGGAGATATCCCAGTCGGAATCTTCAGGACCATTGGATGTGTAAGAAGACTTTTCATAGTCATCTTCAGAAACTGGATGTGTATCAATAACGATTGCACCGCCTGTGGAATCTTCAATAGACTTCTTCAGGGAAGCACCCATAGCTACAGAATTCGGGTTGCCGTCTTCAACAAGAAGATCGAGCTTGACAGGCCATGTGACATCAGTCAGTTCTGCCTTTGCCTTTTCAATATAAGAAGCAGATGTCTTTGGATCATAGAATGGATCCTGGCCTTCAGACAGATCAGCACCTAAGGAAGAAGCTTCTTCAACGAGCTTGCCGTATTCTGTACCGTCAGATGTCTTGACGAAGTTCCAAGGTGTTTCAATGTTACGCAGAGCATTTGCAGCGATGGACTTGTCAACTGCTGTTTCCATGTAAGCTGTACGATCCAGACCATACTTCATGGCAAGACGGAAGTTCTTGTTAAGCAATGCCTTGCGTGCATCAGCTCTGGACTTGTCATCTGTCTTGTCGGATGTTGTGAACTTATCATATGTGATACGGTTCAGGTTGAAGTTGATACCGAATGTGTACTGGTCCTGCAGACCTGTGTAAGCATTGTCCTTATACTTGTTCAGATATTCTTCGAAGTTATCGGAAGTTGTCAGCAGGACAGCCATGTAGAATGGGTTTTCAGACTGTTCGAAACCCTTGACTGTAAAAGAAGGATCGGAACCATCATCATAAACCAGGTTTACATTGTTGATGTAAACATGCTCAGCATCCCAGTAAGCTTCGTTCTTTCTGAGCTTTTCTTCAGACTTGGAAACGAAGGAATCGAGAATGTAAGCACCATTGTAAAGAATTGTATCAGGCTTTGTAGGCTGACCGAACTTACATGTGTTCTTATCCGGCTTGCCCAGCTTGCAGCCGTCGCCCTGGGACTCGAGGAAGTCACGGTTAACAGGATAGAAGATTGTGTAAGCTGTTAATGTATCAAAGTATGTAGCAGGATGAGTCAGAGTGTACTTGACTGTGTGGTCATCGACTGCTTCTACCCCGACAGTGGAGAAGTCCTTAGTCTTACCATCAACATAATCCTGCAGACCCTTGATATGCATTGCTGCCAGAGACAATGTAGCAGAGTCAAAATCTGCAGCGTGCTGAAGACCAGCAACGAAGTCATCAGCGACAACCTTAGCGTACTCTTCACCAGTGTTTGTTACCCAGGTAGCACCATCTCTCAGATGGAATGTCCATTCTGTGGAATCGTCATTGTGTTCCCACTTTTCTGCCAGATCGCCGACGTAGTTGTTCTTAGCGTCAACTTCGACCAGACCATCAACAAGGTTCTGGTTAACCTCGTGGTCAGATGCATTCTGTGTGATCAGATAGTCAGTTGTCTTGACATCTGATGTGAACACATAATACAGGTCGTTTGATTTCTTTGCTCCACTGGCAGATCCGCCCTTTGCACCGCTGGAGCAGCCAGCAGCGAGCAGGAGTGCTAAAGAAGCACATAAAATCTTCTTCATATTTATTCTTTCCTCCCGTATTCAGGTTTTTTCCTGAACTATGCTTTAATGTTATGGACTTTCACAAAGTGTGTCAATTCAATTCATAAACGCGAATGTAATTTTTGCTGTAAATCCTTCAGGAAAATGTAAAATTTTCATCTGCTGTTGTACATATCAACAAAACGATAAGATTGTCGTAATTTATGATTTATCCCTCATTGCATTCTGATCATGTTATAATCATTCCTGCTGGAGACGTACCCAAGAGGCTGAAGGGACCGGTTTCGAAAACCGGCAGGCGTGCAAGCGTGCGAGGGTTCGAACCCCTCCGTCTCCGCCATTTTGCTGAATGCTCTGCTTTTGCAGAGTTTTTTTATTTTTCCAAAAGAAAAAAGCTGTTCTTCCTAATATATAGAAAAACAGCAGATAAAACTTCAGACAAACAGCAGAATAATATGATAGGCAATCAGCGCACAGATCCAGGCAATGCCGCACTGGAAGAGAACCGTACTCAATGCCCATTTTGCGCCAAGTTCCTTGCGGATGGCAGAAATAGCACCAACGCATGGTGTATACAGAAGACAGAAGACCAGTAAAGAGAAGGCACCAGCCTGGGTAATGACACCGGTAATTGCCTGAGTGGATCCAAACAGAACACTGATGGTTGAAACAACAGATTCCTTGGCCATGAAGCCGGAAATCAATGCGGTAGATATTCTCCAGTCCGCAAAACCGAGCGGTCTGAACAATGGGGTCAAGGCACCTGCTGCCATTGCAAGAATACTTTCTGAAGAATCTGCAACCATATTCAAAGACAGATCGAAAGTTTCCAGGAACCAGATAATAATCGTTGCAATGAAGATGACAGAGAAAGCTCTCTGCAGGAAGTCCTTTGCCTTATCCCACATCAGCATTAATACGGATTTAGCGGACGGCATTCTGTAATTCGGCAATTCCATGACAAACGGAACTGCTTCCCCTTCAAAGGCAAACTTCTTGGATACCATGGCAACGAGAATTGCCATCACAATCCCGATCACGTACATGCCTACCATGACAAGTCCAGCCTGGTGAGGGAAGAATGCATTTGCCAGGAAACCATAAATCGGCAGCTTTGCACTGCAGCTCATAAACGGCGTCAGTAAGATGGTCATTTTTCTATCACGATCGGACGGCAATGTTCGGGAAGCCATAACGCCTGGTACTGTACAGCCGAAACCTACCAGCATCGGCACAATACTTCTGCCGGAAAGACCGATTTTTCTTAACAGCTTGTCCATGACGAAGGCAACTCTTGCCATATAGCCGCTGTCTTCCAGAATGGACAAAAAGAAGAAGAGAATGACAATTAACGGAACAAAACTGATGACCGTACCGATGCCGTTGAAGATGCCGTCCCGTAAAAAGGAAATGACTACTTCGCTGACATGCATGTTTTCCAATGCGGCAACTGTAACTGCCGAAAGATGATCAATCCATACCTGAAGAAGATCCTGCAGGAAGGAACCGATGACATTGAAGGTCAGCCAGAAGACCAGAGCCATAATGCCGATAAAAGCAGGAATGGCAGTATATTTTCCCGTCAGGAACTTATCGATCTTTTCCGATCTTTCCTGTTCTTTGGAAGCGTGCGGTCTGACGACAGTTCCTGCGCAGAGCTTGTCGATAAAGCTGTAACGCATATCCGCAATGGCAGCAGCTCTGTCCATGCCTCTTTCTTCTTCCATCTGAACAATGATATGTTCCAGCATTTCCTTTTCGTTCTGTTCCAGCGCCAGAGCTTTGATGATTCTTTCGTCTCCTTCAATGACTTTGGTAGCCGCAAAGCGGATTGGAATGCCTGCCCTTTCGGCATGGTCGGAAATCAGATCCATAATGCCGTGCAGACAGCGATGAACGGCACCATTGTGATCATTTTCATCACAGAAGTCATGACGTTTCGGCTTTTCCTGATACCTTGCCACATGGATTGCATGTTTGATCAATTCATCTACGCCCTCATTCTTTGCAGCAGAAATAGCAATAACCGGAAGCCCCAGTTCTTCTTCCATTTCATTGATTCTGACACTGCCGCCGTTGTTATACATCTCGTCCATCATATTCAGGGCCAGAACCATCGGCTTGTCCAGTTCCATTAACTGCATGGTCAGATACAGGTTTCTTTCAATATTTGTCGCATCCACAATATTGATGATGGCATCCGGCTTTTCTTCCAGAATAAACTGCCGCGAAACAATTTCTTCACTTGTATATGGTGACAGGGAATAAATACCAGGCAGATCTGTTACCTTTGTATTCTTTTCTCCCCGGATCGGTCCGCTTTTCTGATCAACCGTAACTCCCGGGAAGTTGCCGACATGCTGGTTGGCACCAGTCAGCTGGTTGAACAAAGTTGTCTTGCCGCAGTTCTGATTGCCGGCAAGGGCAAATGTCAATACATGATCTTCCGGCAGCGGGTGCTCCGTTTTCTTATCATGAAACCTGCCGCCTTCACCAAGTCCCGGGTGCGGTACTTCTCTGGCTGGTACAACTTGTTTCTTCACTTTCTTTTTCACTGGTTCGACCGTGATTTTTTCACAATCCGCAAGCCGCATGGTCAGCAGATACCCGTGCAGAAGAATCTCTACCGGGTCGCCCATCGGTGCATATTTTTCAAAAGTTACTTCCGTAGATGGAATCAGGCCCATGTCCAGAAAGTGCTGGCGCAAGGCGCCGGAACCTCCTACTTCCGTGACAATGCCGGTCTGTCCGATTTTCAGCTCACTTAATTTCATACCTGTTTCCTTTTTTCTAACATTGTTATTATATAGCATAGTTAGTTATATACAACAAACTTGCATGACAGGATGCCTTCAAATGAAAAAAAGGACAAGCTTCTGCTCATCCTTCTACTTCTTCACTCAGTTCTTCCCATCTTTCATACAGATGGGCAAGTTCATTATGAATATCATCAATGTCCTGATCCAGCAGATTCATTTTCTGGTAGTCCTGATAATATTCCGGTTCAAACCGAAGCTGACGCATGTCTTCCAGCTCCTGTTCTTTCTTTGTGATCTTCTCTTCCAGTTTTCTGAGTTCTCTCTTTTTCGCTTCCGGAGAAACCTGACGTCTGGTATCTGTCTTCGGGACTTCCTTCTTTTCTGCTTCCTTTTCACTGGCCATGACCATGGAAGCTCTGGCAGTTTCATTTTCTTCGTATTCATCCCATGTCTTATCAATATACTCAGCGGTGCCGTTTTCAAACTTCAGCAGGCCGGTAGCTAACTGCTTGATAAAGTAACGATCATGGGAAACAAAGAGAATGGTGCCGGTAAAGCCGCGCAGGGAATCTTCCAATGCTTCCTTGCCGGGGATATCAAGATGATTGGTCGGTTCATCGAGAATCAGTAAATTATTATGCTTCAATAATAATTTGGCAAGCGAAAGTCTGACCTTCTCACCACCGGATAAAACATCAACGGTCTTGAATACATCATCTGCACTGAACAGAAACTGGCCGAGAATAGAACGCACTTCCGTCTGGTTCATATCCGGATTTTCATCCCATAGTTCATCAAGAACTGTCTTGCCGGAAGAAAACTGAGCCAGCTGCTGGTCAAAATATCCTTTTTCAATCTGATGGCCGAAAAGATAAGAACCTCCCATCGGCTCAACAATACCCATCAATGTTTTAACGAAAGTTGACTTGCCGGTACCGTTAGGACCAATAATGGCAATTCTGTCTCCTCTGCGCATCTTCATGGACACATCTGCAAGAACATGATCATAGCCGATTTTCAGATGCTCCGTTTCCAATACCTGTTCACCGCCTTTGATAGCCGGTGTGAAACGGGCATGGAAAGTCTTTGTATCAGCCTGATCAACCGTAAGTTTTTCCATTCTGTCCAGGTATTTGATCTTGCTTTGGGCAAAAGCTGCCTTGTTGGTCTTGTAGCGGAATTTTTCAATCAGAGCCTGCAGTCTTTCAATATCTTTCTGCTGGCGGTTATAGGCTGCCTGCTGTCTTTCCAGGTCATTCTGCTTCTGAACCGTAAAGGAAGAATAGTTGCCGCTGTAGCGCTTCATCTTGCCGAATTCCATGTCATAAACAACATCGACCGTATGATCCAGGAACATCCGGTCATGAGAGACGATCACAACTGCCTTGGGATAGTTTTTCACATAACCTTCCAGCCATTCAATCGCATCAATGTCAAGATGATTGGTCGGTTCATCCAGCAATAAAATATCCGGCTTTGAAAGCAGCAGCTTGACAAAGGCAATTCTGGTTTTCTGACCGCCGGAGAATTCACCGATTTTTTTCTGCAGCTGTTCCAGAGGAAAACCGAAACGGGAGAAAACTGTCTTCATTTCCGATTCCCAATTGTAGCCGTTCATAGCTTCAAACTTTTCCTGCAAAGCAGCATATTGATTCATGACCTTTTCCGAATAATCTGATGCCATGGCTTCTTCCAGCTGGTTGAGCTTTTTCTGCATTTCGAAAAGAGGCTGATAAATGGTCATCAGTTCCTGCTCGACCGTCCAGTCATCGTGTTCCAGTACCTTCTGGGCCAGATAGCCGATTTCGGTATCCTTCTGTCTGGATACATTGGCAGAATCAAATTCTTCTTCACCGCACATGCAGCGCAGGAAAGTAGTCTTGCCGCATCCGTTCCGGCCGACGATTGCAATCTTTTCCGTTCCTTTGATTTCAAATGTCAGATCCTGGAATACCGTCTCGGCTCCATAGGATTTACTCGCCTTTGAAATAGAATACAGCATGTTCATCTCTCCTTTCTGCATATAAAAAAACAGAATGCGCTATGTAAGAGTAGCGCATTTCTGTTGTGATTTCAAATTTTCAGAACTGCAGATTTCTTGGTGTTCTTGCGAAAGGAATGACATCACGGATGTTTTCCATGCCGGTAACATACATGATCAGTCTTTCGAAACCGACGCCAAAGCCTGCGTGTGTGCAGCCGCCGTATCTGCGCAGATCCAGATACCACTGATAGTGTTCCTTTGTCATGCCCAGTTCATCCATTCTCTTTTCAAGAAGATCAAGTCTTTCTTCTCTCTGAGAACCGCCGACCAGTTCGCCGACACCCGGTACCAGACAGTCAACTGCAGCTACGGTCTTGCCGTCATCGTTCTGTCTCATATAGAAGGCCTTGATGTCCTTCGGATAGTCTGTTAAGAACAGAGGGCCCTTGGCAATGTTCTCACACAGATAACGTTCGTGTTCTGTGTTAAGATCCATACCCCATTCGATGTTGCAATTATCAAACTTATGACCATCAGCGACAGCCTTCTTCAGATATTCAATGCCTTCTGTATAGGTCATACGGCGGAATTCACTGTTTCTGACGTGATCCAGTCTTTCCTTCAGGGTTGTATCGATACGTTCATTGAAGAACTTCATCTCTTCCGGACATGTATCATAGACATAGTTGATGCAGAACTTGACCATGTCCTCAATGACAGCCATATCATAATCCAGATCTGCGAATGCCATTTCCGGCTCTACCATCCAGAATTCTGCCAGGTGGTTTGTCGTATTGGAATTTTCAGCACGGAAAGTAGGACCGAATGTATAGACATCACGGAATGCCATTGCATATGCTTCCGCCTGCAGCTGACCAGATACAGTCAATGTAGCGTGCTTGCCGAAGAAATCCTGGTCATACCTGCCGTCCGAACGGGTTGTGACGGTAAATGTTTCACCAGCACCTTCTGCATCATTGGAAGTGATCAGCGGGGTGTTGACATAAACAAAGCCTTGTTCCTGGAAGAAAGTATGGATAGCCATAGCCAGCGCACTTCTGACTCTGAAGACTGCTGAGAAAGTATTTGTACGCGGACGCAGATGGCCGATTTCACGCAGATATTCGAAAGAATGTCTCTTCTTCTGCAGCGGATATGTAGAATCGCAGGCACCTTCCAGTTCAATCACAGTAGCCTGGATTTCAAAAGGCTGCTTGTTTTCCGGCGTACGTACAAACTTGCCGATGACGCTGATGGCAGTTCCGGTTCCATACTTGCATGCTTCTGCGTAATTCGGCAATGTGTCAGCACTATAAACAATCTGTGCATTCAGGAAATAAGTACCGTCATTCAATGCCGCAAAGGACACGTTCTTGCCGGCTCTGTTGGTTCTGATCCAGCCCTGCAGCTGTACATATTCCAGCTGGTCTTTTTCCAATTCACTTCCATCCTGAACCAGTTCATATAGTTCCCGGACGCTCATCATTTCTGTTGACATAATTCTATTCTCCTGATTAATAGTTACTTCTTCATTGCATTTGTCTCAAAGACAAGTTCCTGAATTGAGGAAACGACATCCACTGAACGGACATAGACTCCCTGCGGAACACTGAAATGTTCCAAAGAGAAGGAAACAAAGCCGCGGATGCCTTCTTTTACAAGCAGATCGACAGTTTCCTGTACGTTCTGGTTAATGCAGAGGATCGCAATTCTGCATCCCTGCGGCATCTTTTCATGAAGATCATGGATATCGTATACCGGTACTCCGGCTCCTTTTACATTTTCCGGCTTCAGATCAAAAGCACAGACAATTTCACCAACCACATGATTCCAGTGATTGTAGTTCAGAATGGCTTTGCCCAGGTTGCCGGCACCGACCAGAATAATCTTTTCATCAAAGCTGACGCCCAGCTGATCAGAGAAAATCTGAATCAGAGAATCAACATTATAGCCGTATCCCTGTTTACCAAGATTGCCGAGAAAAGAGAAATCACGGCGGATTGTCGTGGACTCAATGCCTACGTAATCAGCCAGCTGTCTTGACATGATTCTGTCAACGCCGTCTGCTTTTAATTTACGTAAAGCCTTCAGATAGACAGGATATCTCTGAAGCGTTGCGCGCGGTACTTTTTTTTCATTACTTTCCATATTTATCACCGTAACAATATTACCACGCAAGCCTTACTTTGTGAAAAAATTTGTGAATTTTTACGCAACTTTGAAAATCTTATTCTTCACCCGGCATCATCAGACCCGGATCAGCCGCAACATCAAAGGTTCCGAAAAGCTTGTGCTTGTAAGCAACATAACCGGAAGCACCAATCATAGCGGCATTATCTGTGCAGTATTTGATCGGCGGCTGGGAAAGTTCAATATCCGGATACTTCTTCATGCCTTCTGCCAGCATAACTCTGAGTCTGCTGTTGGCAGCGACGCCGCCGGCAGTGATAACCATTGCCGGATGCAGATCTTCAACTGCCTTCAGAGTTCTTCCAATCAACATATTCAAAGCTGTTTCCTGGAATGCATAAGCGACATCTTCCTTGACGATTTCATTGCCTGCCTTTTCTTCACGGGCAATCATCTGGGTAACAGCAGTCTTCAGACCAGAGAAGGAGAAGTCATACTTTCCTTCAACTCTTGGGGTAGGAAGCTTGTAATGCGGCTTGCCAAGCTTTGCCATTTTATCAATGATCGGGCCGCCTGGATAACCGGTGCCAAGTACTCTGGAAACCTTATCATAAGCTTCCCCGATGGCATCGTCCATGGTTGTGCCGATGACCTTGAAATCCCAGTCATTGTCCATCCAGACCAGCTGGGTATGACCGCCGGAAATAACCAATGCCAGCAGCGGGAAACGCAGATCATGATCAATCGCAAACCGATTGGCATAAATATGACCGGTCATATGATCGATCGGGATCAGCGGCTTGTGATATTCCCATGCCAATGTCTTGGCAGCCTGAACGCCGACATGCAGAGAACCGATCAGACCCGGCCCCTGCGTGAAAGCAACTGCATCGATGTCATCCATGGAAACGCCGCTTCTCTTCACAGCTTCCGTGACGACAGTCGAAATATTTTCAACATGGATCCGGCTTGCGACTTCCGGCACCACCCCGCCATACTGGGTATGTACATTTATCTGGCTCGATACAACCGAAGAAAGGATTTCGCAGCCATCCTTTACAACTGCACAAGCTGTTTCATCACAACTTGATTCAAGCGCTAATATCATTGTCATATTCTATTCCTCCCAACGGCTTGATCATCAGATATGCATCTTCACCGTCTTCATAATAATGTTTTCTTACTGCGGCATTGATAAACCCGTTTTTCTGATACAGGCTGATTGCCGGTGCATTGGAGACTCTGACTTCAAGAGTCAGATTTTCACACCCTTCTTTTACTGCCTGGCTGATCATCCACTTCATCAATTTCTGACCAATGCCATGTTTCTGTGCTTCCCTGACCACTGCAATATCAGCAATCTGAGCCTGCTCATATGTGATCCAGAAATCAGCATAACCCAGGATTTTTCCGTCTTCTTCATAAACGATCAAAGTCGCAAACGGATTGTCATTGAATTCATAGAGAAATTCTTTTTCACTCCAGGGATCAGAAGGAAACAGATCTTTTTCCAAAGCAGCTAAAACAGAAAGCTCATCTTCTCTGATCTTGCGGATCATTTCTTCTTAACCATGTAGGATTCACTTGGCTTGAGATATTCCGGTACTACCAGATGCACGTTTTCTGCCTTCTTCCATTCCGTTTTCAAGGCAAGGAAGTTTTCAACAAGATCCGGCCATTTGTCCTGGCGGCCGACCAGACTGCCGTCACCGATGACTTCTTCCTCTGCCGGAATCTGAAGATCAGCAATTGCGACCGCCTTCTGTTCTTCCAGAGCCTTGCCGTTTTCATACCGGCAGGTATAGACTCTTTTACCTCTGGCATCCGTTACGACTCTGCACTTTTCCATGCCGGCATAAAGATTCAAAGTACCGATTGTATATAAAGGCAGATCTCTCATTGCACAGAATACCTTGGCAATCGTCATGGCAATTCTGACGCCTGTATAGGAACCCGGACCTTCACTAATGACTATCTGATCAATGTCATCCGGCCCGAGATTGACGCTTTCCGTCATTTCAATCAGCTTCGGGAAGATTTCTTCACTCTGCTTTTTCCAACATTCTTCCTGAACTTTGGCAATGACCTGGTCATCTTTGATCAATCCCAGAACCAGCCACTTGTGACTTGTATCCATGCATAATGTAATCATCGTATTACCTCCAGCAGCTTTTCATACTGGCTGCCCTTTGCTTCAAAATCAAATTCACGTGCGTTTTCTTCCAGCAAATGGATGGAAATCCGCATATATTCTTCCGGAATCAGATCCGGTACAAACTGTGACCACTCAATGACAGTCAGGCCGTCATCATAGAAATATTCATCAAAGCCGAGATCCTGGGAAATTCCTTCCAGACGATAGGCATCAATGTGATACAAAGGCATTCTGCCTTTATAGATTTTCTGAATGGTAAAAGTCGGACTGGTGACATTGCGCTTTACGCCAAGTCCCTTTGCAATTCCCTGAGTCAGGGAAGTCTTGCCTGCACCCAGATCGCCATCAAGCAGGAAGACCATATTTTCACTCACATTTGCGCCGAGTTTTTCACCAAGCGCATGTGTTTCATCAAGACTATTTGTCTTTATTGTCAGTTTATTCATACTCTTATGCCTCACGCCTCGATATTATACCTCGATTAACTGCAGGCAGTAAAAGAAAAAGCCGGAATTTCCGGCTCTTACAGCAGATTATTGATGACAGCGCTTCCATAGGAATGAAGGCCTGGAATCAATGTGTTGACGCCGATGAACGTAAACAGAACTACCGGCACAGCAACAACGGCATACACTGCCATCATCTTTCCGTTCTTCTTTCTTGCCAGGTGCAGATGCAGATAGACCGCATAAATGATCCAGGTAATCAATGCCCAGACTTCTTTCGGATCCCATGTCCAGAAGGCAGACCAGGCTTCTTCTGCCCAGATGGCACCAGTCACAATCGTCACTGTCAATAAGACAAGGCCCAGTGCCTCAAGACGATAGATGGTATAGTCAATTTCCATCAGCTTTTCTTCATCTGCATCTTTTTTCGCTGCCATCAGATACCGGATGCCTGCCCCGCCTGCCAAAGTAAAGGAAGCATAGGAGAAAGCGGCAGTACCGATATGGAAACCAAACCATGCACTCCGCAAAGCCGGCATCAGATCGGTAACCTGTCTTGGCTGCAAAGCTGCATAGGAAATCATCAGGAAAGTCATCACCGTACCCGGCACATCAATCCAATCTATATGGAAATGATAATGCATGACCAGCATGATCAGGAAAATGCACCAGGAGAAGGCAACTGCAAATTCAAACTGGTTGCTCAAAGGAAGCCGGTGAGCAATGATGCCTCTGGCAATAAAATAAATTGTTTCAGCACTGCCAGCCGCAATGACACCGCCCCAGGCAATCCTGCGCAAAGTTTCTTTATGAAAGACTCTGGATACAAGCATCAGAATCATACTGGCAAAATACAAGGCAACACAGGTAAAGAACAAAATATCAAGCATTGGATTTTCCTCTTTCTTTTCCGTCTTTGTTTTCTTTTTCTTTCTTTTCTTTCTTTCTATTCATCAAGGCAAGCCGGATGCCTTCCTGCCTGTTTCCAAGCAGGGCATATCCCTGATCAGAAATTACGACCGTCAAAGGTGACATAAACAAGGATACCACAAGCCCGAACGTCAGAATCAGAACAGAAATACCTAACAGATAATTGATGAATTCCGGACTCTTCTTGATACGCAGGCCCGGATACTCAACCGGCTGCTCAAAATGGAAAGTAAAACCTCCCAATGTAACTTCATCTTCCGGAAAGGCAAGCAGAACTTCTTTCTGAATTCCATCTTCTATGGTTGTAAAGACATAGACAGGATTGTCATAGCGGCCGGAAGTTGATGTTTCCAAAGACATTTTTCCATCCTGGATTGTATAGCCAGGATAGAGATTATCGTACAGAATCCCGTTTTTCCCGTCTGCCGAAAGAAGATCATTGGCTTCCAGTACAAAGGAATCCTGTTTGCCGCTGCTATCTGTCACAGTAATTTTTCCTTTGGTTCCGTAAGTCTGCTGGTAAATTTTGTAAGGACCGAATTTATAAGGATGATTGACAGAGATTTCATGCATGTCAGATTCTCTGCCGTCAGCTAATGTAACTTTGATATCAGAACGATAATCCAGTTTGCCGGAACTATCTTCAATATGAAAGGAATCCACATAAATCTGACTGCCGTCATCGAGGGTAATGGAATCCTGCGGCATGCAGCTCTGATCAACTGTTACCGGCAGATACATCGCCAATGAAAAGAAAATAACGGTCAGTAAAATACCCAGATGGGTAATAAAGGTGCCGTATCTTCCAAAAGCAGCCGAAGAATAAATCGTCCCATCTTTCTTTTCTTCTTTCCGAAAATGATGAACTTCCAGATATTTTTTCAGGTACTTTCTGCCGGTTTCATCCAGTGCTTCGTATTTTAAACCCGCAGGATTTACTTCTGGTTTTTTCCGGATTTTATTGAAACGGATCAGGGAACAGAAAGTCAGATTCAGACACAGCAGAACCGTTACCGCAATAAAATACCAGCTGGTAAAAATATGATCTGCCCCTGTTTTCAATATGATCTGATACCAGTCAGGATACTTTGTTACATAATACATGGCATCCTGTCCCTGCTGGATCAGAGAACCAACGGCTGAAATCAGGGACAGAACAGCCAGAAGGATGCATCCGAATTTCATCGATTTGAGAAAATTCCAGATTTTCTTCATGAAATACTCTCCTCTTCTAAAAAAAGACGACGTATACGCGCCGTCTTGCAAATTTAGTTTATGCGCCTAAATAACTATTGGCTTCTTTCAGATAAGATTCACACTTTTCGAAACAATGTGATGTCAACTGGTTATTGTGGAATCCATCACTGTTTTCAACGAAGACATAATCCCAATACCACTGGGCATTGCGATATGCCATCCGGCACTTTTCAAGATCTTCACCGGAAATCTTATTGGCAGAAATTGCGGCAGCCAGATCAGCATCCAGCTTGACAATCTTATCAGCCAGTTCGTTCTGCTGCTTGATGGTATTTTCCTGAATGGACTTTACCTGCTTCTTCAAAGCTTCGGTATCACTGCCATGGCACTTTGCACAGGTACCGGTCATGATGGATTCATCCTTGAGCGGAGATACCCAGTCGTGACTCGTATATGTCTTGCCGGAATCATCAGTCTTTTTGGACATATGGCAGTCTGCACAGGTAAGACCCTGCATGTAATGAATGGAACCGGAAACGAAAGTTTCGAATTCAGGATGCTGAACCTTGAGCTTTCTGGTACCGGTATCTTCATCTACCCAGTCGCAGAAGAGATTCCCGTCTTTATCCGTAAGGCTGTTTTCATATTCCAGTTCGGCATCCGGTCCCATCTTGTCCAGACCATGATAAGCAACAGAAGTTGCACTGGTGGAAGGATCGAAGTAATACTCAGTATGGCACTGGGCACAGCTCAATGTAGCTCCGTCAACTTTGCTCAGATCATCACCCATGCCCGCGGCAACATAACCATGGGTTACATATAAAGTGCCTGGTTCATTTTCGTGGCAATGGAAGCAGCCGAACGGATCGGTACCAGTATAAAGATCAGCGTAATCCTCAAACTTCATTGCGTACGCCTGATCACCATTGTTCAATACATAATTTGTATATTCACTTGTTTTGCAGGTGAAGCAGTTAGCCAGCTTATGAGGACGCCCTGTATTGTACAGGTCATCAATGACATAAGTATGGCCGCGTGCAGAACTATAGCTCTTGGCAAAACCGTATCCTTTATATAAATCCTTCAGATACGGATATTCCTGCAGATAATCAACGGTATCCTTGTTTTCGGCATTGAGCTGGAATGAATTATATTCATCCGGGAACTTTTCAGCCCAATCATCAGCGGACATCAGCTTGATGCCGGTACCGGATTCAGCAACCTTGGCAACGGTAACTTCCCTGGTGGTCTGCTCACCGCCCTGATTTTCTTCCTTTTCACTGCTATTTGTTTCATTTCGATTGGCAACGACTTCAACCGGTCCCAGCTTGGCAGATACAAGACCAAGCACAAGACCTGACGCCATCAGTCCTGCCCAGAATATCTTCTGATCTGGTTTTCCTGTCATACAATTTTTCCCCCAACAGCGTTAATAATTAATAGCAATTCCTGAAACTAGTAATATATTAGCATATTTATAATACAAAATGTGATAGTTTTAACAATGTAAGATTTCAGTAAAGCACATAGTTGACTTTACTTTTCAATAGAGATGCTGCAGGATGCCGATTTGTCTGCTGAACTTACCTCAACCGTAACAGTTCCTTCTCTGCAGGATTTTACCACGGCAAGTGCTCTTCCGAAATATGTCGTAAAGCTGCCGGATGTATATTTTTCTTCTGCAGAAGGCCTGGCAGAACCAAAGGCCAGCAGTTCTCCGTTTGTACATTTTACGGACAGTTTCTGATCTTTATTTCCTTCAAACCATTTTTCGTCACCGATAGATACCGGAATATAGAGAACTTCTCCAGGATATACTGTCTTCTTTTCCGGATGGATTGTAATTTCTGCAGAAGCTGCAGTTTCCAGAACATCTCTGCCGGCTTCATGATTTTCGCTGTCATAGCAGACAACTTCCAGTTTTCCAGGCTGGTATTTTGTCTTAAAGATACCGCGGCAGTCCTTCATCTTTGTTTTGCCGACCTTCTTCCCGTTCAGGAATAATTCCGCCCGGTAACAATCATAGAATACTTCGACGACTGCTTTCTTTCCTTCACACCCCTGCCAGCTCCAGCACGGAATGGAATCGGTTCCTCTCCATGCAGATTTTGCCGGCCGGATATGAGATAGGGAGACTGGTCTTACGGCAAGATAAGGATGAGAAAGCTTATTCCAGACGGCAGCTGCCCAATATGCTTCCCCGCCCGGATTGCCGAGAATATCGATGGCACCGGATTGTGCCAGCATCCATGGATATGGCTTTTCAAAACCTTTTTCTTCCGGTTTGTAAGTCCAGGCGCCTGCTCCAACCTCACCGATATAATCCCAGGCAGCCCACATGAAATCACCAATTAAATAAGGATATTTCTTTACCATCGCCCAGTTCTTTGCAATTTCCGGCGGGAAGGTTTCAGAACCAACGACAATTCTTTCCGGATGTGCTTTTCCTTCTAATGGATAGCGGCCGGAGGCATAGTTGTAGCCGGCAATATCAAGTGAATCCAGAACCGGTGAAGTAATTTTGTCAGCTTTTTTCGAATTGGCACCCTTGTTCATGGAAGAGCCGATCATACTGGTGAGAATATTGAACATCAGGGAATTCATGCCTGCTGTTTTCTGATCATTGCTCTGATCACGACCGGACCCGTCATCTTTATAGACGGATTTGCCAGATGCTGCCCGACTCAGGATAAAGAGATTGAAACCGCCGGTAACCGGACGCGTATGATCCATCTCATGTAGAAGTGAAACCATTTCCTGTGCCAATGCAACTCCTTCATGTGAAGCCGGCTCAGAAACTTCATTGGCAATGGAATACATGAGAACACAAGGATGGTTATAGTCTCTCGAAACCAGTTTCTTCAGATCTGAACGATAATTCTGGCGGAAAGACAAAGCATAATCTGCTTTGCTCTTGCGGGTATACCACATATCCCATGTTTCATCCAAGACGTACATGCCGTAATAATCACAAGCATCCAGCAGTGCAGGTGAAGCAGGATTATGGGCACAGCGGACCGCGTTCTAGCCTGCTTCTTTCAGAATTCTGACTCGCCGCCATTCTGCTTCTTTCCAGGATGCTGCGCCAAGAATACTGTTATCATGATGAATGCAGCCGCCTCTTAACAAGGTATTCTTTCCATTGACAGATAATCCTTCGGCAGACCATGTAATCCGACGGATACCGAAGTTTTCTTCCCAGATGTCTCCGTTTTTTTTAGCCCTGCAGGTATATAAATATGGTGTTTCATCACTCCAGAGTTTTGCGTCCGGGAGCGTAATTTCATTACCGTTACCAATCACATTTTCGTGATCGAGAATTCCGATTTCTGCACCTTCCGGGGCATCGATATGAACTGTCGGCGGATTGCAGCTGAGTGTTGTAATTCTGATCGTTTCCGGACCAATTCCATCTTCATCACATACCCACAGCCAGACTTGTCTATAGATACCGCCGCCGGAATACCAGCGGGAATTCGGTTGTTCGGAATTATCTGCAGTCAGTTTCAGAATATTTTTTCCTGGTTTGAGGAATGGCTTCAGATCAACAAAAAACGGAAAATATCCATTCAGACAGCCGCCTGCTTCCTGTTCATTGACATATACTTTTGTTTTCCGGTAGACGCCTTCAAACTGCAGGACCACATTTTTATGGAGCCATTCTTCCGGACATTCAAATGTTTTCTCGTATGTATAGATACCGCCCGCAAAAAATGCACCAGCAGAACCAGACGGATTATTCTTATTCCGGTCTGCTCCTAACATGGCATCATGCGGTAAAGTGACAGGATTTCCCTGGTAAGTCCAGTCATCATTAAAAGAATAACGGATATTCTGCTTATTCATATGCAACTCCTTCGGATCAATTAGAATCTTCGATAAAATAATGATAGATAGGACGATAGCCATCAGTTATCAGATTTGAAAGATAATTATGAATAATCACAGGCAATTACGATTTTAATATTGTTTCTTTGTTTTCTTATATTATTATGATTTTATTAATAATGCATTGCTGTGAATAAAGAGAACATAATTATGATTACGCGTGAAGAAAAGATTGAAGTTATGGAAGAACTGCTGGACAGTGCCGGCGGTATCCGGTTGTGGAAATATACCAGAGACGGCTGCTTAAGCAGAAATGCTGATGATGAAAGTCCTCTTTTTCAGCAGCTTTTTGATGCAGGCGCAAAGACTTGTCTCGTAAAGGCAGCTGAACAGGATTCTCTTCCGAAAATCATGACTGACAATTTCTTTCTGACGTGGATGTCGGTTCCTTTAAAAGAAGGCAGCAGGATCTCCGCATTGTATGTAGTTGGTCCGATTCTGTCTTCTGCAGTTTCAGAAGACAGCCTTTATTACCAGATACAGATCTCCGGTATTGCATCAAAATGGGAGAAATCCTCCTGGCAGGCTATTCGCTCTATCCCGGTCATTCCGCACCAGCTGCTGATTCATTATGCAATGATGCTGTATGACTGCATGAATGAAAGCAGAATCACAGAAGCACAGGTTACCATGCTTTCGAGCAATACAGATTCTCAGAAAGAAAGATCTGAAGAGTTCAAAGTATCCAAAGAAGCTGATTACGCAATAGAGCAGGAAATTATGCGGGCAATTGAACAAGGCAACATAAATTATTCTCACCCCCGTTCTTCCTTGGCAGTCAAAGTTGGGCATCTCAGTGAACGTGATCCCCTGCGGCAGGCTAAAAATACAATCATTATTTCAATATCTCTTGCCTGCAGAGCAGCGATCAGAGGCGGACTTCCAGCGGATGCTTCTTATGAAATGGCAGACTATTATATCCAGAATTGTGAACGAAGCAGAAATGTAAATGATGTATATCAGATCTGGATAGAAGCTCAGAATGATTACACAATGCGTGTTCATCAGCTTCATAAAAATAACTATCCGGCGGCTGTTAATGCATGTATCGGACATATAGTAAATCACATTAATGAAAATATTACAATGAAACAGCTGGCAGAAAAAGCTGGATACAACAAAAACTATCTGGGTGCCCTCTTCCATCAGGCAACCGGTATTTCGATAAATCAATATATAATGAAGGAAAGACTATCTTTGGCAGCACTTCGTCTGCAGAATTCAAATCAAAACATTTCTGATATCGCCCAGGATTTGGGTTTCCGCTCTCTGAGCTATTTCGGAGTCCAATTCAGAGAAGTATATCAATGTACGCCATCTGAATACAGAGAGAAAAGAATTCAGCAAAACAGGAAATCTTCAGATAAATCAGGAATAAAAATATAAGGATATTACTTTATATATATGGAACATCCTTTTAATGACTATCCAAAATAAGTTTGAAGAAAATGATTCCTCAAAATTTACATAGGGAAATGTTCAAGGAGGAGAATTATAGAACGGCAATTTATTTACAGCTAAGAAGTCAGATTATTTACAGATAGTTTGACTTCTTTTTTAACGCCTAATCATTTTATCATCCGGTGATAG
>OMXQ01000057.1 GCA_900315065.1 uncultured Erysipelotrichaceae bacterium
CGATAGATCTCCGCACGGCCTACGAGGAATACCACTATGGCATATTTGCGGAGACTAATTCAGATACCGGGACCAACACTTAGCTCGAACATAGCGTTACTAAATAAGTGTTATCTTCTTTTTCCTTGTGCGCTATTGCCACTTCGAAGAAGACTGCATCATCCGGGTCCGGAAAATACTCTTCTGTTTCTATTCCCTGGATATTTATGCCGATCCTTTGAATTTCCCTGATGACTTTCTCAACCATTTCAGGATCAAAATGAAATTTCTGCCTGCACAATACATCTTTATATTCTTCGAGAATATCACCGTTATACACGGGCTTAACATCTCCTGAAAACATATGGATTATTACCTTCATCGGGTTGCTGATCTTCTGTGCTCTGGCAGAAAGCAGCGCAGATACAAACACATTTGTATCGATTACTGCAAAATATTTCATGTAGATCTTTTACCCTTCTCCGCTCTGACAGCTGCGATCTCCTCATTGATTTCATCAAGACTCATCCCTGTCAGTCCATTATCCTCAGCCTGCTTTCGCAATGCCAGAAATGCCGCCAGACCTTCAGCACTGCGATCATTACTTGATGCAGTTTTCACGTCGAAAGGAATACCACCTTCTGCAAGGCACTTCTTCAGAAACATTTTTACTGCTGTAGACATATCGAGACCAAGGCTGTCAAACAACTTATTTGCATCATCTCTCAATTCTGTATCTATTCTCATTTGTACAAGACTAGTGCTCATGCATTCATCCTTCTTCATTTGCAATTCAATTGTATTTATATTGAATGCTATTGTCAATTTATTGTTATGAGATGATTGAAATGCATTTTCTGCATCCTCAAAAGGCCCGATACGATTCTATAATCAATTCCTGCTGAAGGATGGTCAGGATTTCATCACAGAAAATAGATGATCTCTGATTTTGAGCCCTTAACAGAAAATAATTTTTTCACAGCCTGTATGAAGCATAGATGCTGTTCTGCCCCTGTATGGTCTGAAAGCCCGCATTCTCAAAGTTTTGGATTTCATCTTCAGCATCCACATCAACGAGCACCATCATTCCATTCGGCCGATTCATCTGGATTGCCTTGGCTATCATAGCTTCTTCAAAACCCCGGTGTTCATATTCTGACTTCACGTACAGATCATATGGTTCATTTTCGTCGTAGCAATATGTCACATCCAGGTACCCAATGACAGTCTGCTTTTCCAATGCCAGAAACACCCGGAATTTTTCTGCGGCAGCCAGCACTTTCTCTGCTGTCCAGTATGTATCCTTTCGGTGCATCCTGCAGTACTGTTCTCTGTATTCCGATTCATACAGAATGACATGGTCTGTTGGTATATGAGGAACAATCCCATTCTGAACCATGCGCTGCTGCTCCTTGCCAAACTGTGCATGCTTCTGGATCAACAGCTTCATGAAAATCGGATGCTCTGGGTTTACAACAAAGTCGATCTGGTATCTCCTGTACTTCTTCGCAAGGAAGGTAAGCATCTCTGTTATCGCTGATTCACTTTCTGAAAGCCCGATGATCATCTCAATGAATTTCTCTTCAGGAAGAATCAGAAAGACGAAGAGACCATTCACCTGTTCTCCATCAGATGATGTGAAAGCATGCTGATTTTCCTTCTGCAATGCAGTATACAGATTGTCCCTGTCATAGGTGTAATGGGGATCTGAAAAGCAGGGATCAGAAGATAGCTGATGTATGAATTCTATATACGGCTCAAATGAATGAATTTCTCTGATCATGCTTTCACCTCTACACTAATAATAAGTTAAGGGTCGAAAATAGTTTTTTGTTTCTTCTGATGACAAGTTAGTCCCGGCACTGGATGACAAGAACCTTGCCTTCATGAACAATCAAAGTTCCTTCTGTTCCGGTAATTTCATTGGACAAGGTATAAAGATCAAGCAAAGAGATGGATCTATGGTCAAGTGAATACTTCATCCCTTCCAGGGTGATCTCTGCTTTTTCAGCAGTGAAGAAAGAAATATAAGGATAGTCTTTCTTTTCGATTGTGTATGTACCTTTCTCACAAGCATAGATCAGATTTCTGGCATCTTTGAGAATGACTTTGCCCGGATACTTGTAAGCTAATCTTAAATTGACTAAGGAATGATCTGCTCTGCCGCCGGTAGCTCCTAAGAGAATGAGCTTGTCATAGCCCCGCTTCATCATTTCCGTAATGGCAGCTTCGCTGTCTGAATCATCCTTGATGGGATTGAGGGCAATCACCTGATCGGCATATTGTCTGATCAGTTCCAGGTCTTCTTTTTTTTCCAGGGAATCGAAGTCCCCGATCGCAAGTTTCATGTGCCTGCCTTCTTTGGCAAGAACATAGGCACCTGCATCGGCTCCGATCAGGTCTCCTTCATAGCTTTCTTCCAGACCTTCGGAAAGCTTGAGGGCGATTATTGCAGCTGGCATAAGGACTGAACTGCCTCTTTGATATCATGCTTGAAGACATAAGAACCGGCTACCAGGACATCTGCCCCTGCTTCTGCACACAATTTTCCGGTTTCGCCATTGACGCCGCCGTCAACTTCAACCAGGGCATTGCTGCCGGCTTCTTTAAGCCATTTCTTCAAAGTGGAAATTTTTTCCAGAGAAGAGGGCATGAACTTCTGGCCGCCGAAACCTGGTTCTACGCTCATGATCAGGAAAAGATCAAAATCATTGAGATAAGGGCGAAGGGTTTCTACCGGGGTGCCAGGCTTGATACTGAGACCTGCTTTTCTGCCGGCAGCGTGAATCTTCTTTGCGATTGCCTTGATCTTTGTTTCATCTTTGACTGCTTCTTCATGGAAAGTGATCAGATCTGCGCCTGCCTTGAGGAAAATATCAGAGATGAAATCAGGATCAGAGACCATGATATGGACATCCTTATATAAAGGAGAAATCTTACTGAAGGCTTTGAGAATATCCGGTCCGAAAGTCAGATTCGGCACAAAATGGCCGTCCATGACATCGAAGTGCATCCATTGCGCACCGGAATGATTCAATGCTTCAATCTGAGCTCTGGTATCACTGTAGTCAAGTGATAAAACGGATGGAGAAACAATCATAGATACCTCACTTTCCTGTTCTGGATCAGATCCAGAATCTGCAGATAATTTTCATATCTGACTTTGGCTATTTTTCCTTCTTCTACTGCTTTTTTGATTGCGCAGTCCGGTTCGTTCTGATGGATGCAGTCATTGAAGCGGCAGCCTGTTAAATAAGGCTGGAAATCCGGCACAAAACCGGCAACTTCATGAATATCCATATGGCTGAAGTCCAGGGATGAGAAGCCTGGCGTATCCGCGACCAGACCATCTGCTACCGGATGGAGTTCATTGTGGCGGGTGGTGTGTTTGCCTCTGCCAAGTGCTTTGGAAATTTCCTGGGTTGCAAGATGAAAGGAAGGATCCAGCTGGTTCAATAATGTACTTTTGCCAGCCCCTGACTGGCCCGTCAGGACAGAAATCTTACCGGCTAAGATGCCGGCCAGAGAAGGATCCAGAGAGCCTTTGGCAGTTCTTACGACCTGCATCTGTCCGCTTTCGTATTCTTCGATTCTCTTTTCAAAATCATCGCTGATGCCAAGGTCGCATTTGGTAACGACCAGAATCGGCCTGATATGAGAAGCTTCAATCAATACGGATAAACGATCTACCAGAGCCGGGGAAAAATCCGGATCTTTGACGCTCATGACAATCAGGGCCTGATCAACGTTGGCTACCGCCGGCCGGATCAGCTGGTTTCGGCGGGGGAGGATATCCTGAATGACATATCTGCCGTCAATTTCATCAGCTTCGACAATGTCGCCAGTCACCGGTCTTTTTTTCAACTGCCTGATCTTGCCGGAAAGGATTGCATCATACTTGTGCATGTGCTCATCCATCAGGGTATATTCTTTGGATACGATGCGGATTATTCTTGCTTTCATCTTTCTCCTGATTATCAATAGAAATACAATGTGACGAAGTTGCTGCCCTTCTGCACGTAGGATGTACCGGCTGCCGGGCTGCAGTCAATGACAAGCCCGATCTGGTTCTGGATTTCATCCAGTTCCTTCTGGCTCATCTGAGTAGTATCACGATTGGAAGTACGAACCTCAATGCCGAGCGCTTCAAGTTCACTCTTGGCTTCGTTGACCGGCTTGCCCATAATATCCTCCGGAATGGTAATGCTTGGATAAGCAGCGTAGACAAGCGTAATCTGGGCAGCCATGGACGGATCAAACAGGGATCCGGCAGATAACTGCTGCTGATCGATAATGGTCCCTGGTTCTTTGTCGCTCTGCTGTTCGACTGCATTGATGGTTAATAAAGGATACTGGCTTAAGTCTTCCTTGACGTCTGAAATGTTCTGGCCGACATAGTTGTCAACGGTTACGCCGATGCCGGAAGAAACAGTCAAAGTAACATTGGTTCCTTCTTCAGTTTCAGCACCCGCCTGCGGGTCGGTAGAAATAACAGTTCCCTTATCGGTATCGGTTGTCAGCTGGTAGCTGATGTTTTCATCCACGGCCAGTCCCTGCTGGGTAAGAGAATCCTGCGCATCATTGAGGGCCATGCCGGTAACGTCCGGAACTTCAACGTGCTTAGGTCCCATGGAAAGGATACCGCTCATAAATAAGGTAAAGACAAGGGCAATGCAGGTAACCACAGCTAAGATAGCAACCAGCAGACCGGTAACGGACTTCTTCGGCTTCTTCTTGCGGACTGGTTCCTGGACTTCTCTTCTGACGTGTTCTTTTTCAGCCGGCTTCTGAACTTTTGCCTGATGCGGCTTTTCCTGATGATTCTCGCTCTTCTTGAGAACGAGCTTCTTTTCGTTGGCGCGCTTCGGATAAAGACAGGTGCTCACATCCATCAGCATTTCATCACAGGATCTGTAACGCTGGGCCGGATCTTTGGCAGTTGCGCGGATCACAACATTCTCCAATGCCTGCGGCACATTCGGATTCTTTTCTCTGACAGACGGCATGTCTTCCCGCATCTGCTTGAGAGCTATCTGAACTGCCTGATCAGCCTTGAACGGAACGTCGCCGGTTAACATCTCAAAAAGACAGATGCCTAAAGCATAGATATCAGACTGGGGCGAAGCCTGGTCGCCTCTGGCCAGTTCCGGTGCCAGGTAATGGACAGAACCCATGACGTTGTTGGCCTGGGTCAGCTGCATGGCACCTTTGGCAGTCGCAATGCCGAAATCAAGAATCTTGACGGAACCATCCGCTCTGACGATGACGTTCTGCGGCTTGATATCACGATGAATAATGCCTCTGGAATGAGCTTCCGCAATTGCCGAGCATAGCTGCTTCATGATGTCGACTGCTTCTTCATTCATCAAAGGCGCCCGCTTGCGGATGACCTGCTTGAGGGTCTGGCCGGTAACGTATTCCATAACGATATAATGATGGCCTTTGTAATCACCGACATCATAAATTTCAACGATATTCGGATGCGCCAGAGCAGCTGCTGCCTGGGCTTCTCTTTCAAAACGCAGAATGGAAACGGCATCCGTACTCATGTCTGAGCGCAGAATCTTGATGGCAACCTGGCGGTTCAGGATGGTATCGATGGCTAAGAAGACATCGGCCATGCCGCCCTGGCCGATATGAGAAATGACTTCATAGCGGTTGGCAATGACATTCTTCTTATTCGCCATAGTGATCACCTCTGACGTCAATCAGGATCACCGTCACGTTGTCAAATCCCCCTGCTTCCAGAGCTGCCTTGATGAGTTTTCTTGCCTTGAGGGCAGGTTCAAAATTCTGATCGAAAATGATCGTTCTGATCGTATCTTCTTCCACGTATCCATGTAAGCCGTCTGAACAGATCAGAAAGCCGTCAACGTCTTCATTATGGACATCGATGTCGCTCTTTACGGTTTCCCATACGCCTAAGGCATTGGTCAGAACATTCTTGCGCGGAAAGTTTTCTGCTTCTTCACTTGTGATCTCGCCATGCATCAACATATCATTCACTAAGGAATGATCCATGGTCATCTGCCGGAAACGCCCGTCATTCCACCAGGCATAGGTACGGGAGTCACCGATATTGACGATCAATCTTCCGACGGAAGTAATCATGACCCCGCAGAAAGTCGTTCCCATGCCCTTGAGTTCCTGGTGTTCCACGCCGTAATTGAAGATCGTGGAATTGGCAATGGTAATATTTTCCTGAATCCATCGTCTGGCATCATCCAGGTCTGTAAAAGCATCTGTTTCAGAGAATTCCTTGGAAAAATGAGCAACTGCCATCCGGGAGGCAATATCCCCGCCGCGGTTGCCGCCGATGCCGTCAGCGACAATTGCAAAAATGTCACCAGCCTGGTTGGAGGCGATGACATATGAATCCTGGTTGGATGCGCGGCGCAATCCTTTATCTGTTATTCCGTAGTATTTCATCAGGCTTTACCCATTTCGTGCTTTGCCCTCAGCTGGCCGCAGGCCGCATCAATATCGTCCCCGTGTTTGGAACGCAATGTTGCCTTGACGCCGTGCTTCATCAATACATCATAGAAATGCAAAGCTTTCTTATCGTCCGTTGTATGATAGCCGTTCTCATCAACTTCATTATAAGGAATCAGATTGACATAGGCATTCATGCCCCGGATCAGATCTGCTAACTGCACAGCACAATCATCGCTGTCATTGACACCATGAAGCAGAATATATTCAAAGGTCAGTCTTCTGTGGTTGCCTTCCGAATACTGCTTCAAAGCAGTCATCAGTTCATTCAGATCATACGCTCTGTCGATCGGCATCAGTTTTGCACGCAGTTCATTGTTAGGCGCATGGAGGGAAATGGCCAGATTGTACTGGTAGTGTCCTGCCGCAAAATCATAAATACGTGGAACGACACCGCAGGTGGAAATCGTAATATGACGGGCCCCGATCGCCAGGCCCAGATCGGAATTGATAATTTCACAGAAACGGATGACGTTGTCATAGTTATCAAACGGTTCGCCCGTTCCCATGATGACGATGTTGTCAACTCTGCCGCCGGTCTTGTCGAGTTCCTTCTGTACATACAGAACTTCGCCGACCATTTCCCCGGCAGTCAGGTCTCTCTGTTTCTTTAAAAGACCGGACGCACAGAAGGTACAGCCCATGTTGCAGCCGACCTGGGAAGAAACACAAAGCGAATCACCGAAATGGAAATGCATTAAAACAGCTTCCACACTGGAACCATCCTGCATTTCAAATAAGTATTTGGTAGTACCGTCATGAGCTACCTGTCTGGTCAGTTCCTTTAACGGTGCCATGGAATATTCTTCCTTCAGCTTTGAAGTAAGCGCAGCCGGAAGATCACTCATCAAAGCGAAATCATCGACTCTTTTTCTATATAACCAGGAAAACAATTGCTTTGCCCGGTAAGACTTCTGGCCATGTTCTTTCAACATGTCCTCCATCATTTTCATATTTAAATCATAAATTGTCTGCATACATCCGGTATTTTAGCATACTTCCTTTTCTTTCGTTGTATTTCTGCGTATTTTTGCCATGTAAAAGCCGTCTCCCCCGTTTTCAAACGGAAAGATCGTCTTCTCTTCCACAAGCTCAAAATCAGGATGAGCAGAAAGAAAACCAGCTGTCTGTTTTTCATTTTCCTTTTTATTCAAAGTACAGGTGCTGTAGACAAGAATGCCCCCGTCTTTGAGATATTGAGATCCGGTATTCAGTATTTTCTTCTGCAAAGAAACAATGGCATCCAGATCTTCCGGCTTGAGATGAAGACGGATTTCCGGCTTATGACGAAGATCACCAAGACCGGAACACGGCGCATCAATCAATATCCGATCAAAAGCATCATGCCACCCCGGTCTATCCTTAGAGGCATCATTGACTTCCGTCCTGCAGATCGTAACCCCGGTTCTTTCCATCAGCTGGGAAATGAGACCGGTTCTGTGTTCATAGAGATCGCAGGCAATGAGTTCTCCCTTGTTTTCCATAAACATGGCAATTTCCTGAGACTTGGTACCTGGGGCAGCACACAGATCCAGTACTTTCATGCCCGGCTTTACATCGAGATACCGGACGGTTTCGGCAGAGTTGAGATCCTGGATCACGACCTTGCCTTCCGTAAACATGGAAGTTCTGCTCAGAATTCCCTTATAAAGAAAGCTGATGTCATTGAGAAAGCGGACCTTGTCACTTCTTTCGAGCTCTTCTTTCTTCATCTTCAAAGTATTGAGCCTGCCGAAGACATAGGGTCTTTCCTGGTCTTCTTCCATTAGCTTTCTTGTGACTTCTTCTCCATAGTGAGTCTTCCACATTTTCACTAACCACATGGGATGGCTGGTTGTAACAGCTAATGCATTCAGGTCATTGCCGGCAGGATAAATCTGTCCTCTTTTTTCAACATTATGAAGAATGGCATTGACGAACTTCTTTTCGCTTTTCCCGGCTAATTCGACAGCTTCATTGATGACGGCATAAGCAGGCACCCCGTCCAGGAACTGCAGCTGGTAGATGCTCATATCCAATAGTAAAGCAATTTTCTTTTTGACATGGGTCTTTGCATAGGAGCGCCACTGGTATTCCAGAAAGTCATAGTTGCGGATGGTTCCGTAGACGACTTCTGAAACAAAGCCCATGTCTTCTCTTTTCAATGGACTCTCCCGCATGATCAGGGAAGCGTAGCCGCCTTCCTGAAAAACACGCATCAGTACGTCCAGTATGTATTTTCTTTGTTCCATCAATCTAATACCATCGGATTGACATCAATCCTGAGTCCTTTCATGTCGGGTTTTGTACTATGCATGAATGTTAGTACTGCCTGCCGCATATCATCAAGGTTTGTTCCTTTGAGGACAATTCTGCTCCGGTATAAGTCCTGCAGCTTTAAAAGGGAAATGACCCCGATTGTCTTGAAGTTTCCCTGAATGCCCTTCTTCAAAGCATCTGCGGTTCTTTCTACATAGCGCTGGTCTGAATCAGAAACCGTCAGGGCAATGAGATAAGTATAGGGCGGATATTTGCCAAGATGACGGAACTGCATTTCATAGCGGAAGAAAGTTTCGTAGTCCTGGGCAGCTGCACACTGAACCGCATAGTGGTCAGGATCATAGACCTGATACACGACTTCACCTGCATTTTCCCCTCTGCCGCTTCTGCCGCCTGCCTGCATCAGTAACTGAAAGGTTGTTTCACACGAACGGAAATCAGTTCTCGCAAGACCCGCATCCCCATTGATGACACCAACCAATGTTACATGAGGATAATCCAGGCCTTTGGCAATCATCTGCGTGCCTAACAAGATATCTGCTTCGCCTTTTCCAAATGCTTCCAATATTTTTGCATGGGCATCCTTTTTCGTTGTTGTGTCCGCGTCCATCCGCAGTGTCTTTACGCCCGGGAAGCAGGTCTGTACTTCCTGTTCCAGTTTTTCGGTACCGAAGCCGAAGGAGGCAAAGCCTTTATTGGAACCGCACTTGGGACAGACTTTCGGCAGATAAGATTCATAGCCGCAGGTATGACACCGGAGTTTTCTCACGTCGTTGTGCCAGCTGAGGGCAATGTCACAATGCGGACAAAGCAAAGTTGTGCCGCAGGATCTGCACCTGAGCTGGGTATGATAGCCTCTTCTGTTCAATAGAAGAATGACCTGTTCTTTTTTCTGCAGGCGGTCATGGATCTTGGCCTTGAGTTCTTCCGAAAGAATATAGGAACCGTTATGACGCATGCTTTCAGCCATGTTCACAATTGTGACCTGAGGCAGGGAATCATTGATTCTGTGCTTCATTAAAATCAGATGATAGACATTCTTCATGCCGCGGGCATAAGATTCAAGACTCGGCGTAGCGGAACCTAATATGACTTTGCAATGATGATATCTGCCGCGCCAGATGGCAATATCCCGGCAATGATAGCACGGCTGGTTTTCCTGCTTGTAGGAAGAATCATGTTCCTCGTCCATAACGATCAGTCCCAGATCATAGAAAGGAAGGAAAACAGCACTTCTGGTGCCGACCACGATCTTTGCCTCCCCTTTCATGACCTTGCGGTATTGTTCGTATTTCTCCTGGTTGTTCAGGCCTGAGTGATAAATGGCAAGGTCTTTGCCGAAACGGGCAGAAACCCGGTTGATCATCTGCGGGGTCAGAGAAATTTCCGGTACCAGGATCAATACCTGCTTTCCTTTTTCCAGGGCATCCTGGGCTAAGTGGAGATAGACTTCCGTTTTGCCAGAGCCGGTTACTCCTCTGATGAGGTAGACAGGATCCTCACTGTCGTTGATCTCTTTCAGGGCATTTTTCTGATCGTCGGACAAGGTACCGGCAAAAGGCACCGGCTTCTGAATCTTATTGTCTGCGCTTTTTTCCATTTCAAAGGAAACAAGAGCTCCTTTATCCAGCAAAGATTTTGCCTGAGACGGGAAAGAGGCACGCAATTCAGAATAGCGGACCTGCTGATGAGCAATGACAAAAGCATAGGCTTGTGCCTGTTTCGGGGTCAGGGAAACACTCTGGCCGGAAACCTTCACCCACTTTTCCATCAGGATTTTCTTGTCTTTGCCAGAGGCAGGTTTTACCTTTGCCGGTAACATGGCCTGATAGCAGGCAATCATGACAGACAAGGTTGTATCGTGCATATATTGCGCCAGCTGACGAAGTTCCTCTGTAATCAGAGGCCGCTTGTCCATAACAGAAAGGACTTTCTTTACTTTGAAGCCAAGGCGGGCTTCAATCTGTGCCTGGTTTTCGTCTGTATTTTCTACCTGGTCCACAAAGCCGACCAGGGTTTTCGCACCGAAAGGCACTTCTACCCGGCAGCCGGGAAAGACTTCTTCTTCACTCAGGTAAGTAAATGTTTTGTCCAATGAACGGACCGGGTGTTCGATCCATACCTGCAGAATTTTCATATATGTAATTATAAGGATAAGTAAATGCCGTGGCTAGTCAGAAAAAAGTGTACAATAATAGCAATCATACAAGGGAAAGAAAACATGAAAAACTGGCATCGCATCGTGGTCAAAGTAGGTACAAGTACACTGGCGCATCCGGGCGGCAGATTGAATATCCGGCATATCGAAGAACTGGTCAAAGTTCTCAGTGATCTGAAAAACGCAGGCAATGAAGTCATCCTGGTTTCTTCCGGTGCCATCGCTATGGGCGTAGGCAAATTGAATTTAAACAGAAAACCTTCTGATCTTTCCGGCAAGCAGGCCTGTGCTGCCGTGGGGCAGTGTGAATTGATGTATGTATATGACAAATTGTTCTCTGAATACAATCATATCGTTGCCCAGGTTCTTTTAACAGGGGAAGATCTGCTGGATGAAAAGCGGAACGCCAATGTCAGAAATACCATCGATCGTCTGCTGAAATTGAATTGTCTGCCGATTCTGAATGAAAACGATACGATCTCCACCCAGGAAATCACATCCATCGGTGATAATGATACGCTGGCAGCTCTGGTGTCTGCCTCTATTGATGCAGACTTGCTGATTCTGCTTTCCGATATCGATGGTCTTTATACAGCAGATCCAAGAAAAGACAAGAATGCGGCAATCGTTCACAGAGTTACGGCAGTCAATGACCGGATCAGAAAGATGGCTGGCGGGGCTGGCAGCGACCAGGGAACCGGCGGCATGGCAACCAAGATCCATGCGGCTGAAATCTGTCTGAATCACAGTATTGACATGGTCATTGCCAATGGGGCCGAACCTGGCATTCTCTATGATATCTTTGACGGCAAAGAGACCGGTACCCTCTTTACAAAGGAGGCAAAAGGAAAATGAATTTACAACAGCAGGCAGAAAGAATCAAGGAAGCTTCTGCTTCTTTGCGTAATCTTTCCAATGAAAAAAGAAATACGATCCTGCACAAGTATGCAGATAAGCTGATTGCAGAAACAGATACGATTATTGCAGAAAACAGAAAGGACCTGGAAAAAGCAGCAGAATTGTCTTCAGCCATGAAAGACAGACTGACCCTGACCAGGGAAAGAATTCAGGGCATTGCCAGAGGAATTGAAGAAATCAAAGACCAGAGTGATCCTTTAGGCATCATATTAGAAGAAAAGACTTTGAAAAGCGGTCTTCATATGAAGAAAGTCACCCGGCCGATCGGGGTCATCTGCATCATCTTTGAAAGCAGACCAAACGTAGCAGCTGACTGCATGGCCCTCTGCCTCAAGAGCGGCAATGCCTGTTTCCTCAAAGGCGGCCATGAGTCTTATCATTCCTGCCTGATTCTGACGAATCTGATGAAGGAAGTTCTCAAAGAAGAAGACATACCGGAAGATGTGGTGATGTTAGCAGAAAACCCGACCCACGAAGAAATGAATGGTCTGATGGCTGACAGAGATCACATTGATCTTCTCATCCCGCGCGGCAGCAAGCGTCTGATAAAATCCGTTGTCGAGCATGCCAAAGTACCGGTCATTGAAACCGGCGCCGGCGTGTGTCATGTCTATGTAGATGAAAGTGCAGATCTGGATATGGCTGAAAGGATTGTCATCAATGCCAAGTGTTCGCGTCCTTCTGTATGCAATGCTATGGAAACTTTGTTAGTAAATGAAACAGTCGCACCTGTTTTCCTGCCTCGGATTGCAAAGGCATTGAAAGAAAAAAACGTGCTTGTTCATGCGGATGAAAAAGCCAGAGCCATCGTTCCTGAATTCCTGGAAGCGGATGAAAATTCCTGGTATACAGAATATAATGATCTTGAGATGAACCTCAAGGTAGTCAGGGACACCGAAGAAGCTGTTCATCACATTGAAACTTACGGAACCCATCACAGTGAGTCCATCGTCTCAGAAGATCCGCAAAGCGTTAAGAAATTCATGAATGGAATTGACAGTGCCTGCCTCTACCATAACGCATCCACCCGGTTTACGGACGGCGGCGAATTCGGGTATGGAGCAGAAATCGGTATCTCTACCCAGAAACTTCATGCAAGAGGTCCGATGGGTCTGAATGCCCTGACTACATATACATTTTATCTGGAAGGAAATGGTGAAATCAGATGAGAACAACAAAGAAGTACAAGTTAGGTATCATCGGGCTCGGCCATATGGGCTTAGCCATCGCAAGAGGTGCTGTAAACAAGGATTATCTGGAGCGTTATGAAATCTGCGTCAATGACCCGAGCCAGCACGCCGCAAATGATTGTCTCAAAGAACGCTTCGCCCAGGTTGATACGCCGAAGGAATTAGCTGAACAGTGTCATATCATCCTGATCGCAGTCAGACCTCAGCAGGTTGAAAAAGTCCTGGCTGATCTCAAGGATGTTCCGATTGATGTTGTATTATCCATCGTTACCGGTGTTTCCATTGCCCACCTGCAGAAGGAACTCAATAATACGCCGATTATCCGGGCAATGCCGAATACCCCGCTGCAGATCAATGAAGGCGCAACTGCTTTGTGCATGAGTGAAAACTGCCGGGCAGACGATTATGATTTCGTCTTCAAACTATTCGCTTCCATGGGTGTTACCAGAACTATTCCGGAAGACAAGATGAATGACATCGTTGCCGTTCATGGTTCCACCCCTGCTTATGTATATTACTTTGTTCAGTGTATTCTGCAGGATGCAGTGGAAAGAGGCATTGATGAAGAAAGCGCCCGTGCTCTGCTGGTGCAGACCTTCATCGGTTCGGCAAAGCTCCTGCAGAAAAATGCCGGCAAGGATCTTGATACCTTCATCAATGAAGTCGCTACCGAAGGCGGTACCACCATTGAAGCAATCAAGACACTGAAGGAAGACAAGGTCGACAAGATCATCCACGATGCCAACGAAAACTGCATCGAACGTGCAAAGCAGCTCGGCAAGTAGCACAACAAAAGCAGATAAACCAGACAAAGACCTTCCTGCAGCCAGGAAGGTCTTTTCTTGTTATGGATTCATATTTATATCGATAAAGGTGAAGACTTTGTTCCAATAAGCAGAAGGATCATAGTCTTTGGATTCCGCGTGTCCTGCTCCTTCGGCAATATACAGGTCTTTTCTGCACTCTGCCTGATCAAAGAGAGCATAGACCATGCTGGCCGGCACAAAATCATCTTTGCCGCCATGGATGAACAACATCGGTTTCTGACACTTCTTCACTTCATCCATACTGGAAGCTTCGCCGAACGAATACCCTGCTTCTGCTTTGGCAACTGCCGTAGAGAAATATAATACCGGGAAAGGCGGCAATGAGAAGCGCTTCTTCAATTCACTGGCAAAGATATCCCAGACGCTTGTATAGCCGCAGTCTTCAACATAACCGATGACATGGTCCGGATTTTCACCGGACAACATCATTGTGGCAGCGCCGCCCATGGATACGCCATGAACGACGATTTCTGCCTGACTGTCCTGCTCTGTGATCCAGCTGATCCATTGTTTCAGATCTTCTTTATCCAGCCAGCCCATACCGATGTATTTTCCTTCGCTTTCGCCATGAGCACGATTATCCGGCAGCAGCGTATTGTATCCCTTCTCATCATAGGCAGCCCCATAAGACATCAAAGCAGAGTTATCTGACTTGTAGCCGTGGACCAGCAGAACCCATAAATGAGAATCCGGATTGCGTTTGTATTTTGCCTTCAGCTGAAGCTTGTCAGAAGTAATTTCAGCAGACTTTGTTTGTGCTTCAAAAGCATCTCCTTTTATTTTCTCTGCAGCTTTGTTCTGTGCAATCATCTCTTTTGTACTGTCAGAAGCAGACACTGTTTCTGTTACTTTACGATCTGCAGAATCACTGGCAGGAGACAAGGCATAATTGACAAAGTACTGACCGATGCCAAAACCTGCCGCAAGTACCAGCAATATCACTGCACATAGTATTCTGATTTTCTTTTTCATAGACTTTCTTCTTCCTGTTTTACAATAAGTTGATATTTCAACATTTTATAGAAGAATGTTGTTTTGTCAACTTATTTTTTTCAAACAGGGAGACAAATAAGTCATAGATTTTTATTGTTCTGTGATTCTCTATGAGAAAAAGAAAAAGCAGTCCATACAGACTGCAATGAGTGGAGAATGCGAGGATCGAACTCGCGACAGGACGCACGTGAAGCGTCTGCTCTCCCGCTGAGCTAATTCTCCACTACTGATTATACGACAATGACGAATAATTGCATAAATTTTAATCGCTATGTTCGAGCTAAGTGTTGGTCCCGGTATCTGAATTAGTCTCCGCAAATATGCCATAGTGGTATTCCTCGTAGGCCGTGCGGAGATCTATCG
>OMXQ01000089.1 GCA_900315065.1 uncultured Erysipelotrichaceae bacterium
AACAAAATATGATCTTGGTAAAAATGGAACATGAAAAGCGGGAAAATCTCCCGCTGATCTTTAACCCTTTACAGGACATTATCGAAAACTATTGACATGTATTACACAAAAAAACAGCTGAATATCTGCTTTCAGCTGTATGCAAAGTCTCAATTTTCAACCTGATAATATTCTTCCATGGTCTCTTCCGGATCTTTGGCAAACATGGCATTGGCAACATCTGTACCAACATAGCGGTAGTGCCAAGGCATATAGGTATATCCGGTAATGCTTTCTTTATCTTTCGGATAACGAAGAATAAAACCAAATTCATGTGCGTGATCATGAAGCCACTTGCCGGCATCTATATCTGCGAAGCTGATGTCTTCTGATGTCGTTTTTGCATCTCTTGCAAAATCAAGAGCCAGGCCTGTCTGGTGTTCACTGTAACCAGCCTGCGGATAAGACAAGGCTGCCTGTCCTTCTCCTGCCAAGGAAACATACGCATCATAGAGATCCTTCTGGGCAGAAAAGGAAACATAACCGCTGGAAACATACAAGGTAATACCTGCATCTTTGGCAGCTGCAATCATTTCCTTGGCCTTGTTGCCGGCTTCTTCGGTAACCTGTACTTCTACAGAGTTATTCAGATACGGGGTTGTCAGCTTTTCAGGAACATAGCTTTCCGGAAGGGAATGCTTTTTGTTGACGAGATACTGGTTGGATCCGATTGTTGTCAATTCAGCCGGCAATGGTGCAGAAGTGACAGTTTCACCTGCAGAACCCTTTTCTGCCAGGAGATTGCGGGCAACTTTATCTTTATTCAGATAGCCGTATTCAGCCATGAACAATAATGCCAGTGCAAAGACCAGAAGAATCGTAATCATGGTTGTCGACTTGAAATGAAATTTCTTTTTCTGTGTGTTCTTTTTCATAATTTTTATAGTGCAATTTGTATCAATGCAGGTTCATTATAACAGAAAATCACCAGAAGATATATCGGCTCCAAATGATGTATAATTGATGAGACTTTGACGGAGGAATTGAAGAATGAACAGCAACCTGATGAATTTTGTCTTATTGGCAGTCATGATATATATGCTCGTCAGAATGATGGTGCTCAACAAGCGGCAGAAGAAAAACAAAGTTCTGATTGATTGTGTCAATGCAATCAAGGACGAAGATACTTTCTTTAACAAGATCGATAATATGATTTCTACGATCAATGATCCTGAATTTGAAACCAAAGGAAGAGTATTGAAACTCTGGGGCATGGCTTATCATCAGAAGTATGAAAATTTTGAAGAAACCCTTGCTCAGATTGATATGACGACTCTGATGAAGACACAGAAAGGATCCCTTTCCATTGATCTTGATGAAGATTCCTTTTTCTATATGTATCTTGCAATCCCGAATCTTCTCCACAATGCAGAAAGAGATGATCTGCGCGAAAAGATAGAAGAAAAGATGAAGGAATACGATGACAAGCTTCAGGGTCAGCTGGTCAGAGAAATCTCTCTTAACATCGATAAGTACTATGCAGGTACAGAAGACAAAGGTCTTTCCTTCTATGAAAAAGTACTGAACGGGGATTATGGTGAATATACCTATTCCAGAACCATGATTGGTATTTATAAATCCATCGTCAACGCGATGGCAGCTGAACTTTATAAAGAAAACGGCAGAGATGACAAATATCAGGAAGCAGAAGAAATGCTTAAGGACTTCTATCAGACTGGTGTCGGCAAAAGATGGATCAATGGACTTGGTCTGCAGGTAGAAGAAGAAAACGATACAATCGAAGCTGATGCAGAAACAGCTGCTGAAGAAATAAAGGAAAATGCACCGGAAGCTGAAGAAACACAGGAAGAAAACAAGGAAGAAAAAGAATGAAATTAATTGCAGGTCTCGGCAATCCGGGAAAAGAATATGAAAAAACAAGACACAATGCCGGTTTTATGGCTATGGACAAGCTTTGTGACAAGTGCCATGTCGACATGCATACGGAAAAGTGGAATGCATTGATTGCCAATACTGTTATTGAAGGCGAAAAGGTTTTATTGATGAAGCCTCTGACTTATATGAATGAAAGCGGCTCGGCGGTAGCTCAGGCTGTGAATTTCTATAAAATTGCCCCGGAAGATATATTGATCATGCATGATGACATGGATCTGCCAACTGGTTCTGTTAGAATCAGAAAAAATGGTTCCGGCGGCGGTCAGAAAGGCATGAAGTCCATTATCAATGCCCTGAAGACAAGTGAAATTGCCCGGATCAGAATCGGGGTAGGTCATAGTGAAAAAGGCAATCATGATCTGGTGCCGGACTGGGTTCTGTCGCCGGTTCCGAAAGCAGAACAGGATATTTTTGACAAGGCTTTGCAGGATGGCGCTGAAGCGGCATATGCATGGGTCAGCCAGCCTTTTGACAAAGTCATGAATACATATAACATCAAGGTGAAGTAAAAAAATGACATCGAGTATGCCTGCATGGTTATTGAAAGCCATGGAAAACAACCAGGCAGTCTCGCTTCTGGATCGAAACAAAGGCCCGCTGCCTTTGACGTCCCTGATACAGGAAGCATTGGTAATCAGTTCTTCTTATAAAAGGAAGCCAAGACCGCTGCTGGTCATCAAGAAAAATCTTTACAACGCACAGCGTCTTTACGAAAAGGTATCTACTCTTCTTTCCGATGATGAGTGTGCGCTTTTCAGCGCGGATGAATCTCTTCGTGTGGAGGCAATTGCAGCTTCGCCTGAAATGACGGCAATCAAAGTTGAAACCATGGCTTCTTTATTGCAGAAGCCGGATCAGGTTGTCATTACCTGTCCGAGTGCTTTGCTTCGTTATCTGCCGAAACCGGAAGTATTCAAAGAAGGATGCATAGATCTTCAGGTTGATCAGGAAATCGACATGGAGACTTTGAAGAAGAAACTTGCGGCAGGAGGCTATACACAGACTTCCCATATTGATCAGCCGCTGACTTTTGCCTGCCGGGGCGGCATTATTGATGTTTTCTCTATCAACTACGATAATCCGGTTCGTATAGAATTCTTTGATACAGTCATTGATTCCATCCGTTTCTTTGATGTAGAAAGTCAGAAGACCATTGAAAGTATTGATTCTGTTTCGATTGTTCCTGCTTCTGATGTTCTTTTTACGGATGATCAGATTTCTGAAATTGAAGAAAAAGCAAATCGCCTGGCAGACAATGATCTTCCTTCGGAAGTAGAATCTGATCTTTCTGCTTTGGAAAATCATGTTTTTGATGTGTCCATGTATCCTTTCCTCGCCTTGTGTGATGAAACGGCAGGCATCTGGGATTACATGAACAATCCGGTTGTCATTCATTCAGATGAAGATGCCATCAAAGATTCCGTCAAGCATCAGAACGACGATGCCATTGCCTATATCCAGGAAATGGTACAGGAAAAGAAGATGCTGCCGAAATATTCTGTTTATCAGGAATACAGCAGAATTGCGCCTGGTTCAAAACACGTGTATGAAGATACTTTCATAGATAACACTGCCGGCATTTCGGAAGTTCATCTGCCAAATGAAGTATTGGAAAGAAAACTGCAGATATTAAGTCCGCAGGAAAAGAATGTTCTGGCTGTGTCTGATCACGAAATGAAGCGGATCATTCAGGCCTGCATCGATGCACAAAGGCCTTATACGGTCATCGCGGAAGATGATGAAGTAAAGCCTGGTCTGAATCTGATGCTGTGGAATCTGGCCCAGGGCTTCTGCATTGATGACGGAAAACTGAGTGTATACAGCTCAGCTGAATTATTTGAAATCAATCACCATAAAGGCAGATACGAAAAGAAATTCCGCAATGCAGAAGTTATTCATGGTTACGATGAACTGGAACCAGGTGACTATATCGTTCATGCAACGTACGGGGTAGGTCAGTTTGCCGGCATTGAAACCAGAGAAATCCAGGGTGTCAAAAGAGATTTCCTCAAGTGCATGTACCGCGGCAATGCGGAATTATTAGTGCCTCTGGAACAATTCCGTCTGGTCAGAAAATTTGTTTCCAGAGAAGGTGTCGTCCCGAGATTGAACAAGCTGGGTTCCGGCGAATGGGAAGCAACCAAGAAGCGTCTGCAGGAAAATGTTGAAAATATAGCCGCAAGATTGATTTCTCTTTATGCAAACAGAGAAGAACACATAGGTCATGCCTTCTCGCCAGATACAGAATGGACAAGAAAATTCGAAAATGAATTTCCATTTGAACTGACCCCGGATCAGAAGCAGGCAATAGAAGATGTACGCAAAGACATGGAATCTACCAAGCCGATGGACAGACTGGTCTGCGGTGACGTTGGTTTCGGCAAGACGGAAATTGCAGTTCTGGCTTCCTTCAAGTGTGTTTCTGATAACATGCAGACAGCCGTGCTTTGTCCGACAACCATTCTTGCCGAACAGCATTTCCATACTTTTACGGAAAGATACAGAAATTATCCGGTAACGATCAAAGTACTGGATCGTTTTGTCAAAGAAAGCGAAGTAAAGCAGACTTTGAAGGATCTCAAGGAAGGCAAAGTTGATATTCTGATTGGTACCCATCGTATCTTAAGCAAAGATGTCCAGTTTAAGAATCTTGGTCTTCTGGTTGTTGACGAAGAACAGAGATTCGGGGTTGAGCACAAAGAAAGAATCAAGGAAATGAAGAACGGAATTGATGTTCTGACTTTGTCAGCTACCCCGATTCCAAGAACCCTGCAGATGAGTCTGGTCGGTATCCGTTCCTTGTCCCAGTTGGAAACTCCGCCGAACAACCGGTATTCTGTTCAGACGTATGTTGTTGAAAAGAACAGAGGCCTGGTTGTCAGTGCCATTGAAAAGGAATTGAGCAGAGGCGGTCAGGTATTCTATCTCTTCAATAACATCGAGCAGATTTACAACACGGCAAGAACCCTGCAGACTTTATTGCCTGAAGCAAGAGTCGGAATTGTCCACGGCCAGATGCCGCGGGATGAAATCGAAGATACCATGCTGCAGTTCAATAATCATGAGATTGATATTCTTGTGTGTACAACTATTGTTGAAAACGGCATCGATGTGCCGAATGCCAATACTATATTGATTGAAAATGCCCAGGATTTCGGGCTTGCTCAGATTTATCAGATCAAGGGCAGAGTCGGCAGATCCAACCGGGTGGCATATGCTTATCTGATGATTCCGCCTCGTCGTCAATTATCAGAAGTTGCTCAGAAGCGTCTGCAGGCAGTCAAAGAATTTGCCAGACTTGGTTCCGGTTATAAGATTGCCATGAGAGATCTCACGATCCGGGGGGCTGGTGATTTATTGGGGCCTTCTCAATCCGGTTTTATTGATACGGTCGGTATTGATATGTATATTGAAATGCTGCAGGAGGCAATTGAGGCAAAGAAGACAGGAAAGCCAATGCAGGCAATCATGCCGGAAAATCATGCGGTCAATATCAGAAAGACAAGTTATATACCGGAAAGCTTTGCCCCGGATGATTTTGATAAGCTGGAAATGTATCAGAAAATTGATGCAATTCAGAATGAACAACAGCTGGAAGCTTACAAAGCAGAAGTCAAAGATCAGTTTGGCAGATTGCCAAAAGAAGTCAATATGCTTTTCCAGAAGAAAGAACTGGATCTTTTGATCAATGATCCGATGGTACACGGCTATCGGGAAGTCAGAGGACGCAGTGAATTGACATTCTCTACTTTGTATTCCCAGGTCGCTGACGGCGTGAAATTGTTTGAAGACATCAATAAAATTTCCAAAGATATTGAAATGAAATATACCAACCAGCAGATTGTCGTAATTCTGCCGAAGAAAAATGATCTGGAACTTGCAATTCAGGTCATTCATGCAGCAGAAAAGGATGTAAAAAATGAGAATTGATAAATTTCTGAAATCTTCCCGTATACTCAAGAGAAGAACGATTTCCAAAGAACTTGCACTTCATGAAAGAATTGAAATCAACGGCAGAGTTGTAAAACCTTCCCATGAAGTAAAAACCGGAGATGTAGTAGCAATCACTTTCGGCAACAGGCGGCTTGAAGTAAGAGTATTGAGTACCCAGGAAGCCAGACGAAAAGCCGATGCAGCCCAGATGTATGAAGTCATCGGTGAATCCAGGGTAGAAACCCCTGGCACAAGTGGAAATGAATGATAAAATAAGGACACAGGAGCAGAACATGTCAGAAGCAGTAAGAAAAAAGAAACCAGTCAGAAAGAAAAAAAGAAAAATGACGCCTTTGTTAAAGGTTTTTTGTCTTGTTCTGATCGCAGCTTCTGTCTATATGCTGGTCGGTGTCGGCAGGGAAATCATGACAACGATCTCGCTTCAGCAGCAATTAACAGAAGTACAGACCCAGCTTCAGAAAGTTCAGGATGAGAATGATTATCTGAATGATGAAAAGACGAAGCTGCAGGATCCTGATTACGTAGAAAACTATGCCCGCGGCAAATATATGCTTTCCAAAGAAGGTGAACAGATTTTCCATCTGCCGGAGGATTCAGACAAATGAAAAAGCAGCTTTGTGCAATTCTCGCTCTGATGCTATGTGCATGCAGCCAGTCTGTTTCTTCATCAGATAACTTTTCTGCATTCGAAGAAACCCCGGTACCGACAGAAACGCCAACACCAACTCCGGAAGAAACCGAAGAAACAAGCCGCAAGAGTCTGCATCCGGATGAAGTAACCGACTATGACAGGGAAAGCATTACTTCTCTGATCAATGAAGATCTTGTCAAAGTCTATGGAAAAGGAAACTTTACCGCATTAAAGGATGAAGATGTTACTTTGACAAAACAGGATGGCATTATCACTGCATCTGGTGTTTATAAAGTAAAGGGAAATTACAATAATTTCACTTATGTATACGAAGACCAGAATGTTGATTACATTCTGAAAGACAAGGATATTGGTACAACAGCTACTGCTGAAGATAGAAAAGCAAGCGAACAAAACAAGAAAAACAATAAAAGTGAAGCAGAGAAAAACGGGAATACTGCAGATGGAGCAACCGGTACGCCTGATAATCAATATGATGTTAATTTTGCCAACAGCGTTACTGTACAGATTCAGCATTCCGGCGACGGTGATGTTACAATTCAGCTTGCGCAGGATGGTGAAATCAAGGAAGTTCTGCTTTCTGAATCAGGAGATTTCTCTGAATCCGTTACCTCTACTGTAGAAGCAGGTTCCTATCAGCTGCAGCTCTTCAGTACCGGCGGTTATTATAGTCTCAGCTATTCTACAAATTGACCTCTGATCATTCAGGAGGTCTTTTTCATATAATCTTCACATACAGAACACGAAGAAAACATACATGGAACCTATTCTATAAGTGTCGAAAGGATAAAGACCTTCGACATTCATATATTTTCTTTCCCCCAAAGAAAAAACAAAATAATATCGCTATGTTCGAGCTAAGTGTTGGTCCCGGTATCTGAATTAGTCTCCGCAAATATGCCATAGTGGTATTCCTCGTAGGCCGTGCGGAGATCTATCG
>OMXQ01000061.1 GCA_900315065.1 uncultured Erysipelotrichaceae bacterium
ATGAATCTGACTAGTACTTAGTCATTTCACTGCCCCTCTATTTGCATATAATTTGGTTTGAATCTATTCGCTTAGCTGAAAATAACGTGATGTTCTACATTATGCAGTTCTTGACGAATGTTATTATCCAAACCACTTAGGTGTTGATGAATATCACCGCTACAAGGAAGACATTGCCTTGTTTGCCGAAATGGGATTCAGGACATACAGAATGTCGATTTCCTGGTCCAGATTGTTCCCGCAGGGAAATGAAGTGGAACCGAACAAGGCAGGCGTAGAACACTATCGTGCTGTCTTTGAAGAACTGAAGAAATATAACATTGAACCGCTGGTTACAATCTGGCACTTTGATACGCCTTTGTGACTGGAAGAAAACTTAGGCGGTTGGGAAAACAGAAAACTGATCGATTACTATGCTCACTTTGCAGAGACATGTTTCCGTGAATACAAGGGACTTGTTCACTATTGGCTGACTTTCAATGAAATCAACAATACAATCATGTTCCTGGACATGGAAGGCGCGCAGCCGGACAGCGCATTCCAGTCCGCCTACACGATTCTGCATTATCAGTTTGTGGCCAGTGCCAAGGCTGTTCAGATCGGCCATGCCATTGATCCAACCAATATGATCGGCTGTATGATCTGCGGTATTACAAACTATCCGGCAACTTGTGATCCGAAGGATGTAATGGCTTGCCGTCATCAATGGGAAAAGAATATCTTCTATTGCGGTGATGTGCAGTGCATGGGTGAATATCCTTCCTTTGCCCAGCGTCTGTGGAATGAGCACAATGTAAAGCTGGATATTACAGAAGAAGACAAGGTTGATCTTAAGAGAGGCACTGTAGATATGTATACCTTCTCTTACTACATGTCTTCGCTTGTTACAACCCACACCGTCAAGGACAGGGTCGGCGGCAATTTCTCGAGCGGGGCAAGAAATGAGTACCTCACTTATTCCGACTGGGGCTGGGCCCTGGATCCGACAGGTCTGGAATATTATCTGGAAGTCATGAATGACAGATACCACAAGCCTTTAATGGTCGTTGAAAATGGTCTTGGTGCTTATGATAAGGTTGAAGCTGACGGTTCTATCCATGATCCGTTCCGTATCGATTACTACCGACAGCACATTCAGGCAATGGACAAGGCAATCGAAAACGGCTGCAACGTCATCGGCTATACAACCTGGGGCTGCATTGATGTAGTTTCTGCTGGTACTGGTGAAATCAGAAAGAGATATGGTTTCATCTACGTTGATGTTGATGATGCCGGCAAGGGAACGCTCAATCGTTCCAGAAAAGATTCCTTCTACTGGTACAAGCAGGTGATTGCCTCCAATGGTGACAATCTGGCTGATCTGAAATAATCATAATAAAAATCAGATCATGAGTATAAGAAAACGGAGCTCTTTATGAAAGGAACTCCGTTTTTGCATGCATGTTAATGATGAATTTCAGAAACACGATGGAAACCATCGATGATACGAATTGGATACTTTGGTTTTTTATCCGTTTCAACCGTTATTTTCTCATGGTCACAGGTGACAGTGAAATGAATTTCGTTCTCTTCAGGATGGACAAGCGGTGAGATGCCGTCATCTTCAAGATACGTTTCTTCAAAACTGCCGCTTTCTTCTGCAAAAACAAGATAGGTATTGTCAAAAAGTACAACACTGCCGCCTTTGAAGAAGAAGACAGGATTATCATGAATTGTACAGGTTTCTGCAATATGACCGGAAACCATATTTTCTCCCTGGTACCAGTTTCCGTTATTCTCCGGCAGATCCACTTCAACCTTTTCCTTTCCCTGATCGAAAACAGGGCAGGCAAGCATACCATCACCGCAGAAGAAGACATCAGATTCAGGATCTGCTTCCGGATATTTGAGAAAGAGCGGATAGATCACCGGATTGCCGTCACGCGTGGACCGATATACTTCATTGTAAATGTAGTCTGTCAGTTTTTCTCTCAAATGGAAAAGACGCTGCACAGTCGGAATTTCATCTTCATACAGCCACGGCATATTGCTGGACTTGTCGTCATTCCAGGAATGAAGAACAAAACGCGGCGTAAAGATGCCGTACTGGATCCAGCGTAAGAATAATTCTTTCCCAGGTCTTGGACCGGCAAAACCGCCGATATCCTGACCGAAGTTGTAGATACCCGAAAGAGACATAGTCATTGCCATTTTGTGGTTATAGCGGAAGTCATCAAAGGAAGTCCGGTTGTCGCCGGTCCAGGTAGAGGCAATTCTGGATGTGCCGGCTATGCCGCATCTGCTTACTGCATTTTTTCTCGTGTTTTCTTTCTGTGCTTTCAAAGAAGCTCTGGTCATCAGATAGGAAAACAAAGGCTTGATTCGTTTTGCTTTGATGGGATGGCCGAATCCGCAGGCAATGACTTCTTCATCCTGAATGTCATATTCATTGTTGTCGTTCCAGGTTGAAAGGTAACCTTTATCGACCAGGGAAGTTCTGACACAATCTGTCCAGAAAGCAGCCGCACCAGGATTGGTAAAATCCAGATAGGAACCGATTCCGCCCCAGAAAGGGAAAAGAGCAGGATTGCCGTCCTTGTCTTTGAGGAACCAGCCGTGTTCTGCAATTTCTTTGTAAAGAGGATGATCATTGAGAAAACAAGGCTTGATATTGGGCAGAAATTCAATGCCGTTTTTCCGGAAAGTATCACTTAATGCTTTCGGATCCGGAATCTTGTCTGTATTCCAATGGAAGACATAACGCTTGTCACCGATCTGGGTATAGCCGCTTGAAAGATAGAAACCGCCGGGATGAATATCATACTTATGGCAGAGATCAATGAAATGCAGCAGCTGCTTCTCTGCATCCGGTGCATCCGTATAAGCCATCGTGGAACCGCAATATTGGAATGTACACTTCGGCGGCATGAAGTCCTTGCCTCTGAGTGTTACAAAATGATTCAGAATCTGAGATATAGTGCCGAAGAAAACATAATAAACAAGAATATTATCTTCACACCTGAATGACTTGAAAGGGGCATAGTAGTTATTGATTTCTCTGCCGAAATCAAAGGCACCGTCGGAATACGTGTCATAGTAAATGCCGTAGGAACCAATAGAATTCTGACACATATAGAAAGGAATATGCTTATATAAAGGATCCGAGCTTCGCGCATCAAAGCCCATGGCATCTCCCGTTCCCAAGCGGAAAGAACGCTTGTTTTTATTGACTTTACCAGTTTTGTCACCAAGACCATAGATCTTTTCATCTTCTTCTCTTGTGATATAGTGGCAGCTGCCATTGCCCAGTTCTTTTTCAAAGTTATAGGCGATGTAGTCTCTGTCTTTGAAAAGAAGCTTGTTCTTCTGATACCAGGCAAGCTGGAAGTTCTTCTTTTCAAGATGCAGATGCAGATCATCTTTGAAGAAGTCTATGTTGTCTTTGTTATCCTGCACTTCCGGTTTGATTAAAGAAATACCATCCAGAGAAAGACGCTCTCTGCCATTTTCAGGCATGTTGCCGTCCGGACAGATGGAGAAAGTAGGGAAAAGATAAGCATCCGTTGGATATAAAGCAACTCTGACCATATTTTCTGTAAAATCAAGCCGGGCAGTTTTCCCATCGCATTCAAAGATATAAGTATTGTCATTGTGATTCGTTAATTGAAAGATATGATTGAATTTCATCGCGGATCTCCTTTGAAGGTATTGCGTAATAATCTGAAGAAGGAAGGCCTGCCCATCTGAATTTTTTTTCTTGTGATGCAAAGAGGCTTTGCGCCAGGGATCCAGTGGGGACGATTGTTACCATTCGGATTGCCGGTCCTTGCAAAAGAGGCAATATAGTCCATGATCGTTTCGGATACCTGATGATCCTTGTCATCATAAGGGCGCCAGCTTCTTTCCAATGTGCCGAATACATAACGCAGATCACTGGAATGGAAAGCAAGATTATGATCGCCTGGGGCATTGATATCAAAGAAAGAGAAATAACCCTTGCCTGCTTTGCAGAATGTCTGTGCCATCCGGTAAAGAATCAGGGTATACATATCATTATTGGTAACATCTGCCATGTAATCGATGGACATAGGTTTGGAAATCAGATGATCGATGGAATCATGGAAGAAATACCCGTCAATGACCGGCATCGTATTCTGCGTATTGTCTTTGTGTCTTGTTTTGATTGTTTCAACTGCCGCAAGAACTTTCTCAGCATTCATTTTCTGAAATTCTGCGAAGGATTCAGTTCCTGCTTCCTGCATGACTTCTTTCCAGTATTCTTCTGTATCTTCCACTTTACGCGGCAGGGCGAACTTTGGAAATGCACCGGCTCCGGACAACATGACGGCATGTTTCCAAAGACCATTCAGTTCCGGTACCAGACACAGATATTGGATGGAAATGGCACCGGCACTTTGTCCCATCAAAGTGATGTTATCCGGATCACCGCCGAAGCAGGAAATGTATTTCTTTACCCACCGGATTGCAGTGACCATATCGTCCAGACCAAAGTTTCCGTTTCGTCCGTATTTCTTCTGAATTTCTTCATTGGTATACCAGCCGAAGATGCCGAGGCGGTAATTGATTGTCACTAAGATAATATCCCGCTTTGCATACCCTTCCCCGTCCAGGTAATTCTCACAATTGCACATGGAATTGAAACCGCCGCCGTGAATAAATATGATGACAGGATATCTGCCTTCTTTGAAAGGTGTATAGATATTGAGATTGAGACAGTCTTGGGAATAGGTGAAGGTCTGATCATTTCTTAGTTCTCTCTGATAGAAGCGTCTTTCCGGTACATCAAGATGAGGAAAGTATGTTCTGTACTGCGTGCAGGCATCTCCGTACTGAGTCGCATCGATTTCTCCCTGCGGGTCAATCATTTCTGCATAAGCAAAACGGTCAGCATGCGCATATGGAATACCGAGATATTCTCTGCAGGCAGATCTCTCATTGCCTGTGATCGTTGCATTTCGACAATAAATCTGTGTCATTTCTCATCCTTGCCAAGATAGTTTTCCTTGGCACTTTGCAGCTGAGCTGTCTTTTCCTTGGAAAGGGGATAGAGGAAATGCAGATCCAGGGCCATTAAGGTAAACATGGCTGCCGGAATAAAGGTTGCAAGTACATACATGATGCTTAATTGGGAAGCAGAGAAAATGAAAGAACCGGTGGAAGCATTGGAATAATAGCCCATTGCAAGCAGTGCACCATTTACTGCAATGGCACTGATAACCTGACCGAGCTTGCGGAAGAAGTTCAGAAAGGAATAAGCAGTGCCGCTGTCAGCAGAACCGGTCGTAACTTCAATATCATCAATGGCATCGGCTGCCATTGCCCATAGCTGCAGAACAAAGAAATTCAGACCGAAACCGCTGATCAGACACAATACAAGAAATGGCATCAGGGCTTTTTCAGCCGGCATGAACTTCAGAAAGAACATAGCGAAGTTGGCAATTGCAGCAGCTGTCATACCTGTTACCGTTACTTCCTTCTTGCCGTATTTTGCAACAAGCGGGGAAGTAAACAACATCAGAATTGCCATCGGAAGATACGTCAGAATGGTCGGTAAGGAAACAAAGATCCCGTTCTTATTGAAATAATAGCGGATCAGATAAACATAATAACTCTGGGTAAACATCTGCCCGGCTAACAATAACATTGCGGCAAGGGATAAAGACAACATTGCCTTGTTATGAAAGATCAATGACAAAGCTTTCTTCGTATTGCCTTTTGCCTGCGGCTTCGGCTGCATTACTACACGCTCATGCGTTCCTTTATAGCAGAACAAGAGAGAAATAAAGGAAAGCACAGCCATGAAGATGACGCCTTTGATCAGAATGGGATAATTGACAACCGATTCACCCGTCTGCGGATCTTTTGAAAAACACAACATGGACAAAACCATGACTGGCAAAGAACCAAGCGCAGCCCCGGCTGCACGATAGATGGAAAGCCGTGAACGCTCACGTACGTCCAAAGTGATGACACTTGCCAGAGAACCGTAAGGAATCTGCAGCATGGTATAGATCATGCCGAAAGCGATATAGGTAACTGTTGCATAGACATAAGCACCAGTATTATGAGAAGGATCAACACCAAAGCCTGGCAGTCTGACAAATAACAGGACAGACACAAGTGCCAATGGCAGCGCTGCTCTTCTGACCCAGACTCTGTATCTTCCCTGCGGACTTACTTTTGCAGTATCACAGATTCTTCCCATCATCGGATCATTGACCGCATCCCAGATTCTTGCCAATACAAACATGATCATAATGAACATCGGGGAAAGGACAAGGACATCTGTATAGTAGGTCTGCAGAATTGACGTAACCAGACCGAACACCAGACAGCCGCCGCCGTCTCCTAGTGCATAAGCGATAAATTCGCTTTTTTTCAGACCGCTTTTTTCAGCGATTCTGCTTCCACTCTGATGATTTTCCATATGATAAATTCTCCCTGAAACAAAAAATAATACTTCTGAATTCATCATAGTACAGATGGATTCCATGAGGTAAAAAACAGAGAAAAAATTCATACAAAGGAAAATATCTGTCTATCCTTATCCTTCCAGGAAGCAGAAAGTCGTACAATAATAACAGAAATGAAGAGGCAATTATGATCTATACACTGACTTTGAATCCTTCGCTTGACTATGTCATCGGCGTTGATCACTTTCAATCCGGCATCATCAACAGAACTTCTTATGAACACATCTATGCCGGCGGCAAAGGCATTAATGTTTCTACTGTTCTTAAAACGCTGGGGATAGATTCCACCGCACTTGGGTTTCTCGCCGGCAGGACGGGAAAGATGGTGGAAGAAATCCTGAAGGAAAAAAAGATCGCATCTGACTTTGTCCATGTAAAAGAAGGCTTCACCAGGATCAATGTCAAGATGAAATCCGATACGGAAACGGAAATCAACGGCCAGGGACCTGACATAAGCCAGGAGGATATTCAGGCTTTGAAGCAGAAGGTAGAAGCCATGCAGGAAGGCGATACCCTGATCATTTCCGGCAGTATTCCAAAGTGTCTTCCGGCTGATATGTATGAACAAATTCTTGCCTGGAAAGGAGATAAGAAGATTGACTGCGTTGTAGATGCAGAAGGCAGTCTTCTGATGAAAGTTCTTCCGTATCATCCTTTCCTGATCAAGCCCAATCATCATGAATTATCTGCTTTGTTCGATGTGGATCTGAAGACAAGAGAAGATGTGATTCCGTATGCAAAGAAGCTGCAGGAAAAGGGTGCGGGAAATGTTCTTGTATCGCTTGCAGGAGAAGGGGCAGTGCTGGTTGCAGAAAACGGACAGGAATTCATGCAGGAGGCTCCGAAGGGAAAAGTCGTCAATTCTGTCGGAGCCGGAGATTCCATGGTTGCCGGTTTTATCGCCGGCTGGGAAGAAAAGCATGACTATCAATATGCCTTCCAGCTTGGCATTGCCTGCGGCAGTGCAACGGCATTCTCGTCAGATCTGGCAGACAGGGAAAAGATTGAAGAAATTCTGAAACAGATTCAGTAATAAACAAAACAGGAGCATGATCTGATGACATATAAGTCAGTGGACCTGCTCCTGTTTTCTGTACTTCATTGTTTTATAAGTTACTTGCCGACAACTTCAATGCCTTTAGCTTCGAAAGCCTTGATGACATCTTCTACCGGCAGCTCATGGTTTTCAGCCAGCTGCTTCATATTGATGATCTTCGGGCCTTCCTTTGTGACCAGGCATTCGCGCAGATGCTGAAGACCAAGCGTATCTGTGATATCCAGGAATTCCGGAATTGCCATTGCGTTATCGTAAACTGTTTTATTCAGATCTAATACTGCCATTTTGATTTATCTCCTTTGAAAAACGTATTCACTATACAGAAGTTCATGGAATTTCACAAGCAAAGTGATTCCGTACATGAATTTCCGCAGAGAAAAATCAAGTGCCATGCTATAATAGGAACGTTGCTGAGGAGTTGATTTACTATGTTAAACCAGAATGCTGTTCTTAATATTATTGTTTCCATTATTCTTGCGGTATTATCCGTGGTCCTGATCCTGCGCTGGTACAAGCTGAAGGGAAAGGTCATCATTCGTGACCAGCAATGGTCAACGGTGAGAATCATGTTTCTTGCCCTTGGTCTTCTGTCCTTCGTTTCCCTGATCATGAACAAGGAAAATACCTTGTTTGATTATATGCGTATTGTTGCAACGATCGTCGCCGTTACAGTTTTCATGATGATGAGAGACGGGGTTGGCGAACAGGGAATGGTTTCCGGCGGCAAGCTTTATCCGTGGTCTGAAGTCAGAAACTGGGATTATGAAGAAAGAAAGAATGTCGTAGCCGTTTATTTCACCCTTGAATCCCAGAAAAAGAACAAGCCGGATGACTACACATCCAAGGAACTTGACTTTGCCAATTATGACAAGGCAAATGTTCTCAAGTTCATGCGGATGAATCAGGGACGCAAGTATACAAGAATGAAGAAGAGAAGCTGAAAAAGCTTCTTTTTTTGTTGACAGGGGAAAAGGGCTTGCATAGAATGACTGTAGTCAAATTGACTACACGGAGTAACAATGAGTGAAGTAAATGCCAAAGGGCAGACCCTGGAACAATTCCTGGATGAGTACGATGAGAGCTTGTACCGCCATCCTTCCAATACTGTTGATATGATCCTGATGACTGTCAGTAATGAAAAGCTGAAGCTTCTGCTGGTCAAAAGAGGCAATCATCCTTTTATCAATGACTGGGCTTTGCCGGGCGGTTTTGTCAATTTTGAAGAAGATCTGGATGATGCTGTGGAAAGACAGCTGGCAGAAGAGACCAACATCAAGACCAAGACCTATTTCAGACAATTATATACATTGGGCAACGCTGACAGAGACCCCCGCACCCGAGTCATTTCTACTTTCTATTTGTCGATGACACCGGAAAGCAATATCAAGTCAATCAAAGCCGGCAAGGAAGAAGCAGATACCGTCTGGTTTACAATTTCCAAAGTGACGGAAAAAACCAGCCCGACCGGAAGATCAAGCCTGCTGACCATGGAAAACGAAGAAAACGACATCCGCATGGAATACCGGATTACGGATAAAGTCGTGCATCATTATATTGAAACCCGCAGTACTTTATTGAAAACAAGCAATGCGAAAATTGCGGCTGATCACATCAAGGCGATCAATATGGCAGTGGATCAGATCCGCAACCGGGCTGCTTCGACCGGTATTCTGTTCAATCTGCTGCCGAATGAATTTACTTTGCGGGAAATCCAGAATGCCTATGAAGCGGTGGTCGGCCATAAAACAGACACCGGCAACTTCCGCAGAGACATCAGAAAGATGCTTAACGAAACCGGCAGAAAGAAACGCGTCAATGGGAAGATGGCTGCCTTATTTACCTTTAACCCTATGTTTATATATATGAAGGAGAACTTATGACAAAAGTACTTGTAGTCGTTGACATGCAGAAGGACTTCATTGACGGTTCTTTGGGCACGAAAGAAGCACAGGCAATTGTTCCTGCCGTTGTGAAGGAAATTGAAAACGGAAATTACGACAAAGTGTATGCAACCCTGGATACGCATCCTGACAATTATCTTGAAACAAGCGAGGGCCGGCACCTGCCGGTTGTTCATTGCGTGAAGGGAAGTGAAGGATGGAAGCTCAATCCGGAAGTCAGAAAAGCCCTGGATGACAAAAAGGCAGAACTTGTTGAAAAGCCGACCTTCGGCTCTGTAGATCTTATGGAAAAGATCGCTGCTGACAAGCCGGAGGAAATCACCCTGATCGGCTTATGCACAGATATCTGTGTTGTTTCCAATGCCTTGTTATTGAAAGCGGCTTTGCATGAAACCCCGATCAAAGTTATCGCAAAGTGCTGTGCAGGCGTCACACCGGCAACACACGAAGCAGCTTTGGAAACCATGCGCAGCTGTCAGATTGAAGTTGTCTGAATCTGATCGACGAAAAAGAATAATAAAACAGACATTGAAATAAAACTGTTAATGCACAAATAAAAAAAGAAGGAAAACAAAGAGGAAAAAAGTATGAGCATCAAAGTTGAACCGTATTTACCAGATGAAGACTATGACAATCCGGCCATGGTCACTGACTTCTATGAATTCACAATGGCAAACTGCCTGTTTATGCACGGCTTCAAAGACAAGATCATGGTCTTTGATATGTTCTACAGAAAGAATCCTGATAACCAGGGCTATGCGATTTCTGCCGGCCAGCATAAGCTGATCAAGTTCCTGCGTGAATATCATTTCACCGACAGAGACCTTGTATATCTGCGCACCAAGGGCATGAGCGAAGAATTCTGCGAATATCTGCGTACTTACAAGTGGAAGGGCGATGTTTATGCATTAAAGGAAGGCACTGTCTGCTATCCGCAGGTTCCAATGGTCAGAATTGAATGCGATATGGTCGGTGCCATCCTGATTGAAACATATCTTCTGCAGACCATGAACTTCCATTCCCTGATCGCTACCAAGGCAACCAAGATTTCCGGTCTTTCCACTCACACGCCGCGTTCTGTTATGGAATTCGGTACCAGAAGAGCCCAGGGCGAAAGTGCCGGCAATGAAGGTGCTTATGCGGCAGTTCTCGGCGGGTGCATCGGTACTGCCAATTGCTTAGCTGAAATGAAATATGGTTCTGATGTCAAGGCTGTCGGTACCATTGCCCATTCTTTCATTGAATTCTATGGCGATGAGTTTGAAGCTTTCAAGGCATATGCAGAAACCTATCCAACCAATGTATCCTTGTTGCTGGATACCTATAACATCTTTGAAAGCGGCCTGCCGAACCTGATCAAGGTAGATGACTGGCTGGCTGAAAAATATCCTGATGATCCGAACAAGAGAGTCAAGAGCGCAAGAATTGATTCCGGTGACTTAGCCCGCGGCTACAAGAAGCTGAGAAAAGCACTGGACGCTGCCGGCAAGTCTTATGTCAAGCTGGTCGCATCCAATTCTCTGGATGAAAAGAAGATGGCTGATATGGAAGTCTATGAAGGTGCTCATTTTGATTCCTACGGGGTTGGTGAAAATCTGATTACTTCTGCTTCTGATCCTGTTTTCGGCGGCGTTTACAAGCTGGTTGCGGTCAGAGAAGCTGATGGAACCTATACACCGCGCATGAAGACAAGTGATTCTGCTTCCAAGGCAATTATTCCGGGCAAGCTGATGGCATGGAGATGCTTTGATGAAGAAGGCAAGGGCCAGTGCGATATCATTGCCATGGATTGGGAAGAGATCAAGCCGGGTGTTGAAATCACCGTCTATGATCTGGATCCGGATGCCTTCCACAAGTCCAGAAAGCTGACGCCGGTTACCGTTGAAAAACTTCTGGTTCCGCATCTGCTCAAGGGCGAGCTTGCGATGGATATGCCGACAATTGCTGAAAAGAAGGCTTACATCAAGGACCAGCTGGAAAACAAGGTATGGGAATCTGAACTCAGACCGGAAGTTCCTCATAAGCACTATGTAGACCTGACCGAAAGCGTCTATAACCTGCGTGAAGAAATGTATGAAAAGCTTCATGGAGGAAGGATTTGATCCAGGCTTTGTTCTTCGGCGGTGCTTTCAATCCGCCGACCAGAGCTCACATTGAGCTGGGACACTATGCCTGCATGCATACCGGCCGGCAGAAGGTTGTCTATATGCCAAGCAAGATGTCCTATATCCGCTTTGACCAGCAGAAGAACTTTGCTTTTTCTGATCAGACAAGGATAGCAATGCTGCAGAAGATTGCAGAGAACAGAGACTGGATGCTGGTATCGGATCATGAAATCAATTCTGAAAAGCAGCCGCGTACGTATGATTCTTTATGCTGGTTAAAACAGCAGGGATATCAGTGCTCGCTTCTTTTCGGTTCTGACAAGCTGCCGGAACTGAAGACAGGCTGGCTTCATGTCGAAGAAATCGCAAAGGAGTTCGGCATTGTATGCATGTCGCGAAATGATGAAGACGTCAATCAGATCATTGCGTCTGATCCTTATCTTTCTTCACTGCAGGCATGGATTACGATTCTGCCCGTACCGGAAGAATACCAGACGATTTCCTCTACCAGAGTACGGAAGCTTTTTCTTGAAAAGAAGTACGAGGAAATAGAAAAATACGTACCGGCAGAACTGAATGGACTAAGAGAGTATGATTGAAAACAAAATGATCAAAGCTGCAGCTGCAGTTCCATCGCTGAAAGTTGCAGACGCTGCTTACAATACACAGCAGATTATCAAGCTGATGCAGGCAAATCGGGATATCGGTGTCCTGGTTTTTCCGGAACTGAGTCTTTGCGGCTATACGTGTGCAGATCTTCTGAATCATGATCTGCTGCTGGATGCCTGCCTGGAAGGTCTCAGAAAAATTACTGAGACTTCTGCAGACATCAAAGGACAGACCAGTGTTGTCGGCCTTCCGGTAAGAATTGAAAACTGCCTCTACAATTGTGCTGCCTTTGTGAGTGAAGGAAAGCTGATTGCCTTAGTGCCGAAGATCAATCTGCCCACCTATTCTGAATTCTATGAATCCAGGTGGTTCCAGAGCGGCCGTGATATTGCGTGTGAAAAGATACACCTCAAAGGCTTTGAAGATGAAATTCCTTTCGGCACAAAGCTGCTGATGGAAGATATGACCAGTGGTGCCGTTATCGGAACAGATATCTGTGAAGATGTATGGGTGCCGGATAAACCGAGCACGCATGCCTGCCTGGCCGGTGCCAATATCATTGTCAATCTTTCTGCATCCGATGAAGTCATCGGCAAGCAGGACTACCGTCGTGAGATTATCACTGACCAGAGTGCCAACTGTTATTGCGCCTATATTTATGCTTCTTCCGGAACCGGGGAATCCAGTACGGATCTGGTTTTCTCGGGTCATTGCATGATTGCAGAAAACGGAAAGATGAAAGCAGACAGCATTTATCCTGAAGAAAATACCGTCACAAGTGCGGTCATTGATCTGGATATGATTGCCTATAACCGCACCCATCAGAATACCTTTGATGAAAATACAGAAGCAGAATGGATCCATGTTCCTTGTCACGTACAGGCATTGGCAGGAAAGAAAGAAATTTCTGTCGAAGATCTGGTTTCAGCTTTGCAGAAAGAAAACTATAAGATTGCATCCAATCCTTTTGTGCCGGCTGATAACAAGGAACTTGAAAAAAGATGCCGCCGCATTCTGCAGATTCAGGCTAACGGCTTAGCCACAAGAGTAAAAGCCACCGGCATTCATACTCTGGTTATCGGTATTTCCGGAGGTCTTGATTCGACTTTGGCTTTGATCGTGTGCCACGAAGCACAGAAGATCTGCAAGGACATTCATATTATCGGCTATACATTGCCTAATCGGGGCAATACGACTTCTTTGACTTATAACAACGCGGTAAATCTGATGAAGATTCTGTGTGATGAAGTCCGTGAAGTTGCGATTGAGGAAGGTGTGAAGAAACACCTGATTGATCTGGGCCACGGGACAGAGTACAAGGGCGAAGGGGATACAACCTATGAAAATGCCCAGGCAAGAATGCGTACCTATATCCTGATGGACGCTGCCAATATGGAAAACGGGCTTGTGGTCGGTACCGGTGATTTGTCTGAGCTGGCTTTAGGCTGGTGCACATACAACGGCGACCATATGTCCATGTACGGGGTCAATGCCTCCGTTCCGAAAACCCTGGTTCAATATATCTGCCGGGCTTATGCGCATTTCTGCAATGATAAAAAGCTGAGTGAAACTTTGTTATCGATTGTTGATACGCCGATTTCACCGGAACTGACACCTAGTCATAACGGCAAGATTGCCCAGAAGACGGAAGAAAAGATCGGCAAGTATGATCTCAATGATTTTTTCCTCTTCTATACATTGCGTTACGGCATGGATCCGCAGAAGCTGATGGCATTTGCCTTGCTGGCTTATCCGCAGCTGGACAAAGAAGAGGTCAGAAGTGCTGAGCTTCGTTTTTTTGGAAGATTCTTCCATCAGCAGTTCAAGCGTTCGTGTCTGCCGGACGGACCGAAGGTCGGCTCTGTTACCCTGTCCCCAAGAGGCGACTGGAGAATGCCTTCCGATGCATCCGTTTCGCTTTGGAATGCACGAATTAAAGAAGCCTGAATATGATTACAATACATGAGACTCCTGTACGGGAGCCTTTTGCATATTTATAATAAAAACGTTCATTTGCAGAGGGGACCTGAGAAGTACGATGTTAATCATCATTTTTTAACATAACATCCCGATATTTCACTTTTAATGGTGACGAAATGGCCATTTCGAGGAATTTACCGACCTTCTCATATCGATTCTCTGGCCTTGAGAAGATAAACCACAACAGGTTCATCCAGTCTTGAAGTTCG
>OMXQ01000062.1 GCA_900315065.1 uncultured Erysipelotrichaceae bacterium
GAATTTTCAACAGGTGCTGTTCTTTAATGGAAAGACAGTGCCTTTTTGCATTGGTGAGAGCTTTGTGAAATTGCGTTTCTCTATTGAAACAAGTATAATAATCTAGCTGATTTTGGCTTTTTGGAGGACTTTTATGGCAAATTTCCTGGACCGTCTCTTTAATGAAGACGCAAGAAAAATTAAAAAGATAGAAAAGAAGATCCAGCCGGTTCTGGATCTTGAGAAAAAATATGAGGCAATGTCAGATGAGGAGCTGAAGGCAATGACCCCGAAGCTCAGGGAAAGACTTGCCAATGGTGAAACGGAAGACGATATCTACGCGGATGCATTTGCGACAGCACGTGAAGCCTGCCGCAGAGTCATTGGTGAATTCCCGTATCCTGTCCAGCTGATGGGCGCAACTGTCATGCAGGGCGGCGATATTGCCGAAATGAAAACCGGTGAAGGCAAAACCCTGACTTCCGTCATGGCCGTTTATCTGAATGCATTAAGCGGCAAGGGTGTTCATGTCGTTACTGTCAACGAATATCTGTCAAAGCGTGACGGTGAATGGATGGGCGCCATTCACAAGTGGCTGGGACTGACCGTCGGCATCAACCTGCGTCAGCTTTCCAAGCCGCAGAAGCGGGCAGCTTATGCATGTGATATTACTTATACAACCAACTCTGAACTTGGTTTCGATTATCTGCGTGACAACATGGTTACCAGAGTTGAAGACAGAGTTCTGAGAGGTCTGAACTTCGCCCTCGTAGATGAAGTTGACTCCATTCTGATCGATGAATCCCGTACGCCTCTGATTATTTCCGGCGGCCAGAAACAGACAGCTAATCTGTATCTGCAGGCGGATCGTTTTGTCAAGAGACTGAAGGAAAACGAGGATTACGAGATCGATGTCAAGGCAAAGAATGTTCAGCTGACGGAGCAGGGCATTGCCAAGGCAGAAAAAGTTTTCCGCATTGACAACCTCTTCAATCTGGATCATACCCAGCTGCTCCATCATATCAACCAGGCATTGCGTGCTAACTACATCATGGCAAAGGATATCGACTATGTCGTTGATGAAAAGGATGATGAAATTGTCATCGTCGATCCGAATACAGGACGTCTGATGAAGGGAAGACAGTGGTCAGATGGTCTGCACCAGGCAGTGGAAGCCAAGGAAGGCATCTCCATCAAGCAGGAAACAACTACTCTGGCAACCATTACGTATCAGAATTTCTTCCGTCTTTACAACAAGCTTGCCGGCATGACTGGTACTGCCAAGACCGAAGAGGAAGAATTCCTGGAAATCTACAATATGTATGTTGTTGAAATTCCGACCAACAGACCGGTATTGAGAATTGATTATCCGGATGCTGTCTATGGTACAAAACATGCCAAGTTCTCAGCCCTCGTCAAAGAAGTTGAGGAAAGACACGCTGCCGGCCAGCCGATTCTGGTTGGTACGATTGCAGTCGAAACTTCTGAATTGATTTCCAAGTATCTGCAGGAAAGACACATTCCGCATAACGTATTGAATGCAAAGAACAACGAGCGTGAAGCTGAAATCATTGCCAAGGCAGGCATGAAGGGTGCGGTTACCATCGCTACCAACATGGCTGGTCGTGGTACTGATATCAAGCTTGGCGGACCAAAACCTGTCCGTACACCGGAAATGAGCGATGAAGAATGGGCAAAGCAGCTGGCTGATTACAAGGCACGCTATGAAGAAATCAAGTCTCTCGGCGGTCTTTGCGTCTTAGGTTCCGAGCGTCATGAATCCAGACGTATCGATAACCAGTTGAGAGGTCGTTCCGGCCGTCAGGGTGATCCGGGCATGTCCAGATTCTATGTTTCCGTACAGGATGATCTGATGGTCAGATTCGGTTCTGAGCGTATGGAAGGTCTCTTCAAGTCCTTAGGGGATGTTGCAGTTGAGTCCAAGGCTGTCACCCGTTCTATTTCCTCTGCCCAGAAGCGGGTAGAAGGCGTCAACTATGATGCCCGTAAACAGCTGCTTCAGTATGATGACGTCATGCGTCAGCAGAGAGAAACCATGTACAAGGAACGTGACTTTATTCTTGAAAACGAGGATGTGCATCCGATCATTCAGGATATGTTCAAGCGCGTTATTTCCGATGTTGTCGCTTCGCATGTAGATCCGGAAAGCAGGAATGAGGAAATCAATGTACCGGAACTGATTGAAAGCCTGAACAGGATCGGTTTCAAGGATCTGATCAAGCCGGAAGATATCCAGGGCAAGACCAGAATGGATGTCATTGAATTCGTCAACGACAAGGCATGGGCTTACTACCAGAACAAGATTGATCCGGTCAAGGACAAGATCCGTCCGGTTGAAAAGGAAGTTTCCCTGCGGACAATCGACCGTGCATGGTCCAACCACATTGATACCATGACCAAGCTGAGAGACGGCATTGGTCTGCGTTCCTATGCACAGGCAAATCCGCTGCAGGCATATGTTGCGGAAGGCTATCAGCTGTTTGAAGACATGATGCATAACATTGCACAGGAAATCGTTGCTTTCTGCATGAATGTCAGGGTTGTACCGGCAAATGAAGCACCAAAGCAGGTATAAGCAGAAACAATTTATTTACTTATATATAACAATTACGAAAGGAGCAGATCCCGTATATGGAACTTTATGAAATGAAACAAGGCATTGCCAGAAGCCTGGATAAGCTTGAATCCATCGGCAAGTCCCTGGATTTGGAAGGCAAGAAGAAACAGGTTGAAAAGAACAATGCCATGATGGCAGAGCCGGATTTCTGGAATGATCAGAAAAAGGCCCAGAAGCTCATCCGTGAAACAAACTCCATGAAGACACTGATCGATGGTCAGGAAAGCCTGGTAAGTGAACTGAAAGATCTGAACGAAAGCGTCGCTGAACTCAGCACGACTTTTGACGACGACATGAACGAGCTTGTTCAGGAAGAATATGCTGAAACAATGAATAAATTCGAAGAATTTGAAATTCAGGTTCTTCTTTCCGGTCCTTATGACGATCATGCGGCAATCATGGATATTCATCCTGGTGCAGGCGGCACAGAAGCCATGGACTGGGCAAGCATGTTATACAGAATGTACATGAGATGGTGTGAAAGAAAGGGCTACAAGGTCACTTTGCTGGATTACCAGGATGGTGAAGAAGCAGGCATGAAGTCCTGTTCCGTTCTGATTGAAGGTCCGATGGCTTACGGCTATCTCAAGGCAGAAAACGGCGTTCACAGACTTGTCCGTATTTCTCCTTTTGATGCCAACGCAAGAAGACATACTTCTTTCGCTTCCGTTGAAGTTGTTCCGCAGTTTGAAGATGACATGGACATCGAGATTGATGAAAAAGACCTGGAAATTACAACCATGAGATCTTCCGGTGCCGGCGGCCAGCACATCAACAAGACTGACTCTGCCGTCCGTATGACCCATAAGCCTACCGGTATTACCGTTTTCTGTCAGACTCAGAGATCCCAGCTGCAGAATCGTGAAGCGTGCCTGAACATGCTGAAATCAAAGCTGCTGCAGCTCAAGATCCGTGAACAGGAAGAAAGAATGAGAGAAATCAAGGGTGAAGTCAAGGCCAATGAATGGGGAAGCCAGATCCGCTCTTATGTTTTCGCTCCGTATACTATGGTCAAGGACCTGCGTACAGGCTATGAAGTCGGCAACATTCAGGCAGTTATGGACGGCGATCTGGATGGTTTCATCGATTCCTACCTGCGTTCCCAGATCAGTGAATAATGCAGAAAAAAATCGAAATAAAAATAACAGAAAAAGAAAACGGTCTTGTGCTCAGGACCGTTTTGTCTAAGTGCGGACTTACCCGTCATGAAATCTCCCGCCTGAAATTTTCCGGAGGTATTTTCGTTAATGATGAAGCAGCCAAAGTAAATCACAGAATGAAGAGGGGGGATGTCGTCACGCTTCTTTTTCATGAAACCGCAAGCATCCGGCTTGGCTGTCCTGACATCAGACCTGATATTTTGTATGAAGATGAAGATCTGATTATTGTGAATAAACCTGCAGGCATGCCCTGTCATCCTTCGCATCATCACATCGGCGATGATATGGGAACTTTGCTGCAGACCTATTATCAGGAAGAAAATTTTACAATCCGGGCTATAGGAAGACTGGATAAAGATGTCTCCGGCGTTATGTGCTACGCCAAGAACCAGCCCTCTGCTGCCAGACTTTCCAGAGAAAGAAGCGGTGATGTTCTGCACAAGACCTATCTTGCGATTGCAGAGGGTTCCTTTGAAAAGAAAAAGGGTACCCTTGAATACAGGCTGGCAAAAGAAGAAGGCAGAAAAGACAGAGTGATTTCTGAAAAAGGAAAACTTTGCATCACGGATTATGAAGTGATCAGGGAAGCAGACGGCAATTCGCTTCTGCTGATTTCGATCTGTACCGGCAGAACACATCAGATCCGGGCGGGCATGGCGGAAGCAGGCCATCCGCTGCTGGGAGATGCACTGTATGGCGGCAGAACAGATCAGATTGCAAGACCTGCTCTCCATTGCTTTTCCATAACTTTGAAGCAGCCTTTTACCGGCGAAGAAATCAAAATGGAAGCACCCTTGCCGGAAGATATGAAGAAAATCACCGGTTGATTTTTTGCATACCTTTTTTACAGACATTTGATTCCGCTATACTATCTCTGAGGTGACCATGGATCTATATAACGTGATATCTTACACTATCGCTGTTTCCCTTTGTATCACAGGCAGTATCGCTATTTTCCGGAAGCTGACATCTGATGTCGGTGCTCAGCTTGAAATCGACTGGCTGCGTTATCTGATTCTGAATTTTCTCGGATATTGTATTTCTGATCTGCTGTGGATGTTGTCTCTGGTATTTCATTTTGACACTCAGATTTATGGAAACATTATATCTGTCATCAGTTCAATCACATTACTGAATACAGAATTCTGCTGGTACATGTATGCATCCCTGCGTCTGCGCTATAAGTTCGTGGAAAAAACGCATAAAATCTTTGAATTGCAGCTTCTCCATTGATGATTAACTGTATTCTGGTTCTGCTTTCTCCATTCCTGTCGCTGACTTTCCATGTCGTACCGGATGGAACTTATTCTAGAGGACCTTTGTTTATTTTTATGATTCTGGCTGGTCGGATTTATTTCTTTGCGCTGTTTCTGTCAGCAGTTCGCGAACTGATCAGAAAAAACGGCCTGAAATACGAAGCGAAGAATGTCCTGGGATTTATGATTCCGGCTATGTTATCAGGTGTCCTTCAGACGCTGACTTCCAATACGCCGGCGATGGATATTGGTATTTTGCGGCAATTTTCTTTCTGTATATCAATTTGTCAGAAACCCAGATCAATCATGATGCCTTGACGGGTCTGAACAACAGAAGGCATGCACTATTGCATCTTACATCCAGACTGGAAACACTCCATGGACCGGAAGATAAATTATATGTCTTCATGGTGGATGCCAATCGTTTCAAATCCATTAATGATAACTATGTTCACCTGGAAGGGGATCATGCCTTGAAAGAGATTGGTGAAATGCTGGAAAATACAGCCGCGGAATTCAATGGTTTTACGGCAAGAACCGGCGGTGACGTGTTTGTTCTGATCTTCACTTCTCAGAATATTGATGATCCGGAAAAAGTGATTGCCTTTGCCAATCAGACATTGGCAGATCTTCGTCAGCGGGATCAGATTCCATATGAGCTGAGTGTTTCTATCGGCTATGTTGCAACCAGTGATAAAAATGTATCGGTCAGACAGGCATATCACGCCAGTATGGAAAAGAATTAACCGGAAAGTACAATAAAACACGGAAACGGACCATAAATCAGATTAATGGTCACATCTTCGTGTTTTCTTTTTATGATCAGAGCCAGTCAGTATAGACGAACTTTGCGGACTTGGCAGGCATATCAACGCCGCCGGCGAATGAAATTTTCTTCTTTCCGATCAGGTCCAGGCCGTCGCCTACTTCCGGATCAAAGTCCATATGCACATCATGGTCAGCAATATTGATGAGGAAAGTCAGCTGGCCTTTTTCATTTCTTCTGCGGAAGACAAGCTGTTCATTCTGCAGATAGACCTGTACGTAATCTCCGTCAGTAAATACAGAGTAGGAATGACGCATGGCATCGAGTTTCTGCAGATAATCGGTATGCTTGTTCCATTCCGGTTTTTCCAGAGCAGGACGCAAAGCATCATCCGACCAGTTGGTGCGTTTTCCTTTGATGCCCCATTCACTGCCGTAATAGAGACACGGAATTCCCGGCATTGCATACATGAGAGCATAGGTCAGATCCAGGTCTTGGGCATCATTCAATTCCGAGGCAATGCGGTTGACATCATGATTATCAACGAAGGATAAAAGATGACGGCCGTGATACAAAGTCCACGGATCATTTCCGAACTGGCGGTTGAGAGAATAGCCGATTTCAAACAGGTTATGGGTATTCATGGAAGAATACAGCCCCTTGCGGCATTCATAATTGGTGACCGAATCCAGCAGGTTGTCATTTAACAAGGCATTGTAGTCGCCGCCGATCATTTCACCCAGGAAGAAGAAATCCGGATCATAGGAACGCACATGATCACAGAGTTCATGCATGAAGTTCCTGTCTACCATGTAAGCAACATCAAGCCGCAGACCGTCAATGCCGAATTCACCGATCCATTGATCCACTCTTTCGAGCAGGTATCTTCTGACCGTTTCGTTATTCATGTTGAGCTTCACCAGTTCATTGTGGCCTTCCCAGCCTTCATACCAGAAGCCGTCCGGACCATTGGGATCAGTGAAGTTGATATTGAACCAGGAGGCATATTGTGAATTTTGTCTTTTTTCAATGACATCCTGGAAATAGCCGAAACCTCTGCCGACGTGATTGAAGACGCCGTCAAGAATGACCTTGATGCCGGCATCATGGAGAGCATCGCAGACTTTGCGGAAATCTTCATTTGTGCCAAGTCTTACATCGATCTTTGCATAGTCACGAGTATCATAGCCATGGCGGTCGCTTTCGAATACAGGATTGAAAAGAACAGCGGTAATGCCGAGTTTCTTAAAATGAGGCACCCAGTTGAGAACCCGCAGGATTCTGTGCTCCAGGTGGCCGTCATTTTCTTTCGGGGCACCGCACATGCCCATGGGGTAAATCTGATAGATGATCTGGTTGAAATCCATATCAGTCATTTCCTTTCTTATATAAACGGATCATTTCTGCGGTTAAGGATGCATAATCAAGATTGGAAACATCCACATCCCGGTCATACCAGGCAGCGGACTTGAGTTCATTGTGGTCAGTGATAATAGGCTGCTTTGAATCTGCTTTGGCCCAGAAGCCCATCAGGATGGTGGAAGAAAAAGACCAGGGCTGGCTCTTGTAATACTTCAGGTCAGTAACGTCGAGTCCTGTCTCTTCTTTGACTTCTCTTCTGACCGTTTCTTCGACGGTTTCACCGATTTCAGTAAAGCCTGCTACCAGGGCAAATTTATGATACGTACCGGCAGCGTATTTTGTTAAGAGAATCTGTCCTTTGTCATTGGTGACCCCGACAATCACTGCCGGCATGATTTTCGGATAGACGATGTGACCGCACATCGGGCACCGGACTGCTCTTTCTTTTTTGTCATGAACCATCGGTGTACCGCATCTGCCGCAGAATTTATTCTCCTGCCGCCAGTTGTATAGCTGCCAGCCGGTAATGGCCGCAAAAGCAAGGTGCTTTGGTTCATAGGTTCTCATCCGATGATACGAAAGGGCAGAATATTGTGCCGGTTTTGTGTCCGTCATGAAGAAAGCCTGATCATCGATTGTAAATAAATACTGCATTTGTGTTTCTGCAGGAAAATCAGAGACATGGAAGAAAGTCTCGTCATTTTTCATGAGGATGCTGCTGCCGTCATATATAAAAACAATGTCAGAATCTGACGGTGTTTTGGGAACATAGGAATTATTGTAAACATGAGGTTGAATATCCTGGTACATATTGTCACCTGCCTAACAAAATAATTATAGTTCTTATTTCTGTGCTTGAACAGACTATACATTATGGAGACCTGGGCTATTATATGGGTGTAGCAAGGAGGTAACTCCATATGAAAAAGGTATTGCTCGAATATCGTTAAGCGTTTCTTTCAGAAGATTGCAGATAAGCTGGAAGGAACGCAGAAATCATTGAATGACATTGGTAAAGAAAGTGAAAATTCTGCATGAGGGCAGACCAATGGACAATTTAGTTTCAAAACTGAATATTTAAATGATTCAGCTTAAGCTGAAAGGTGTGAAATCATATATTCCACGCTGCGGGTCATGCAGCAGAAGAAAAACAGAACGAAATCGTTCACCGGAAAAGGTCCGGATCTTATCGTTATAAGAAGAGATTCCATGTATAAGCGGAATCTCTTTTTGTGTCTTCGTCGGGATAGCGGCAGTGTGCAGCAATTTCTGCTTTCAGCTATAATAAGAAACAAGAGGTAGAAAATGATGAACGTTGACGAAAGAATTGAAGCACTCCGCAAGCTGATGGCGGATCGGAAGATAGATGTTTATTATATCCCGAATCAGGATGATCATCTTTCCGAAGAATATACAGCAGATCATTTCAAGTGCAAGTCCTATATGTCAGGTTTCACAGGCGACGCAGGGTGCACGATTATCACAAAGGATTTTGCAGGTCTTTGGACAGACGGCCGTTATTTCACCCAGGCTGAAGATGAATTGAAAGGCTCCCAGGTGGAATTGATGCGCATGCGTCAGGAAGGTGTTCCGGATCCGCTTCCTTTTGTGATTGAACATACACCTGAAAACGGTCTTGCCGGTTTTGACGGCAGGGTTGTTTCTGCTTCGGCAGCTTTGATGCTTTCCAAAGCACTGCAGGCAAAAGGCGCAAAGATCCACATGAGTGAGGATCTGGTAAACAAGGTCTGGAAGGACAGACCTGCCATGCCGGAAGAAAGATTGTTTGTGCTGGAAAAGAAGTACGTCGGTGAAACTGCTGCCGAAAGAATTGCCAAGGTCAGAAAAGACATGGAAGACAAAAAGACGGATGTTCTGGTATTGACCATGCTGGAAGATCCATGCTGGCTGCTGAATGTCAGAGGCAATGATATTCCATGCACACCGGTTCCATATGCTTATGCAATGGTTACGATGAAAGATGTTTTCTATTACATTGACGCAAAGAAGGTACCTGGAACAGTTGCAGCTTATCTGAAGAAAAACGGTGTCAAAGTCTGTGCTTATGAGGCTCTGGCTAAGGATCTTGCCAAGCTGCATAAGAAGACCATCTGGGCTGATCTTTCTACATTGAATGCTGAATTGTATTCTCATATTGGCCAGGACAATTCCATCTATAATGCCATTTCTCCAATCATGCATTATCGTTCCGTCAAGAATGCAGTTGAAATTAAGAATCTGAAGAATGCTCATGTCAAAGACGGCGCTGCAATGGTGAAGTTCCTCCGTTATGTCAAAAAGAACGCAGACAAGGACATGACTGAACTCAGTGCGCAGAACAAGCTTTATGAATTGCGGGCTGAAGGAAAGGACTACATCGAGCCTTCCTTTGAAACGATTGCGGCTTATCAGGCAAATGGTGCCATGATGCACTACACTGCGACTGAGTCTTCCTTTGCCAAAGTTTATCCGAAGGGTTTCCTGCTGGTTGATTCCGGCGGTACTTACAAAGACGGTACAACCGATATTACCAGAACTATTTCACTTGGCAAACTGACGGCAGAGGAAAAGAGATACTATACGCTTGTTCTCAAAGGACATCTTGCCCTGATGCGTCCGCATTTCCTTTCCGGTACAACCGGCAACAACCTTGATATTCTGGCGCGTGAACCGATGTGGGATATCAACATCGATTACCAGTGCGGTACAGGCCATGGCGTCGGGCATGTCTTAGGCGTTCATGAAGGCGTCCACGGCATCAGATGGGGCCTGCCGACACCATCCCGTCCGAGTGTTCCGCTGGAAGCCGGCATGATCGTTACGGATGAGCCTGGTATTTATCTGCCGCATGAACTTGGCATCAGAATTGAAAATGAACTGCTGGTTGTCAAAGATACAAAGAATTTCTACGGTCAGTGGCTGAAGTTTGAAAATCTGACTTACTGTCCGTATGATCTTGATGCTATTGATGTTTCTTTATTGAATGATGTTGAAGTAGATCAGATCAATGAATATCATAAGGAAGTCCGCAAAGTTCTGACGCCGTATCTTTCCGGCAAGGATCTGGAATTTTTGAAAAAAGCCACAAAGAAGCTGAAGAAATAAGGGCTGCTTTATGTGTATTCTTTATACGCAAACAGACTTTGTAGTATAATGGGTTCGTTATTTCAGGGGGATTTTATGAATACTGATGTTAAATCTCTGGTGGAAGGCTATCGTGATGAACTTGTTTCTCGTCTCGGCAAGCTGGTGTCCATCAATAGTGAACAGGGTCCGTCTCTTGCAGATGCTCCGTTCGGCCCGGGTCCAAGGGATGTTCTGAAGGCTGCTCTTGAGATGCTCAAAGAAGACGGGGTAAAGACAGTCAATCTTGATAACTATATCGGCTATGGTGAAGTCGGCGAAGGCGATCAGCTGATCGGCATCGTCGGTCATCTGGATGTCGTTCCTGCTCACATGGAAGACGGCTGGAAGACAGATCCGTTCCATATGGTTGAAAAGGATGGCATTCTTTACGGCCGCGGGGTTTCTGATGATAAAGGTGCAGTTGTTGCATCTATGATTGCTCTGAAGGTTCTGAAGGACATGAATGTACCGCTGACCAAGCGCATTCGTCTGATCATGGGTACCAATGAAGAAACCGGATCCAAGGGCCTTGAATATTATGTCAGAAAGGAAGGTTCTCCTGACTACGGTTTCACACCGGATGGAGATTTCCCTTGCATTCATGGTGAAAAAGGCATGGTGGGTGCTGTCTATCGTTCCAAAAAGACAGGCATCCGTGATATCAAAGGCGGTACAGCCAGAAATATTGTCTGCCGCAATGCCTATGTAGTTGTCGACAAGTGCACATTCTCCCGCAAGAAGCTGGAAGACTGGTTCAACAATAACAACATTTCCTTCAGCATTGAAGAAATGGACAGCACTATAAAGATCAATGTACAGGGTGTGGCAGCACATGCAAGTACGCCGCAGCTTGGCGTCAATGCCATCTCCTATATGCTGGTGGGTCTGAAGGAAGCTGGTTTCCAGGATCCGTTTGTTGATTTCTATTGTTCTCATATCGGTCTGCATACAGATGGTACCGGGCTTGGTCTTGACTGCTCTGATGATTATGGAGATCTGACATTGAATTGCGGTATCATCGGCATGAAGGACGGTGTCATTGAAGGCTCTATTGATATCCGTTTCCCGGTAACCTTTACCGGCAGACAGATGGTTAAGAGAATGCAGGATTATCTGGAAGACGAAGGCGGCGAAGTAATCGTACGCGGTACGCATGAGCCGTTGTTCTATCCGGTTGATTCCCCATTGGTTACCTGTCTGACAGAAGCTTATCAGGAAGTTACCGGTGACAAGGATACCCAGCCGATGGTAATCGGCGGCGGTACGTATGCCAAAGGCATTGAAAATACAATTGCTTTCGGCTGTGCATTCCCGGGCAAAGATTATCATATCCATGATGCGAATGAGTGGTGCAGCGTGGAAGATCTGCTGAAGCAGGTTGAGATCTACGTTGCAGGTATTATCAGGTTACTGAATGTTTGAGGAAAGGGCAGGAAGCTGCCTTTTCTTTTTGGTGTATAATGAAATCTATGAAAAAAGTCGCTATTATGTATGATTTTGATAAAACCCTGTGCACAAAGGACATGCAGGAATATTCCCTGATTCCTTCCCTCGGTTATGAAAATCCGAAAGATTTCTGGAAAGAAGTTTCTCTGCTTTCAGCAGAAAACAGCATGGATGCCATCTCAGCTTATCTTTATATGCTCAAGCAGAAGTTTGAAGAACAGGGTCATCCCTTAAAGAAAGAGGACTTCGCCCCTTTGGGAAAAGAGATTGTTCTTTATCCTGGGGTTGATACATGGTTTGAAAGGATCAATGAATACGGCAGAATTGCCGGCTTTGAGATTGAACACTACATCATTTCTTCAGGCATGTCAGAAATCATTGAAGGAACTTCCATTGCAAAGCAGTTCCGCAAGATATATTCCTGCCGCTATTACTATGGGGAAGACGGAACGGCAAAGTGGCCGGCTGTGATTGTCAACTATACAACCAAGACCCAGTACATTTTCCGGATCAACAAGCAGGTCCTGAATGAGAATGATGATGACCGCCTGAACGAATATCTGGATCCGAAACATAGACCCTTGCCGTTTGAAAGAATGGTTTATATTGCGGACGGGCTGACGGATGTACCATGCATGCGCTTAGTCAAAACCTATGGCGGCAGGTCAATTGCCGTGTATGCAAAGCCGGAATCAGATAGTATGAAGATGGCAAGAAAACTGATTGATGAGGGCCGTGTCAATTACATGGTACAGGCTGATTACACAGAAGGATCAGATCTCGAAAATCTGATGAAGATGATCATTGATCATATGCGGGCCGATAGTGCTCTTGAAGATCTGGAAGGAAACAGGCGCTTATGAGAAAGCTTCGTTTTATGAATGACCTGAAGAAAATTCAGTGGAAGGATCCGCTGGTTGTCATTTTGTGCGGGCTGCTGGTTTTTCTGACCATTGGTTCTTTCTTTTCAGGATGCGGCAGCAGGTCGCAGAAAAGCGGCATCAAAGTTGTGATCGATGCCGCCAAAGGCAATGCCTGGGAAGGAGAAGTCAATGAAGCAGATGCCACGGCTGCTGTAAAAGACGAACTTGTGTCCAGATTGGAGAGTGACGGCAGATTCATCGTCTACGATGCCGGAAGCGGATCAGTTGCCGACAGAGTGAATGAAATCAACAAGGACAATGTGGATGTTGTCTTATCCATCCGGGCTGATGGTTCTCCTGATCAGACAAAGAGCGGCACCTATGCTTATGCGCAGCTTCCGGAAACAAAAACACACGATGCTTCTTTGAAACTGGCACAAGATGTGATTTCTTCCTTTGATGAAGACAAGCGGACAGCGCAGGCAGGATACCTGTATTTTGAAGAGCTGAAGGATGATGTTTATAATCCTGTTTTTGTGGAAGCAGGACAGGATACTTCTGACTACGATGGCAAAGATACTCTGGAACTGCTTGAAAAGTGCGAGGTTCCGGCTGTCAGCGTCAATGTCCTCTATGTTTCCAATGAAGATGATGTGAAAACATATGGAAATGAAGATGGGTACAGCACCCTTGCAAAGAACCTGTATCGTGCTCTTTGCGAATATTATTCCCTGGGAGGAAAAGAGTCATGAGCAATGCGGAGCGTTTTATCACTGCCTATGCAAGAATCGAAAGAAAGCTGTCTGAGATTGCCAGAGAATCAAAATACATTCCTTTTTCCCAGCTTCTTTACCGGTGCGTCAATCAGAACCGGGTTGTTTATGCCAATCAGCAGAGCTTGCGGGAATACAATGAACTGCGCAATGCCATTGTTCACCAGCGGGGCAGGGAGAACGAAATTATTGCCGAACCGACTGACAGCGTGACGGAAGATATTGAACGTATCGCTGATCTGCTGGAAGAAGATGATAATATTCTCCAGTTCTGTTCCAGACCGCTTCGTACGGTAAAGCCGGATACCCCGATCAAAGAAGCTTTCGATCTGATGGATGAACTCGATACTTCCAAAATTCCTGTTTATGAAGACAATACGTATAAAGGTATTGTTACTTTGGAAGAAATTGCCCGCTGGGCATTGGAAGAAGAGAAGAAAGAAAGCAGCGTCAGTGAGATTCTTGTTTCCAGAAAGAAGGAAAGAGTTCTCTTCCTGCCGCATACCAGTTCGGTGGATTCTGCGATCCGTGCTTTTGAAAGTGCGATGAAAAACGGGCAGAATCTGCTGGCTATCATTGTGACTGACCGCGGCAATCTGAACGAGAAGCCTCTGGGTATTATCACAGTTGCAGATCTTCCGAAAATCATTAAAGCCTTTGCCTAGAGCAGGGCTTTTTGTTTTATAATCAAAGTATGAATAAAACGTAGAGCATATAGAAAAAGTAGCGCACATGAAAGAATCCCACTGTGAGGTGGTCAACTTGACCTGCAATAAAGTAGAAT
>OMXQ01000063.1 GCA_900315065.1 uncultured Erysipelotrichaceae bacterium
GGAGTCAGATTATTCATGAAGTTCTGATCTAACATACGCTTACCTCATTTACATATGTGAGTATAGCTGAAGGTCAGAGAAGGGCTGTACGTTCCAAGGCACAACGCCAACACTTAGCTAGAAAAGAGCGAAAAAGAAAGGGGAAATAATGGCATACATCAGCGATGAAGAAATCAAAGCTGTACGTGAGCACGCCGATATAGTCGATGTGATCTCGCACTACATCCAGGTTCATCACAAAGGCAAGAGCTATGTAGCTTTATGCCCGTTCCATGATGACCATTCTCCATCCATGTCCATTTCTCCTGATCGTCAGATCTACAAGTGCTTTGTGTGCGGCAACGGCGGCAATGTCTTTACCTTTGTTCAGAATTATGAAAAAATCTCCTTCCCGGAAGCAGTCGGAAGGGTAGCTGAAATTACCGGCTATCATCTTTCCGTACAGCCGCAGGCACAGAAGACTGTGAAAGATCCGCATAAGGAAGCTTTGCATAAGGTTCTGGAAGAGAGCGTAAACTTTACCGCTTATCAGCTGGATTCACAAGCGGCTGTCAAAGAGAAAGAATACCTCGGGAAAAGAGGACTGGATGCTTCCGTCAGAGAAGTCTTTCAGATCGGCTATAATCCCCCGGGAGATAGTCTTTCTCTTTTTCTGAAGGCAAAGGGCTATAGTGAAAAAGACATTGTCGGCGCTAACGTCGGCAGAATCACGGAATCCGGTCTTCATGATGTATTCTCGGATCGGATCACGTTTCCGATTCATGATATCGACGGCAATCCGATCGGCTTTTCGGCCAGGACCATTGATCCTGAAAACAAGGCAAAATATATCAATACCAATGATACGGATGTCTTTATCAAAGGTGATATTGTCTATAACTACCATCGGGCAAAACTCGAAGCCAGAAGAAATGGAAAAGTATACGTTTGCGAAGGGGTCACCGATGTCATTGCTTTCTATCGGGCAGGACTGAAAAATGCCGTATGTACGTTAGGTACTTCCTGTACTGCCAGCCAGATCCGGCTTCTCAAAAAGATCGCAGCCAAGGTTGTATTCTGCTACGACGGGGACCATGCGGGCCAGGCAGCTACCTGGCGGGCGGCAAAGATGGCAAAAGAAGCAGGATGTGATATTGCAATTGTCCTGAACAAGACCGGCAAAGACCCGGATGAAATTATCCGGGACAATGGCAGTGATGCTTTGAAGGAAATGGTTTCCCATGAAATTTCCTGGATGGAATTTGTCCTGCAGTTTCTGCAGCAGGAAACCAACATGGACAGCTATCTAGCCAAAAAGGAAATGGTCCAAAAAGCCATGGCTGAAATCAACGCACTGCCGGATGAGATGGACCGCCGCTACTTTACTGACCAGCTTTCCAGAATGACCGGCTTTCAGCTCAACTATGAAGCGCTGAAGCCTCGTGAAACGGTTACGCCTTTACCAGAAATCAGGAAACTTACAAAAGTGCCTGACGGGACGGAAAAAGCCCAGGAACAGATATTGTCCATGATGATGGCATCTTCCAAAGCCGTACAGGTCTTTGAAGACAAGCTCGGCTATCTGATCGGCGATGATGATCAGACCCTGGCAATGATGATTGTTGATGCCCAGCATACTTATGGAAAAGCAGATGCGTCTTCACTGATTGATCAGACGGATTCCCAAAGCATCAAGGATCTGATTTCCCGTCTTGTGACTTCACCTGCTTTCACCATTCCTTATGAAGAAAGCAGAATGACAGGGGCAATCCGCAGAATCAAGGAAACCGTTCTGACCAACGAAGCAGATCAATACCGTGACCAGCTCAAAGGAGATCTTAATGATCTCAGTCGTGAGCTGATTTTAAACAAATATAGTCATTGTTTACGTGAATTACGGAGGTTAATCGATGAAGAAAGTTCCGAATCAGACCATTACTGAAGAAACTGCCGCAAAGACAAAGAAAAAGGCAGAAAAGAAGACGGTAAAAGCAGCCGCTGAACCAAAGTCTTCCAGAAAGAAAGCAGCTGTCTCTGCTGCGCCGAAGGCCTCCGCAGATAAAAAGGCAAAAACAACGGTAAAGAAAACAAGTGCCGCAAAAAAGACATCTGTGAAAAAAACAACTGTTTCAAAGACAGAAAAGAAAACTGCTGCCAAAGCTGAAAAGCCGGCAGTGAAAAAGACACCGGCAAAGAAAAAAGCAGAAACACCTGCAGAAGAAAAGAAAACAGTAAAATCTGCTAAGAAAACAGCAGCTGCCGCAGAAAAAAAGACAGTTGAAAAGAAGGTACCAAAGGCATCTTCTGCTGCAAAGAAAGCTGAAGCTCCGGTAAAAAAGACAGCAGGCAAAGCAAAGAAAACTGAAACTGCTGAAACAAAGCCGGCAAAGAAGACCCGCAAGTCTGAGAAAGCAGCTGCCGTAACAGAAGAAAAAGCAGACAGTAAGAAAGCAAAATCTGAAAAGAAGGAAGAAGCTGTCATTGCTGTATTCAAAGGCAAAGGCAGTTCCAAAGAAATCAAGACTCTTGATGAATTGAAAGAAGACTATCGTGCCATTTATCAGAAAGACGGAGCTATTTATCAGAAGGACATTATGTCTTCTCTGGAAAAGCTTGATCTCTCCGATGATGATATGGATAACCTGTGGGACTGGTTCCGGGACGAAGGCATCACTGTTTCCGAAGATGAAGATATCGAAAACATGGATGAAGAGGAAGAAGAACTGGAACTGCTGGAAGAGGGCGAAGACAGCAGCAATCAGGATGAAGACATGGTAGATCCGGATGAAGAAAATACCGGTGGTGAAACCCGTGCATCCATTGAAAAAGAAGTCGCAAATGCAGTTGGTAAAAAAGCATTCTCTGCAAAGAATACAAATGTCACTTTGAATGATCCGGTCAAGATGTATCTGAAGGAAATCGGCAGAGTACCGCTGCTGAAACCGGAAGATGAACCGGAGATTGCCAAGCGCATTGAAGAAGGCGACCAGGAAGCACGTGATATCCTGATTTCCTCCAACCTGCGTCTGGTTGTATCCATTGCCAAGAAATATGTCGGAAGAGGCATGTTATTCCTGGATCTGATTCAGGAAGGCAACATGGGTCTTGTGAAGGCAGTAGAAAAATTTGACTACCGCAAAGGATTCAAGTTCTCTACCTATGCCACATGGTGGATCCGCCAGGCAATTACCAGAGCTATTGCCGACCAGGCAAGAACGATCCGTATCCCGGTCCATATGGTGGAAACCATCAATAAGCTGACCCGCGTACAGAGACAGCTTGTGCAGGAACTTGGCCGTGAACCTACAGCCGAAGAAATCAGTGCCCGCATGGACGGCATCTCGCCTGAAAAGGTACGTGAAATTCAGAAGATTGCCCTGGAACCGGTTTCGCTTGAAACCCCGATTGGCGAAGAAGATGATTCTCATCTCGGCGACTTTATTGAAGATAAGGATGCTTTATCACCAGACCAGTTCGCTTCCAACCAGTTATTGAAGGATGAGATCAACAATGTTTTATCCGGATTGACAGATCGGGAAGAAAAAGTATTGAGATTGAGATTCGGTCTCTATGACGGCAGAACCAGAACCCTGGAAGAAGTGGGCAAAGAATTCAATGTCACCAGAGAAAGAATCAGACAGATCGAAGCCAAGGCAATCCGCAAGCTGAAGCACCCGACCCGTTCCAAGAGACTGAAGGATTTTTTTGATAAGTAATGAAGAACATCCGCATTGAAAAAATTGCAGATATGGTCAGAAAGGGCATGATTGTCGCCGATATCGGTACCGATCATGCTTTTCTGCCGGTTCTTCTGATCCGGAATAAAAAATGCAGGAAAGTCTATGCCTGTGATATCGGAGAAGGCCCTTTGCGTGCAGCTGAAAAGACCATTGCTGAAGCAGGCATGCAGGATAATATTTTTCCGGTTCTTTCCGATGGGTTTGAAAATGTACCGGAAGACGCAAACGGGTGCGTCATTGCCGGCATGGGCTATCTCACGGCAGCAGCTATTCTGGAGGCAGCTTATCCAAGACTTGGAAAAATGAAACAGATTCTGGTAGAGATCAACCGGGATACGATCCAGATGCGAAAGTGGATTTCTGATCACAACATGCGCATTGATGACGAAGCGTATATCAATGACCGGGGACACGACTATGTCATTCTTTCTTTTACCGCAAAAAAAGCCCCGTCTTTGACAAAACGGGAACTGTTCCTCGGACCGGTCCTGATGGAACAGAAGGATCCTGCCTATATTCAATATTGTGCAATGCGCAAGAAGAAGATTGAAACCATCCTGATCAATTCAAAAGGGGAAAGCGATAAAGCTGACGCTTTAGCAGAAGAGCTGGTTGTCCTCAATGAATTCCTCAGCGAAGTACAATAATAATCAGATAACAAAAAAAAGAAACCTCAGCGGGTTTCTTTTCTTTCGCAAAGTTCTGATTAAGCTACGCTGTTAACAGCCTTAGCCAGTCTGGACTTCTGACGAGCGGCATAATTCTTCTTCTTGATGCCGTTGACAACAGCCTTGTCCAGGCACTTGTTAGCTACGTTATATGCAGAAACAGCAGCTTCCTTGTCTCCTGCTTCAACAGCAACGAGAACCTTCTTGATAGCTGTCTTCAGTTCACTCTTCTGTCCGGCCTTGGCATTCTGTCTCTTCAGGTTTGTCAGTGCGCGCTTCTTCTGTGACTTGATATTTGCCATGTTAAGAACACCTCCTGTCTTATTCAGCAGTAGGAATTATAACAAACGCAATTTTAAATTGCAATGAAAAGACGAAATAATCCTGTATAATATAGGACAGTCAGGAGGTTTTGCCTACAATGAATGAACCACGTATTTTATTTTTCGGAACTCCCGAATTTGCCAGAAGAATCCTTCAGACATTAGTTGAAGAGAAATACAATGTTGTCGGTGCTGTTTCCCAGCCGGATCGTCCGGTCGGCAGAAAGCACAAAATTGAACCGACACCTGTTCATGCCTTGTGCATGGAACACAATATTCCCTGCATTCAGCCGGAAAAGCTGAAAGATGCAAAGGATGAGCTTGCGGCTTTACAGCCGGATCTGATTCTGACGTGCGCGTACGGCCAGTTTGTTCCCAAGAGCATTCTTTCTTTGCCTGCACTGGGTTGTCTGAATGTGCATCCGTCTTTATTGCCGAAATACAGAGGAGGCGCCCCGATTCAGCATGCGGTTATGAATGGAGATACAGAAACAGGCGTTTCCCTTATGGAAATGATTCCGGCCATGGATGCCGGCAGAGTTTTTGCCTGCGACCATGTATCGATTGGTCCGGATGAAACTTTCTATGAATTGAACCAGAGACTCATGGATGTTTCCTGTGATATGATCCGCAAGTATCTGCCTTTGTATCTCAAAGGAGAATTGAAAGGCGTAGAACAGGATGAATCCAAAGTCGTCTTAGCTTTGAATATTACCAAAGAAGAAGAGGAGGTCGTTTTCCAGAAAGAAAACCTGGATCAGGTATACAACCATATCCGTGGATTGATTGACTGGCCGATTGCCTATGGAAACCTGGAAGGAAAAAGAATCAAATTCTATGCCGTAAAGAAACAGGCTGGTGAAACAAAGGGACAAAGAGGAGAAATCCTTGGTTTCAGCAATCACGCCATGGAAGTAGCTTGTGAAGGCGGTATTCTTGCCGTAACAGAATTGCAGATGGAAGGCAAGAAGAGAATGAATGCGGATGCCTTTTATAATGGCAGCGGCCGTGAATTGATTGGAAAGGTGTTTGCCTGATGGATCAGAAATATATTCGTAATTTCTCAATTATTGCTCATATAGACCATGGCAAAAGCACTTTGGCAGACCGGATTCTTGAAATGACCGATACCGTTCAGCAGCGTGATATGAAAGCGCAGCTTCTGGATGATATGGACCTTGAAAGAGAAAGAGGCATTACCATCAAGCTGAATGCCGTGCAATTGTCCTATCATGCCAAAGATGGTCATGATTATCTTTTCAATCTGATTGATACGCCAGGTCACGTCGACTTCTCTTATGAAGTTTCCCGTTCTTTAGCAGCCTGCGAAGGGGCAGTCCTGGTCGTTGATGCAACCCAGGGCGTACAGGCGCAGACCCTTGCCAATACCTATCTTGCATTGGACAACGATCTTGAAATTCTGCCGGTCATCAACAAGATTGATATGAACAACGCCCAGCCGGAAGAAACCAAAAAGGAAATTGAAGATATCATCGGTCTCGATTGTTCAGAAGCACCGGAAATTTCTGCCCGCAGCGGTCTGAACGTAGATCAGGTGCTCGAACAGATTGTCACGAAGATTCCGGCACCTTCCGGAAATCCTGATCATCCTCTGCAGGCGCTGGTCTTTGATTCAATGTATGATTCCTACCGGGGAGTCATCGCCCTGGTCAGAATCAGAGAAGGCCATCTGAAAGTCGGCGATCATATCCGCTTTATGGCAAGCGGGGCTGAATACGAAGTACTGGAATGCGGCATCCGCAATCCGAAAGAAGTCAAGATGAATGAACTCATCTGCGGCGACGTCGGCTGGTTTGCGGCTTCCATCAAGGACATTCATGATGTCCGGGTCGGTGATACAGTGACGCTGGTTGATAATCCTGCTGAGAAACCGTTAGCAGGCTATCGCAAGATGAATCCGATGGTTTATTGCGGCCTGTATCCAAGTGAAGCTGACAAGTATCAGGATCTTCATGATGCTTTGGACAAGCTGCAGCTCAATGATGCAGCTCTTCAATATGAACCGGAAACTTCCCAGGCACTGGGATTCGGCTTCCGGGCAGGTTTCTTGGGCCTGCTGCATATGGATGTCGTACAGGAAAGACTGGAAAGAGAATACAATCTCGATCTGATCGCAACTGCACCGTCCGTTATTTATCATGTTTATCTTTCCGACGGGCAGATGATGGAAATTGACAACCCGGCCAAAATGCCGGATGCCTCTAAGATTGATCACATTGAGGAACCATATGTCAAAGCTTCCATTATGGTGCCGAATGACTTTATCGGAGCAGTCATGCAGCTGTGCCAGGATAAGCGGGGCATCTACAAAGGCATGGATGTCATCGATGCCGGCAGAAACCAGCTGGTTTATGAAATGCCGCTGAGTGAAATCATTTATGACTTCTTTGACAAGCTGAAGTCAGTAACCAGGGGCTATGCTTCGCTGGATTATGAACTGATCGGCTATCGCAGGGAAGATCTGGTCAGAATGGATATTCTGCTGAACGGGGAAATGGTGGATGCTTTGTCTGTCATTGTACATCGCTCTGATGCTTATCGCAGAGGCAGCGGCATTACGATCAAATTAAAAGATCTGATCCCGAAGCAGCAATTTGAAATTCCGGTTCAGGCAGCGGTCGGCGGAAAAATCATTGCCCGTACCAATATCAAAGCTCTGCGCAAGAACGTCCTGGCCAAGTGCTATGGCGGTGATATTTCCCGTAAGAAGAAGCTGCTGGAAAAGCAGAAAGAAGGCAAGAAGCGGATGAAGAAAGTCGGTTCCGTTGTCATTCCGCAGGAAGCCTTTATGGCAGTTCTGTCCCGTGATGAAGATCCAAAGAGCTGAGCCTGACGCTTTGTATCTCCATGTGCCTTTCTGTGCTTCCATCTGTGCCTATTGTGATTTCTGCCATCAGATCTACCGGGAAGATGCTGCAGAAAAATGGCTGCAGGCATTGCAGAAGGAAATGCAGGCAAAGAAGATCAATCTGTCTCTTGATACGGTCTATATCGGCGGCGGTACACCGACCTGTCTCAATGAAAATCAGCTGGAAAGATTGCTTTCCCTGCTGGATCCTTATGTTTCCCATGTATCGGAATATACGGTGGAAATCAATCCGGAAACGCTGACGCAGAAGAAAACAGAAATTCTCAGGAAGCACGGCATCAACCGGGTTTCGATCGGCTTCCAGTCTTCTGATCCCGGTTTATTGAAACTGATGGGCAGGCACCATGATCTGGACATGATTGCTCACTGCATGCAGGAATGCAGAGGAGCAGGGATGGATAACATCTCCCTGGATCTCATGTATTCCCTGCCTGGGCAGACCATGGAAATGCTGCAGCAGTCAGTTGAAGATGCCTTGTCACTGGATCCGTCTCATCTTTCTCTTTATTCGCTGACCATTGAACCCAACTCCGTCTTTGGCAGAAAAGGATACAGGCATCTGGATGAGGATACAGAAGCAGATATGTATGAGTGGATTGAAGGCAGGTTGGAAAAAGCAGGCTATCATCAATACGAAATTTCCAACTTTGCCAAGGATGGAAAACAATCCAGGCACAATAAGAAATACTGGCTCTATGAAGATTTCTACGGCATCTCATGCGGAGCGAGTGGCAAAGAAGGAAACCGCCGCTATGACAATACCCGTTCCCTGAAAAAATATCTGGAAGATCCTTTATTGCATGAAGATATTCTCTTATCTGAAAAGGACATGATGTTTGAAAGCGTCATGATGGGACTGCGTCTCAAAGACGGCTTTCCGCCAGACCATTTTGAAAAAGCCTTCGGGAAAACCTTCATGCAGGTTTACAATACAAAAGCAGAAGCCCTGATCAGAAAGGGCCTGCTGGAAGTCAATGAGAAAACAATCAGAGCAACTGAGGAAGGATATGAAATCCTCAACAGCGTCCTGGTTGATCTGATGGATGATTGAGGAGAAAATACATGGCAAAAATGAAAAAGTCCAATGTCCGCGGCAAGTCAAAACGGGCAATTGAAATGGAAGCAGCGAAGAAGCAGGAAGAAATTGAGACAAGAGAAAAAGCTGCCGCCAAGCAGAAACAGAAAAAAGAAAATATGAAGCAGACCGGCAGAACCATGCTCGGCATCTATTCCCTGGTCGCTTCTGTATTCAGCTGGCTGCTGGACTGGATGGGGGTCATTTCTCTGGCTGGTACTGTACTTGGCGTACTTGGCATTGTGAAGCTGAAGGACAATAAAGACAAGTATTTCTGGATGAGTGCAGCTGCTGCCGGGGTGGGCGGCGTTCGCTTTATCATGCAGATGGTTCAGCTGATCCTGTATTTTGCAAAATAACTTGCCTGCTGACAGAAAGAATGGTATGATACATAAGCTTTCGGGCTGGGAATACACTTCCTCAGATGTATGCTCGGACCGGATGTTATCGAAAGAAAAGAGGAAAATAAAATGTTATCTAAGGAAAAGGTTGCTGAAATTACAAAGGAATACGGCGGCAAGGCTGCTAACACAGGCTGTGTAGAAGTACAGGTTGCTCTGTTGACAGAACAGATCAATGCGCTGACAGTTCATATGACAGCCAACAAGAAGGACTATTCTTCCAACCGTGGTCTTCTGAAGATGGTCGGCCGCAGAAAGTGCCTGCTTGAATACCTCAAGAAGCACGATATCAACCGTTACAGAGAACTCGTTCAGAAGCTCGGTCTGAGAAAGTAATTGCAGTAAATAACCATTGGTTCAATCCAATGGTTTTTTTCTGCCTTTTAGCCTATAGTATGGGTATGACATACATTTTATTTCACAACGTAACCAAAACCTACCACGTAGGTGAAGTAGATATTCATGCCCTGGCCGGTGTCGATTTTGAAATCGAAAAGGGACAATTTGTTGTCGTTGCCGGAGCAAGCGGTGCCGGCAAGAGCACCATTCTGAATATTTTAGGCGGAATGGATACCTGCACCTCCGGCGAGATTGTCGTTGACGGACGCAGAATTGATCAGCTCAATGCCAGCCAGCTGACTTCCTACCGCCGTTATGAAATAGGTTTTGTTTTCCAGTTCTATAATCTGGTGCAGAATCTGACTGCGCTTGAAAATGTAGAACTCGCAACGGAAATATGCAAAGATCCGCTGGAACCTGCAAAGGTGATGAAAGAAGTAGGGCTGGGGGAAAGAATGCATAACTTCCCGTCTCAGCTTTCCGGCGGGGAACAGCAGCGGGTTGCGATCGCAAGAGCCCTGGCCAAAAACCCGAAGCTGCTGCTTTGTGATGAGCCGACCGGGGCATTGGATTATGTTACCGGCAAGCAGATTCTGCAGCTTCTGCAGGATACCTGCCGCAGAACAAACATGACGGTCATTATCATTACTCATAATCTTGCCTTGTGTCCGATGGGAGATCTTGTCTTCCATGTCAAAAACGGAAAAATTGTCCAGCGGGAAGTCAATGAACATCCGAAGGATATCGCTGATATTGAGTGGTAATTCATGAAAAAAGCAAAGAAAAAAGATACATTGCGTCTGATTCAGAAAACCAGGGGCCGCTTCTTTTCATTGAGTGCAATTATTGCAATCGGCTCTGCTTTTTTCGTGGGCGTTTCCGGCTCTTCTTATATGATGAGCAGAAATGTCGATGCCTACATGGATGAGACAAATCTCAAGGATATTACCATTTATTCTGACTACGGCTTTGATGAAGAAGATATTGGAAAGCTGCAGGAACAGGCTTATGTAGAAAAAGCAGAAGGCACGAAGTTTGCAGATGTGATCGGTACTTCTGAGGGTTCCAGCAAAGTCATCCGCATTCATGCCTGGAACCCGGAGGCGCAGATCAATCAATTTGAATTAAGGGAAGGCAGACTCCCTGAAAATGATCATGAAGTTGTCGGCGAAGCCGGAACAGACCTTGCACCAGGGCTGCCGATCGGAACGAAAGTCCGTTTGTCGAGACCGCAGAATGATCTCGATGATTATCTCAAAGTCGATGAAGTGACGGTTGTCGGTACGATTGATACGCCGTTGTATATCAATGAAACCAAAGAAACTTCTACTTTGTCCAACCGCTATATCACGACCTATTTCTATCTGCCTTCCGATGCATTCGTGCAGGACTTTTATACAGAAGCCAATATTCTTGTCACCGGCGCAAAGCAGCTCAATGTCTTTTCCAAAGACTATGAAGATTTGACCAAAGATGCAGCCGGCAATCTGGAAGAGATGGGAAAGAGGCAGGCAGCGCACAGATATGAATCTGTAAAGAAGGAAGCAGATCAGAAATACGAAGACGGCCAGAAAGAATACCAGGAAAACCTGCAGAAATTCCAGGATGAAACAAGCCAAGCTGAACAGAAGCTGGCAGAAGGAAAGCAGGCAGCTGCTGAAGGCTTACAGGCAATTGAAGAAAACAAAAAGAAACTGCAGGCTTCCCAGGCAGAACTGGATGCAGCTATCAATCAGAAGCAGCAGGAAATCAATGATGGTGAAAAACAGCTGCAGGCTGGTTTTCAGAAGCTTGAAGAAGCACAGCAGCAACTATCCGGCCAGCAGAAACAACTGGAAGAGGGGCAGAAACAACTGCCGCAGCTGGAAGAATCTCTGTCGCAATTGCAGAAAGCAGCAGACACATATAACACTTTGAATCAGCAGATTGATTCGCTTTCACAAGTTGATGAAAATACGCCTTTATCTCTTCTCATCGGCCAGAATCCTGCCATTGAACCGCTCATGAATCAGGCGGGACTTGCAGAGACCAATACGGTTTCTGACCTGAAAGCTGCTTTGAACACAATGAAAAGCGGCATTCTTATTCAGGCAGGCTTCTCTTCCATTGATGAGCTCAACGGCATGATTGCAACTCTGCAATCGCAGAAGCAGGCAGTTGAAAACGGCAATCAGCAGATCCGGGAAGCGCAGGCGCAGCTGCAGGAAACAAGTCAGACGCTGAACCAGAAGAAAACCGAACTGGAAGCAGGTGCCGGAGCACTTGAAGAAGCTGAGACGAACGGTCAGAATCAGATCGATGCCGGCTGGGCAGAGATCAGAAAAAATGAAGCAGTGCTGATGGACAAGCAGGCTGAAATTGAGCAGGGTGAAAAAGACCTTGCCCAGGCCAAAGCAGACGGGCAGGAAAAACTTGACCAGGCAGCGGAAGACCTTGCGGAAGCAAAGGAAAAGATTGCGGATCTCAAAGAAAACAAGTGGACGGTGCTGGATCATGAAAAGCACTATGGCAGTGAAACCTACCGCAACACCGTGGATCAGATGGCCGCGATCGGCAATATCTTCCCGGTTTTCTTCTTCATGGTTGCCTGTCTGGTGTGTCTGACGACCATGACCCGTATGATCGATGAGGAAAGAGGGCAGATCGGTATTTTCCGTGCGCTTGGATATACACGTTATCAATGTATTTCCAAGTATCTGATCTATGCTTCTTCAGCAACCGTGCTGGGGCTTGTCATCGGTTCCATCACAGGCATCCTGACTTTCCCGGTTATTATCTATCAGGCCTGGCGGATGCTGTATATTGAGCCGCCGATGAAGATCTATATCCCGTGGCATCTGATTGCTCTGGCAAGTGTTTCCTTCATGGCGGTCATGATTCTGACAACTTTGTATGTTTCCTATAGTGATATGAAGGATGTGCCGGCCCAGCTCATGCGGCCGAAAGCACCTAAGCACGGTTCCAGCAATTTCCTGGAACACATTCCGTGGCTTTGGAACAAGGTGACATTTTCCTGGAAAGTTACTATCCGCAATCTGCTTCGTTACAAGAAGCGGGTTTTCATGACCCTGATCGGGGTAGCCGGGTGTTCCGCATTGATGGTGACGGGATTCGGCATCCGGGATTCCATTAATCAGATGGTAAAGCTGCAGTTTGATGAAATCATGAAGATTGACGGCATGGTTACCTATAAGGAAGACATTACAGAAGATCAGCTGCAGCAGGAAAAGCAGGATCTGTTGAAGAATGAGGATATCGTTCAGGTCAATCAGGCAGCTTCCTTCTCCAGTAAAACTGCCAAAGACGGCAATGACAAGACAGTGATTCTGCAGGTATTTGATGACAATGAGGAAGCACAGCAGATCTATCAGCTGCGGACGATGAAGAAACACAAGCCGCTGGAATTGACGGATGAGGGCATCATCATCTCGCAGAAACTGAGTGAAGATCTCAATATCAAAACCGGTGATACGGTAACAATTGAAGACAAAGACGGGGATCAGAAAGAGGCAGAAGTCAGCGGGATTGCTGAAATGTATATCCAGCACTATGTCTTTATGACCAGGCAGTATTATCAGGAAGTCTTCGGCAAAGAAAGCCGGCCGGATACCCTGATGATTCAGATGAAAGATGGGGTTTCGACCAAAGATCTGCAGCAGCAGCTGAGTGAAGACAGTGAAGTAGAAAGCATCAATTTCTATGAAAAGACATTGGAAAATTTCCGGACTATGGTCAGGTCGCTTGATTTCATTGTGGCAGTTCTGATCATCTCTTCGCTTGCTTTGTCATTTGTTGTGCTGGGCAATCTGATGAATATCAATATTGCCGAAAGGCAAAGAGAAATTGCAACTTTGAAAGTACTTGGCTTCTATGAAAAAGAAGTTCAGAATTATATATACAAGGAAAACAATATTCTGACATTCTTCGGTGCCCTGCTTGGCATACCGCTAGGCATCCGGCTTCATCACTGGATCATGTGGGAAGTGGAATTTTCCTATGTCATGTATGGCAGAGAAGTCATGCCGCTGAGTATTGTGATCTCTGTTGCTCTGACGATCGGCTTCGGTCTGATTGTCAATCAGGTCATGCGGAAAAAACTGCGTAATATAGAGATGGTAGAAAGTCTGAAGAGCGTAGAATGAATTATACTTATATCCTGGAATGCGAGGATGGTTCCTTCTATACAGGCTGGACAAATGATCTTGAAAAAAGATACAAAGCCCATTGCGAAGGAAAAGGGGCAAAGTATACCAAAGCTCATAAGCCGGTTCGCATTGCCTATTATGAGATGTTTGAAGACAGGATAGAAGCCATGCAGAGAGAATATGCTCTCAAGCAGCTGGATCATAAAGCCAAGAAACAACTGGCAGATGCCTTTGATTCTGCAAAGGTACAGATAAAGAAAAAGGAGAAGTGTGAATAAAAAATACGATAAATTGCCGACTTAAAAACATCTTCATAGAGAAGGACGAAAAATTTAACTAGATAAAGGTTTGGTGTTAAAAGCTGC
>OMXQ01000073.1 GCA_900315065.1 uncultured Erysipelotrichaceae bacterium
ATATTTTCCTATACTACATATGTGAATATCAAGTGAGTTAAGCAAGTATCTGTGAGAAAGAAAAAAGCATAAACCCAAATTTTTAGGTTTATGCCATTGCCGGCATAGTCTCCGGCTTTTTTCTATTCCATGTATGCATGTTTTATGACAATTTCCTTACAAAGGAAATGTATGTTTAGTGGTATGATGTTCTTATACAAATCCGATATTACAGGAGAAATAATTAATTATGAGTGAAGATTTCAACAATGAAGAATACCTGCACCGCATGCAGGAATGGTGGAGAGCAGCCAATTACCTTTCTGCTTCCCAATTATATCTGCTGGACAATCCTTTATTAAAGCGTCCGCTTGAAATGAAGGACGTCAAGAAAAAGATTGTCGGTCATTGGGGCACAGTACCAGGCCAGAACTTTGTGACCGTTCATCTGAATCGTGTCATCAATAAATATAATCTGGATATGATCCTTTTATCCGGGCCAGGACACGGCGGCAATTTCTATATTGCCAATGATTATCTCGATGGTTCCTATTCTGAGGTGTATCCGAATATCACCCAGGATGAAAGAGGCTTGAGAAAGTTATTCAAGCAGTTCTCATTCCCGGGCGGTGTTCCTTCTCATTGTGCACCGGAAACGCCTGGTTCCATCAATGAAGGCGGTGAACTTGGCTATTCCTTAGCCCATGGCTTTGGTGCTGTCTTTGACAATCCGGATCTGATTGCTGCAGTCATTGTCGGTGACGGGGAAAGTGAAACCGGTCCTTTGGCTACTTCCTGGCATTCCAACAAGTTCCTGAATCCGGTTCATGATGGGGCCGTATTGCCGATCCTTCATCTGAATGGATACAAGATTTCCAATCCGACCATTCTTTCCAGAATTTCGGAAGATGAACTTGCTTCCCTGATGCACGGCTATGGCTGGAAACCTTATTTTGTTGAAGGCGATGATCCGGACAAGATGTTCCCGCTCATGGCCCAAACCATGGACAAGGTCATTGAAGAAATCAGGACAATCCAGAAACACGCAAGAGAAACAGGCGATGAAACCCGTCCGTTCTGGCCGATGATCGTCCTCCGTACACCAAAGGGATGGACTGCTCCGAAGATGGTTGACGGCGTTCATATCGAAGGCAGCTTCCATGCCCATCAGGTACCGGTCGAAGTCAAGGATGAAGAACACCTTCATATTCTTGAAAACTGGCTGCGTTCCTACAAACCGGAAGAACTCTTTAATGAAGACGGATCCCTGAAAGAAGAAATCAAGTCGTTAGCACCAAAGGGAGATGCACGTTTAGGTGCCAATCCGCACGCTAACGGGGGCAAGCTTCTTCATAATCTGATCATGCCTGACTTCCGTGACTATGCAGTAGATGTCAGGAAACCTGGCAGCGTGGAAGCCCAGGATATGATGGAATTCGGCAAGTTCGTCCGTGATATTTTCAAGGCTAATGACAAAGCCAGAAACTTCCGTATTTTTTCTCCGGATGAAGGCATGTCCAATCGTCTGAATCATGCTTTTGAAGCAGAAGACAGACCTTGGGAAGCAAAGATGTTACCGACCGATGAACACCTGGCAAGAGACGGCCGGATCATGGACGGCATGTTGAGTGAACACATGTGCGAAGGGTGGCTGGAAGGCTATCTGCTGACTGGCAGACACGGCTTCTTTGATTCCTATGAAGCATTCGTCAGAGTCGTTGATTCTATGGCTGCCCAGCACGCAAAGTGGCTGAAGGTATGCAACCAGCTGCCTTGGCGCCAGGACATTGCTTCTTTGAACTTCCTGCTCACTTCTCATATCTGGCAGCAGGACCATAACGGCTTTACCCACCAGGATCCTGGTTTCATGGATCACATTGCAAACAAGAAAGCAGATGTTGTCCGTATTTATCTGCCGGCTGATACAAACTGCCTCTTATCCTGCATGGATCATTGCCTGCGTTCCAGAAACTATGTCAATGTTGTTGTTGCATCCAAGCATCCGAGACCGCAATGGTTCTCTATGGAAGAAGCTGTCAATCTCTGCACCCAGGGCTTAGGCATTATCGACTGGGCAAGCAATGATCAGGGTTGTGAACCGGACGTCGTTATGGCATGTGCCGGGGATACACCAACACTGGAAACGCTGGCAGCTGTTTCCATTCTCAGAAAGGAACTGCCTGATCTCAAGATCAGAGTCATCAATGTCGTTGACCTCTTCAAGCTGCAGCCTTCGCAGGAACATCCGCATGGTTTAAGTGACGCAAGATATGACATGTTATTTACAACTGACAAGCCGATTATCTTTGCCTTCCACGGCTATCCGACTTTGATTCATGAACTCACATACAGAAGACACAACAGAAACCTCCATGTCCGCGGCTATAAGGAAGAGGGTACGATTACTACCCCGTTTGATATGAGAGTTCAGAATGATATCGACAGATTCCATCTGGTCGAAGATGTTCTGCTGAGACTTCCGAAGGACAAATATCATGATTCCACAGCCCATTTATTCCAGATGATGGAAAACAAGCTGGTTGAACACAAGCAGTACATCCGCCAGTATGGTCAGGATCTGCCTGAAGTTGCCAACTGGAAATGGGAAGACTAAGTATTTTGCATAAATTTTACTTAGCTGAAACAGAAATAGGATGGTAGATAATTTTCTTAAAATGTTACCATCAATCAGAAAAGGGGATATTTGTTTATGTTGAAAGAATTTACTACAAAGGAGAAATCCTGGATTCTGTATGATATCGGCAATTCTGCTTTCACCATGATGGTTTCTACCCTGATTCCGATCTGGTTCAATACACTGGCCCAGACGGCAGGCATGGATTCCAGTGATTATCTGGCTTCCTGGTCCTATGCAACATCCATTGCAACGGTCATCGTTGCTTTCCTGGGACCGGTCCTTGGTTCTATCTCTGATAACAAGGGCTTCCGTAAGCCGATGTTTACAGCCGTCCTGATCATCGGTGTTATCGGCTGCGTCTTATTAGGCGTCGTTCCGAACTGGATGATGTATCTGGTAACGTATGTTGTTGCCAAGGTCGCTTATCAGTCTTCGCTTGTCCTGTATGATTCCATGATTAATGATGTTACGACATTGGATCGTATTGATAAGGTTTCTTCCTTAGGCTATGCCTGGGGGTATCTGGGATCCTGCCCGCCGTTCATTGCCGCTCTGGTCTTCTATCTCTTAGGCAATACAGGCGTTATCAACGAAAAGCTTTCTATTTTCCTTGCCTTCCTTGTCATTGCCGTATGGTGGCTGGTTGTCACGCTGCCTCTGTTAAAGAACTATGAACAGAAGAACTATGTAGAACACGCAGCTGATAAGATTGCCGGTTCCTTCAAGCGAATCGGCCAGACCCTTGTTCATATGTATAAGGAAGAAAAGAAGGTCTTCTATTTCCTGCTTGCTTTCTTCTTCTACATTGACGGCGTCTATACCATCATTGATGAAGCAGTCGCTATCGGCAAATCCTTAGGATTGGATCAGGTAGGTTTGTTAGTCATCCTTCTCTTGACACAGGTTGTTGCTTTTGCCTTCTCTACCTTGTTCGGCAACCTTTCAAAGAAGTACAGCTCCCTGTCTTTGATCTCTGTATGTATCGGCGGTTACTTCGCTGTCGCAATCTTTGCCTTATTCATGCATACCTTATGGCAGTTTGGTATCATGGCCTTCATTGTCGGTATGTTCCAGGGTGCCATTCAGGCATTATCCAGATCCTACTATGCAGCTTTGATTCCGCAGGATGCTTCCGGTGAGTATTTCGGTCTGCTGGATATCTGCGGCAAGGGTGCTTCCTTTATGGGGACTATGTTGGTTGGTATTACTGTTTGCGTAACAAATAGTGTCAACGTTTCTGTCGCAACCCTTGGTGTTCTGTTTGTCATCGGTTTCTTCTTATTGAGAAAATCCTCTGCAATCGAAAAATAAGTTTCACTAAGTTAAGACGTCCGCTGATCCGGATGTCTTTTTTCATGTGATGAGAAAGTATAAAAAAGACTCTGGAATTCACAACCAGGTTGTGATTCAGAGTCTTAGATCAATGATTTATCTGACCATTGCGGAGCCGCCGTTAACAGCGACACACTGTGCAGTCATATATCTGGACGCATCAGATGCCAGGAATACAAGCACTGGTGCAATGTCATCATACGGATCACCCAGATAGCCGAGCGGGAAGGCATTCTTCATGCCGGCCTGAATCTGTGCCTTTAATTCCGGGGTAACCTTCTGGCCGTTTAATACTGTCTTGTGAACCTCTCCGCCTTGATTGCTTACGCAATCTGAAGACGGGGCTTCTCTGTCATAAGCGGTACAGCTTATGAAACTTACCGCTGCGATATGATTCGGCTGCACTCAGTGACTGAGTTCCTAAGAACACCAGTACCGCATGCAGTTACACCTTTTCGGGCGGGCATACGCCTCATATCGGAGCGTTTCATCATGCACAATTCTTAAGCCACAGCAGCGTTAAGCTGCCATAGCGTAGACAAAGTGCACTTGGTTCTTTTCTCGGCATCAGGAACTTCTGCCTTAATGCGAGACCATGAACTCTCACTCATGGTTTTTTGTAATTCCCGAATGAAATATCTTGCACCGATGTTATACGATGCGGATAAATCACAGTTGTAAATCCTACCATTCTGAAACCTGCAGATGGAATAATTACCGTTGATTGAACGTTCTGTCTTTCCGGAACCATCATAGGCAAGTTTACTCGTCTGCCATGCGCAGATATGGGATATCCGGATACCGTGACGATGTGCAATTGATTCACACAGAATCTGGACGGTATTCTTCTTCCACATAGCAAGCTTCTGGCGCTTTGAGCCTTTAATCTTCCTGCCGGACATGTTGAGATGTTCAAATACAATGCAGTCACATTCACTGATCATTGCAAAATCGGCAATTGCATTTGCCACCTTATAGGCGTGCTGGCTGTTCAGATTTCGTACATACCGCCAGAGACTTCCGACATCATGAGACCCGTGCCTGTGCTGAAACTGCTTAACCTTGTTCAGATAGTGCCAAACTTCAGCCTTATCACTTGCAAAATTGATGAACTTTCTTGCAAGGACAGTACCATCACTTGTCATTACTGAACAGGTGGCATCTGTGTTGATGCCTAAGTCCACAGCACAAATCTTCTGTTTCTTAACGGGAACATCAGACAGCTTTGATGATTTTCTTACAGCGAAACGCAGACGATATACTCCATAATGCTTTTCCAACGTAGGGGCAGACAGGCTTCCGTATGCAAGCCAGTGATTGCGAAGATACTGCATATCTGTATGCTTAAGACGTACTTCATACCAATCCCATGTTCTGCCATTGAACAGTTTGAGTTTGGCTGCGTCTTCGTTATCGTTGGCATCATACATATTTCCGCGGTAGAAAGTCGGATACACATTTCGTACAGTGCCTGACTGCGGCTCCCTGCCTTTTCTGCCATTGTTTTCCCAATTAGCGTGATTAGCCAGATATGATGAGTATGCGCCGATCGCGTCTACTATTACAGCTCTTCTGAAATAAACAGGCATATTTGGGAATGCTGTATCGAAGTCATATTCCGGGTCTTGGTGATTCTTATTTGCATGGATGTGTTTGTCAATCTCACGCATTTGTGTATTGATGTGGGGAATATTCCTAATTGAATCCCAATAGACTTCTGTAATGGCAAGACACCATGAAAATGCACATCTGTATATTGATAATGTCTGTTTGTACAGGTGCACTAATTCTTTGTTATGTCTGAGATCGACAGCATAGCTTGTTATGGTATACAAAGCAGTATCTCCTGCTGTAATTATACCATATATACATGCATACATGCCGACTTGACCCCTCCCTGCGCTTACGCTTAGAGGAAGGGGATTGCGTCGGAAATTTGTTCAAACAATGGTGTCCAGGCAGATGGTTCAACTGTGTTGGCACGGATGCCGTACTGACCCCATTCCCAGGCAATCTTTCTTGTGATAGAAGCGACAGCTGCCTTGGATGCAGAATAGATGGCACTATCCGGACCGGAATTGTCAGCTGCCTGAGAGCCGAAATTGATGATACTGCCGCCGTTTTCCTTCAGATAAGGGAAAGCAGCCTGGCAGCAGAAGAGCAGACCTTTGACATTGACAGAAAGAATAAAGTCCATAGTATCTTCGGCTGTTTCTTCTACCTTGCAGAAACGATTGACGCCGGCAATATTGAACAGAGCGTCCAGACCGCCGAGCTTCTTTACAGCTTCACCAATGACTTCTGTAATCTGTGCCTTGTCAGTGACATTGCCCTTCATGGCAATGACATCTTTGTAAGCCTGCTGATCATTCAGATCAATGGTTACGACCCTGGCACCTTCATCCGCAAATCTTCTGACGGCAGCGTTGCCCATGCCGGAACCGCCGCCGGTAACGATAATTCTTTTTCCTTTGATGTTCATGTTAATGACTCTCCTTATTGTTTGCACCATCAGAATAGATGGGATTTCTTTTTCCTTCGACCATTGATTTTCCTTCATGTGTTGTCAAAGCCGGCATATATAATAAAAGTGTTGGGAAAACCGTCACTTTCACTAAAACTGACAGAGGTGTGCTATGAAAAATAAGGATCCGCGGACCAGATATACAGAGAAAATGATTCAGAATGAAATGATTCGTCTGCTCTCAGAAAAACCAATAAATAAAATTACGGTGCAGGAAATCTGTACCGGCGTCATGATCAACAGATCTACTTTCTATGATCACTACGTCGATATTTATGATTTATTCGATAAGACGGAAGAAGCTTTTATAAAGCAGGCTCTGGAAATTCATGAACCGCAGAAAACACCATCAGGCATTGAGGAACGCAAAGAAACATATCTGAAACTCTGTTCGTTTTATCAGGAAAACAAAGAACTGTTTCTGACATATGACGGCCCGAACGGAGATCCTGATTTCATCCGTAAAATATCGGATGGTATTATTGCCTGGACAGGAGAACTGGCTAAAGAAACAAGACTCAATTACCAGTCAGAGATAGAACAGAAAATGGCGCTGATTTATCTGACGGAAGGTACATACGCAATCATTTATGACTGGCTGAAAAATCATCCGGAACTCAGTAAGGAAAGCGTCGCAGATCTCTTATGCAGATTGAATTTCCGCGGCATTGATGCATAAAGCTGTTTCCATGATGAGAAAAAGAAATGGGAAAACAGAAGGTTGTGCTATAGTTACATGGACTCGGGGAGAAAAAAGTATGAAATTTGACGGAAAAAGATTTTTCTGGATGGTCATGGGCAACGTGATTCTGGCTTTCGGCATTGCCATGTTCCGTCTTTCTATGACCGGAAGTGATGCCTTCACTTCCATGAACATCGCAGTATCTGATACCTTCGGCTGGAAACTGGGTGACTGGCAGCTGGCTCTGAACCTGATCCTGTTAGTTGTCGAGTTTGCCTTCGGCAGACACTACATCGGCTGGGGTACATTACTCAACGGCGGCCTGCTCGGCTATATGGTTTCCTTCTTCTGGACTTTGCTCGGAAATGTATTCGGCGTACCGGATCCTTTTATTGGAAAGATAATCCTGATGGTTGCGGCAACATTCGTCGTCTCCTTCGGCGTTGCCATGTATCAGGCAGGAGACCAGGGCGTTGCCCCATATGATTATCTGGCTATCGGCATGCATGAGCGTCTGCATCTTCCATATGCGCCAAGCCGTATCTTCACAGACGGCGTTTGTGTTCTTGTGACCTTTGCATTGCACGGCCTGATCGGAGTTGGTACTGTTGTCTGCACTTTCTTATTAGGACCGCTGGTATCTTTCTTTACTACGCATGTCATGAACAAGCTGATCAACGGTAAAGACTATGAGGGAAAATAAACTCTGACTGAAAATCGAAGAAACACCTTTGAGCAGATTACAACTCATGGGTGTTTTTTAGTCTGATGTACTTTCTGAAATAAACAATCAAATCGGAAGTTACTCACATTCTGCATTGAATTCCGAAAAAAGGCCGGCTACTATATAATCGGAAGTTGGTTACAATAGTGAGTAAGTTCCGAAAGGAGATAATATGATTCGAAGAGATCAATATCTGAATAAATTGATAAAAAAAGAATGGAATGGAAGAATAAAAGTCATTACCGGCATCAGAAGATGCGGGAAAAGTACGATTCTTTTTGAACTGTTCAAAAAGCACCTGCTTGAATCTGGTGTCTCTGCACAGAACATTATTGAAATTGCATTGGATCAGAACAGATATGTATCGCTTCGTGATCCTGATGTACTTGCAGAATATCTCAGAAAACAATTGAGCAGTCCGGGAGAAAAGTATTATTGCTTTATTGATGAAATTCAATATGCGATTTCTTCAGAAGAGCTGAAGAATGCGGATAAGCCAGTCAGAATGTACAGTGTATTGAATGAATTGCTTGGATATAAAAATGTAGATGTTTATGTGACCGGCAGCAATTCCAAATTACTGTCCAAAGATATTTCCACAGAATTCAGAGGCAGAGGCGATGTCATACAGGTATATCCGCTTTCCTTCAGAGAATTTTGTGATGGTACCGGAATGGACATGAGAGATGCATATGATGAATATATGATGTATGGAGGAATGCCGTATATCGTCTCCCTGGATTCTGATGAAGAAAAGATGCAGTATCTGAATGATTTATTTGAAGAAATATACTTTAAGGATATCGAGGAGCGTTATCAGATTAATCTCCCTGGCGTGCTTCGCGACCTGACAAATGTCCTGTGTTCTTCAGTTGGTTCTCTGACCAATGCCAGTAAAATTGCAAAAACTGTAAAAAGCACAAAAAATATATCGGTTGATTCAGAGACGATCAGTACATATCTGAAGTATCTGACTGATTCTTTTCTTTTTTCGGAAGCATGCCGCTATGATGTGAAAGGAAGAAAGTACTTCGAATATCCGTCAAAGTATTATTGCACAGATGTCGGTCTCAGAAATGCAAGACTTGGATTCCGCCAGATTGAAGAAACGCATATTATGGAAAACATGATCTACAATGAACTTCTGGTCAGAGGATATTCAGTAGATGTCGGCGTTGTTGCGATCAGGCAGACAGACGAAAATAATAAGGTCAGCCAGAAAAACTGTGAAATTGATTTTATTGCCAGAAAGGGGAGCAGGATATACTACATTCAATCAGCTCTAAGCATGAATGATCCTGAAAAAGAAAAAACAGAACTGAGACCATTTAACGCAATCAGAGATTCGTTCAGAAAAATTGTTGTATCCAGGTCCTATGGGAAAAGCTGGATTGATGATTCCGGTATTCTGCATATCGGTCTGCTTGATTTCCTTTTTGACCAGAATAGTCTGGATAGATGAGTTTAAATACATTACAGAGAAAGCAAATCGGAAGTTACTGCAAAAAGTAAGTAACTTCCGATTTTTCAAAATATACGCATACAAAGATATCCGGCCAGATTCCTTATTATAAAGAATCGGGATTTCTTTCTTTTCTGCTGCAGAATGCAATTCAATGCAGAGGTTTGTTATAATAAGAGACATGAAAAGCCTCCATTCTTTTTTTGAAATTGTGCGGTTTCCGCTGGAAGTAATATTTCTTGCGTCAATGATGCTGTCATTGGGCAATGCATTGACCAATCCGGCTTTTGGAATTCCGGCTGTCATTGATAATGCATATTTTCTGAAGACAGCAGAATTATTGATGAGAACAGGGCAGTTTCTGATTATCAATTTTCCATTGGTTCTGATGATCCGTCTCAGCGCAAGAAAATCAGGTTCCGGAACGACTATGGTTTCCTGCATGGCTGGTTATGTTGCTTTTCTGATGGCAACGGTGCTTTTTGCAAGAAGTGATCTGCCTGCTGCTGCCTATAGTTCTATTTTCGGCATTGCTGTTTCTTCCAGTTTGCTGACAGATGGTACTCACTATCCGCTGCAGACAGGAATGATCGCGACATCCTTTGTTGTCATGATTACCCTGCTTTCCTATAACCGGTCAAAGAAAAAGAATGAATACGGGATCTTTGGTTTCATTTCCCGGGAAACTTCATGTACAATCCGAACCATTTTCTTTTCTTTTATTGCCGGCATTGTTGTTTCCTTCTTATGGACGTATTTGATTGCTTTTGTGCAGAACCTGATTCATTTCATTTCGGTGGATACAACCAATCCGGTGAATCTGACGTTATATGGAATTCTTGATGGCTTGTTTAATACTTTAGGCATGGGCACAATGATCCGCCAGCCGTTCTGGTACAGCACAGCAGGCGGTTCCTGGGTAGATGTTGCAGGGGCTTCTGTTTCCGGTGACGTCAATATCTGGAATGCCCAGTTATCTGCAGGTTCCATCAACGGGATTGCAGGAAGATTAATTACTCCTTATTATGTTCTGAATATTTTTGCAGTACCGGGAATGGTATGGGCAATGTTCTCCTTGTATACGGATCCGATTGAAAGAAGAAGAAAGCGTCTGTTAGCAGTCATTGCGACAATCTTCTCCTTGTTAGGCGGAACCTTATTGCCATTGGAACTCATGTTGTTGTTCCTGTGTCCGTTGTTGTTCTGCTTGCACTTAGGTGTGTCCGGTATCCTGTTTGGTATTCTGCAGGCAGTCAGATGCAGCTTAGGGTATCAGACAAGTCAGAATCTGGTTGTGACTGCTTTGCCTGGTACGCTGCCTGAATTTCTGACCTATATTTCCAATCCTGACTTGAGAATGACTTTGATCGGCATCCTGATTGCCGGCGTTGTTTACTTCATCATTTATTTCTTCATGACCAGAGCTTACTTCAACTATCTGGCAATTGATTTATACAATACCGGAGACAAGGACCGTATGGTAAAGGGGACAATCAAGGCTCTTGGCGGAATTGAGAATGTCAAGATGACTCATTCTTCGATTTCCCAGCTGGTAGTTCAGGTTTATGATCCGACTGCCGTTGATATTGAAAGACTCAAAAGACTTGGTTCCTTCCGTGTCTATGAATCCAAAGCAGGATTCCGAATCTGCTATGGTGCAGGTTCAGCTATGATCAGAAGAGGCATTGATCAGGTCAGAAGGGATACCATCCGATAAATCATTATGGCAAAATACACAGAACAGGATTGGAAAAAGGCAAAGGCTCTCTGTCATCTGAGCAATGAAGAAATCACGATGGCAAAGAAACTAGGCATGACACCAAAGTCCTTAATCAAGAACATTCCCAATAAGAATCAGAAATGGAAACTCCCTGTCAAAGACTGGGTCAGATCTCTGTACTATGAAAAGCATCCGGATGAGATGGACTTTGATACAGATGAGCTTCCCTTCTGAAACAGATCAAAACAATCATAAACAAAACAATAAAACTATAAATGATATACAACCGCAGACAATCAAAAACTCTGCGGTCTTTTCTGATTCCCAATTACTATTCAATGCAATTGGATAATTTTTCAAAATGCGTAAAATTATCCAGTAGTGTTGGACAATTTTTGGTTCAGTACGGAATTCTGTGTAAATCAGAATTTTGATTTTCTTCTGCTTGCTTCCATAAGACGCAGAAAAAAGTATTCGTCATCTGGGTAAC
>OMXQ01000064.1 GCA_900315065.1 uncultured Erysipelotrichaceae bacterium
GCAGCTTTTAACACCAAACCTTTATCTAGTTAAATTTTTCGTCCTTCTCTATGAAGATGTTTTTAAGTCGGCAATTTATCGTATTTTTTATTCACACTTGTTCCTCCTCTCTCTAAGAGGCCTGGACAGGACTACCCATATTATCACTTCTTTTCGTCAATTATGACAGATATTTCATGAAAAATTGTCTAAAAAGAGCTGGCCGGAATGCGCTGAAAGCTGTTTCTTTTCTGTAAACTATCATGGTACTGGAATCATTCTTCAGATGTTCATAGATTATTCATCTGTGCAAAGTACTGGCACTCTCTTGACAAGAGTGCTAAATTATATATGAACCATTTTTGATGAAGAAGGAGGTAACGATTATGGCAGTTATTGTACCAGTATATAACAGTGTGATTCTTCCTCAGAGTATGCTCTATCTGCAGACGGAAAGCTACCGCCAGGTAACGAAAAAAGAACCTGCAGTCGGCGATAAGGTAATTCTGTTAGCCGCAAAGAAAGAACTGACTCCTGATTCCTATAGTGAAGATGATTTCTATGAACTTGGTGTTTCCGGCTCAATTGTTGAAGTAAATGCATCAGGTTATGTGGCAATCCGCACGGAACACAGAGTCAGCGTGGAGTCGCTTGTCATCAATGATGACGGAACTCTGAGCGCAGATACTATCATCCGCAAGAACGAAACGGAAGATATTACCCCGGAAGAATTAAGTAAAAAACTTTCCGGTGTGAAAAATGCATTATTGAAAACAGTATCTTCTTTCCAATGGGGACCAGCTGCGAAATCATGGATTATGCAATGGAAGAGCTTAGGTGAAGTCATGGGAGCTATGAACCAGTGGCTTTCCCTGACGCCGGAAGAAAAATATGATCTGTTAGCAGAAGATTCCCGCAAGGCAAGAGCCGAAAGAATCGAAAAGATCATCTATGAATATACCGCAACCATGGATGTCACCAATGAGGCAAAGAATGCGCAGGAAGATGACAACCAGAAGGCATATCGTGAACAGGCAATCCGCAAGCAGATGGAATACCTGCAGAAAGAACTCGATGAAATGCATCCGGAGAATGTCGATGACATCCGCAAGATGGAAAAGAGAGTGCAGGAATCCGGCATGAATGAAGAAGCCCGGAAGGAAGCAGACAAGGTATTATCGCGTCTGAAGACAGAAGGGGCCAATTCGCCTGAATATGGCAATCTTTACAACTATCTTGATTTCATGACTTCTGTTTCATGGAAAAAAGAAAGAATGCGGAAGATTGATATCGATGAAGCAGAAAAGATCCTGAATGAAGATCACTATGGATTGAAGAAAGTCAAGGAAAGAATCCTGCAGCAGATTGCTGTTATGGATCTGAATAAGAAACAATCCGGTTCGATTCTTCTCTTTGTCGGTGCACCTGGTACCGGCAAGACTTCCATCGGCAGATCTATTGCCAAGGCACTGCACAGAAAATATGTCAGAGTAGCTCTGGGCGGTGTCAGAGATGAAGCTGATATCAGAGGCCACAGAAGAACCTACATCGGGGCAATGCCGGGCAGAATCATGGACGGCATTCAGAAAGCAGGTACTTCCAATCCGGTCATGGTACTGGATGAAGTCGATAAACTTGGTGCTTCTTATAACGGCGACCCGGCTTCTGCATTGCTGGAAGTCCTGGATCCGGAACAGAACAACACCTTTACCGATCATTACATGAATGTTCCGTATGACCTGAGTGATGTTCTCTTTATCGCAACCGCGAATACACTTGATTCCATTCCGGCTCCATTGCTGGATCGTATGGAAGTCATTGAATTCCCGGGCTATTCTCCGAGTGAAAAGTTCCAGATTGCCAAGCGCCACTTATTGCCGAAAGCCGAAAAAAAGATGGGTATCAAAGACACTCAGATTGAAATTACGGATGAAGCAATCCGCACTTTGATTGAATCCTATACGATGGAAGGCGGCGTCAGAGGACTGAAGAAGAGATTCGATACCCTCTGCAGAGCAGCTGCAGTCGAAATTGCCAAGGGCCGTAAGGACAAGCTTGTGATTACCGAAAAAGAACTTGAAAAATACCTGGATATGAAACCAATCAGACATGACCATGTCACTGAAACCAAGAAACCAGGTATTGTCACAGGTCTTGCCTGGACCCAGGCAGGCGGCGAAATTCTCTTCATTGAATCGCTGATGACAAAAGGCAGCGGCAGAACGATTATTACCGGTCAGTTAGGCGATGTCATGAAGGAATCTGTTCAGATTGCCATTTCGCTGGTTAAATCCATGTTTCCGGAAAAAGCAGAAATGTTTGAAAAGAATGATCTTCATATTCATGTGCCGGAAGGCGCAGTTAAGAAGGATGGTCCTTCAGCAGGCATTACCCTGACAACTGCAATTGCCTCTTTGGTAACAGGCAAGGCAGTTTCACCGGAATTCGGCATGACTGGCGAAGTATCCCTGAGAGGCAATGTAATGCCGATCGGCGGTCTTCCTGAAAAGCTCATGGCTGCACAGAGAGCCGGCGTCAAAACCGTCTTTATTCCGGAAGACAACAAGGATGACCTCAAGGATGTTGCCGAAGAAGTCAAAGAAAAACTCAACATCGTACCGGTCAGGGAAGTCAGTGATGTCCTGAAAGCTGTCGGGATTTTAAAATAAGTGTTTTTAAATTCTGAGAAATCAAGTAGAATAGTTGAGCACACACTAAAAAAAACTCAGTAAAGGATTTTTCAGATGACGACAATGTTTATTATCAATCAGAATGATCTGGCCAAAAAAGTCAGGGAAGAATGCACCGGTGCAGGCGATGCAGCAAAGGATATCGTTCAGGATATCTTTGCGGATATTGCCGGCAGTCTGAAGGAAGGAAAGACGGTTTCCATTAACGGCTTCGGCAAGTTTGAAGTACGCCAAAGAAGCGCCCGTTCCGGCATCAACCCTGCCACAAAGGAAAAGATCACGATTGAAGCAATTAAGGCCCCTGTATTCAGACCAGGCAAGGCATTCAAAGACAAGCTCAATAAAGACTAAGGAATCAGAACAAAAATCTGGTTCCTTTTTTCATATTTCTGAAATATCAGGCAATGCGGTTATCTGCACAAAGCGTAAACATGGACAACCGGATATCTCTTCTTAATCTGCCTTCAGCAGTAAAGACAGACCTGTTCGTTCTTGCCGGCAGGAAATTGTCGTGATCTTCTTCGTCTGTCAAAGTGATGCTCATGCCGTATTCTTCCATGATTTCTGCCAGCGTCTCAGCCTGCTTTTCAGAAAGATGAGAAGCTACTGTGACCGGCAGGGATTCCGTCATATCAAAAGCGGTATTGGCATCGTAGCCGAGAATTTCATGAAGCAGAAGCGTAGTAATATGACGGGAATTGCATCCTTTGTGTTCCAGCGTGAGTTTGTACGTATGCATAGCTCTGTCCTCTCTTTATTACAATTCAAGGATACATTTCGCTTGTAAATTTCAGCCCATGTTGCCGCAAAATCCGAATCAAATTATAATGCATGTATGACAAAGAAACTTCTGATCTTCGACATGGACGGTACCATATTGTATACGCTTGAAGACATTGTAATATGCATGAATGTTTCACTTGAAAAATACGGGCTGCCGCCTATCGGAATGAATGATATGAAAGCTCATATCGGCAACGGTATTTTATCGGAAGTAAAATATGCATGCAGGGATGCAGAAACAGAAACGGTACAGAAAGTGTTTACTGAATTCAACAAAAAATATGCAGAACATTGCCGTGACCATACCCGTCCCTATGACGGAATTCCCGAAACCCTGCAGATACTGCGAAAGAGAGGATATGTCCTGGCAGTTGTCTCCAATAAAGGTGATTATGCTGTGCAGGAACTTTGTGACCAGTACTTCCCTGATCTTTTTGACTTTGCCCTGGGTGAAAAGGAAGGAATCAGAAGAAAACCGGCACCGGATATGTGCGATGCCTGTCTGAATCATTTTCATATGAAAAAAGAAGAAGCTGTTTATATCGGTGATTCGGAAGTGGATCTGCAGACAGCAGAAAACAGTCAGCTGGATTGTATTGTCTGTGCATGGGGCTATCGTACTCTTGCGTCTTTGCAGGAACATGGCGCAAAGCACATCATTTCCGAAGTAAAAGACCTGCTGCAGATATTTGTATAAAAAGAAAACGCACGCTTACTCGTGCGCTTCTTTATCGTCTTCCGTAAGACCCATTTTTTCCATCTGGCTTTTAGCCAGGCCTGCTCCGATCTTGTATCCGAATTTGCGGGAAAGGAAGGCAAAGCCGATTGTCAGCAGGACAGCACCTGCAATCATCAATAATAATTCCATGTCTTCATGTTAACCTTCTGTTTGTCTCTTTTCAAGGTCAGTTTTTTCGGCCACAAATATAAATAAAAATTTACATAAAAAGCGATGAATTATTGATGAAATCATGTCTGAAATGTACACAGGGGCAGGCTGAATATTGTACGATAGTCATAGGCAATACGGAGCTGCTTATGTACTTTACAGGAGATGCTTTATCACATTTTGTCGTATATGAAGAAATCAACTTCATCTGTTTCTGTGTACTGCAGATCCTTTTGATGCACATTGCGACAAACCGGGCGCACTCAGCGGTAAATCATGCCATTATTATTTCCTGTATTCCTTGTCTTGTGGCGATCATTTCGGATGCAGTTCGTGAAATCTTTATATACAGGCAGATGATGCCGGAGATGATTATCCTCTTTTCCGTGCTCAAAGCAGTCATGACGCTTGTGATGCTGGTAAACTGGCTGAATTTCTCGTTGTTATTTCTGAATATACATCTTTCCGGAAAACAGCACTTTTTATTGAATCTGCCGGCAATTGCGGCAGGAACAGCACATATTCTTTCCTTCTTCGGCATCGGTACCTTCTGGGCAGTTTCGCCTGGTATTTATCAGCGGGGACCTTTGTTCTTTATGGAATCCTTCGGTTTCTGTATTTATCCTCTGATCCAGTTTCTCTTCTATATGTATAATTTTTCTCATACCGTTACCAGAAGCATGAAAATAGATTACATCAAGATGGCTGCCTTCGGCATCTTCCCGGCAGCGGGTTCTTTGCTGCAGCTGGGCTTCGGCCAGGCGATCCCGTGGATTTCTCCGGCTATCATGCTGGCGATTCTTCAGGGTTTCCTCAGTGCCGAAAACCGGGAAGTCAACGTTGATACCCTGACTGGCATCATGAGAAGACCAGTCATGGAAAGATACCTGCAGGATCTGCTCAATGCCGGAGCTTTATCTGCAGAAGAAGGAAAAGAAATCCCCGGATGAAGGCTGGTATCTGATCATGATGGATATCGATCGCTTCAAGCATGTCAATGATACTTACGACCATCTGGAAGGAGACCATGCCCTGCAATTGACCGCAAGAGCTTTGCAGCAGTGTTTCAGCTCCCGCAGCGGCTGTCTGGTACGCTATGGCGGCGATGAATTTGCGGCAGTCATCAAATCCAATGAAGATGATCTTTGTCAGCTGAAAGCAGAAATCACAGAAGCATTGCATACAGTACACAATGACTACAAACTGAAATATCCACTTTCTGTCAGTATGGGCTGCCAGCGTCTGATCGTAATAAACGAGCAGGATATCATCCAGTCCATGAAGAAGGCAGATGAGCGCATGTATGAAATGAAGCAGCGCCGCAAAATGGAAAATGCTGAATAATACAAAATCATGAGGAATCAGCCGGCAATCTGATTCCTTTTTTCAGAAACAGCTTCCGGTGTTAATATATTCATAATGTGAGCGAAAAATTCATGGAAGAATTATATGAAACGACATTATGTGCAGTTCTGAAATGGACCCGTCTGCAGACCGGCATGACACTTCAGAATGCTTCTGATCATACAGGATTATCCCTTCAATACATCAGCGAAATGGAAAGAGGAAAAAAAGAACCCTCTCCAATTGCATGCAATAAGCTTCTTTCCTTCTATGGATACAGCTTTGCTTTTCATGAAGAAGACAAGGCGAAAGGAGAACAGCTTCTGCACCAGGTGCTGAATGCTCTGATGTACCAGAAATCTGATGTACTTGAAAAAATCTGCTTTCCGGCAGAAGAAGAGAAAAATCAGCTGGACGGTACTTTTTTCTATAAGCTGCTGGCGATGGAAACCGGCCGGATATTACTGCAGAATAATTATGAGTATTTTCCAATCATTGAGAAAACGATGGAACAATTTTTTCTCGATGCCGGCGGCAGTCTGAAGAGCTTTTATTGTTTCCTGAAAGCCGCTTTTCTGGATGCCAGAAGCAGTTTTTCTGCTCTGAAATGGATTGCACAGGCAGTGGCATTCTGTGATGAAGAGTCTGAGCCTTTGATGCTGGCTTATCAATCTTCTTATCTTATGAAACAGGGAAAATTGATTTCTTCCCTGAAAGCAAGTGAAAGAGCAATATACATGGCAGAAAAAAATTCTGCTTTCCCCCTGATTCAATTGATGAGAATGAACCAGGCAATTATTTATGTCAGACTCCATCAATACGAAGATGCCGTCCAGTCTTTTCAGGAATGTCTTGAAAAAGCGGAATTAAACAATCAGACTGCTATTCTCTGGAAAATCCATGAGAATATATGTTTTGCCTATATGTGTGCAGAAAACTATGAAAAAGCAGCTGATTATGCCATGAAGCAGGAAAAAAATGATCCGAAAAACACAACCTTTGCTTACATCATTGCTATATGCAATCTGATTGAAGGCAGAAAAGAAAGAAAAATTGTGCGTAAGGAAGATACTCTGACAGCAAAACTCTATCAGAAGATGAAAACACTGCAAACAAAACCGCAGGATACGATATTGCAGCAGAAAACACTGCGCTTTTTCAAAGATGACTATTTATGCCGGACAATTATCAGGAATTATCTGATCCGCCTGTGTGTGGAAAACGGCCGTTATCAGGATGCAATGCTGTATCTGCAGGCAGAAAAAACAGATTTTTAAGCAGAAAACAACATATTCTCTTTTCCCTGATCTCCTTATGATATGGGCGAAAGGAGAACAAAAATGGAAGAATTATTATCTTTGCAGAAAATGGCAGTCCAGGATCCCGCTGAAGATTTCGCCAGCTCGATCAGTATTATCTGTCATACTGCTGAGTGACACAAAAGGAAATATAAGATACTATATTTCCTTTTTTCCATTTCCTTAGCAGAAATATGTTAGCAGAGCATCTGAATGATGATATTTATTATCACGATTTATCAGAATATCAATTTATGCCGGAAACAGAAGAAATTCTGCAGAAAACCTTAGGAAAAGACTGGAATATCTGCCGGGACAGGATTTATCTGTTCTGCCTGCCGCGTCAAAGTGAAATGCTTCATGAAGGGTGGAAAATTCATGTCTCATCCTCTCTGCATTGTGAAGAACAGGTACTTGCCAGGACTATTGAAATTCTGGCAGAGGAGAAATGCCCGTTCAAGGTCATAGGTGATTCGCGTCTTCACGAACTCACATTGCAGAAAGACTATTCCCGCCAGGAATCAGGCAAATACATTACGATTTATCCATTTTCATTAAAACAATTTGAACGTATTCTGTCTCATTTATACAGGAACCTGAAAGGATGCACCGGTCAATTCATCCTGAGTGACCGCCGTTATAAAGATAGTCCATGTATCTATTACCGGTACGGGAGCTTTACAGATAACTTCACCCTGACACCGCAAGGCAGACATATATCCTGGCTCAGAAATACAGAAGGACAAATGGTAAGAGATGCACGCACAATTCCATTTTCTCTGCCGGAAGGAATTCCGGACTGGAACAAAACGAAAAAATGTCATACGAGAAGCAGATTGATGAAAAAATATAAGATTTTCCTCTGTCTCCATATGTCCAATGCCGGCGGTGTTTATCTGGCAGAATCCTTGCCGCATGGTACCGTTGTGATCAAAGAAGCCAGAGCAAATCTGGTTGAGATGAAAGAAAATCCGCAGATAAATGCGGCAGCATTATTGAAAAACGAATTTGAAGTTCTGCAGAAAGTGAAAAAAGAAAAGCTTGCCCCTGAACCATATGAACTATTGGACGATTGGGAAAACAGATATCTGGTTGAAGAATATCTGGAGGGGAGAACTCTGTATCAGTTTTCTGCAGAAAATAATCCACTGTATCATGGCTCGCCGGATCAGAAGGATTTTGTTGAATACTACACGAGAGTCAATCAGATTCTTTCACAAATTGCCCGCGGCATAGATTATTTCGCTCAGAATGGATGTCAGGCAAATGACCTGGAACCAGACAATATCATGATCATGAAAAAGGGTCAGGTGAAATTTCTTGATTTGGAAAGCTACGGCATGACTGATCTCTGCATGGGAAAGACCAGATTGATTTCGGGAATGCCGAAGGAAAATGCAATGTTCCTGAATCTGATGTGTTTTCTCCTGTTCGCTCACGAAAAATTGTTATGGTACGATCCTGATATTCTGCATAGAATTGTTTCTTATATCGAAAATTCCATGGGTCTGGAGCTTGGCTATCATATCATCATTCAGCAGCTGATGGATGGAAAAGCAACGCTCAAAGATGCTTCTGCATATTTTGCTTCCCTGACAGTCCGGACAAAGGAAAAAGAAACACAGGAACCATTTGATGTCGATCAAATCACAACAGCCATCAGGAACAAAGCTATGGTGAATATTCAATCTCTGCCAATGAATCCCAAAGCAGAATTCAAATACGAATATGCCTACGGTTTAGCAGGCATCGCTGAATGCACGCTTGATAATAAGGTCTTGTGCCAGGAATATATGTTGAATGAGGAAAAAATTCCAGCGGGGTTGTTCAATGGAAAACTCGGTCTTGTATGGTATCTTCTGGAAAATCAGCAGATGGAGAAAGCAGGAGAAATACTGGTATCTTTGAAGCATAGTCCGCTCTTCACAAACAATTATAGTCTTGGCTTCGGGATTGCCGGATATCTGCTCTGCTGTGAAAAATATCTCTTCACTATGCAGGATGAAGAAATTGAAGACATTGCCTTGGAAATATGCAGTCTGATCATCAGAAAACGGAAAGAAAATCAGAATTTCTTTGCAGGTGAGGACAAGGTTCCATATGGATTTGCAGAAGGGGCATGTGGTATTGCCCTGCCATTACTCTATGCCTATATTCTTTTTCATAATAAAGCCTGCATTGATACAGGCAGACAATTGCTGAAAGATGAAATGAAACATCTTGAGAAGCTCAGAAACAGCAAAGGTCTTTATCTGCCCTGGGCATCCGATGACGAAAGGAAAAGTCCCTATTTCGTTCATGGAACCAGCGGCCTGATTGCTGTATTAATCCGCTATAATGCATTGCTGAAAACGGATGTGTCAAAAGGAAAATTACAAGCTATGGTGGAAGGCATACATGTTCCGCTATGTATCAATGCCGGGCAATTTGAAGGCATGGCTGGAATTGGTGAAACCTTCCTGGATCTTTTCAGATTTACCGGCAGAAAAAAATATCTGATGATCGCCGGTGATTATCTGAAAAAATTGAATGTCTTTGTCATCGAAAGCGATGACGGTCTTATGATTCCTGCGGATGGTTATCACCATGTTTCCTTTGACTTTGCTTCAGGCATGAGCGGGATTGCTGCTTTTGGAAACAGAATGAAAAATGATAAATCAGGCAGAAAGTTTTTTATCGATGAAATGATGGAGGAAGAAAAATATGAAATGGATCTTGCGTAAATACAAGTTGTATTACCTGGCTGCATTCGTTCTGGCTGTGATTGTATCTTTGCTGAACATTGCCGGGGCAAGCATGCTTGGTGATTTGCTGAATGCAGCTGTCGGAGGTTCAGCAGACCTCCTGTTCAGAAGTGCCGGTACAATCATTGCAGTCTGGCTGTTCTATTATCTGATGAATAAATTCAGAAATGATCTGAATGCAAAGATCATAGCAGTCATCAATACAGATCTCAGGACGATGCTGGCAGATAACATCATGAAAGAGACCAATGATGAGTGGGCTGCGAAGAGTCCTTCTGAAAGAGCAGGGTCTTTCACTTCCAATGTGGATCTGATTGACCGCAATTGTATTGATCCTTCCCTGGATCTTGTCTATTGTTTCTTCACTTTGGTATTTTCCTTCACGGCATTGACTTTGATCCACTATTCCGTCAGTATTCTTGCCGCAGTTATGTTTCTCAGCATGCTTTTTCTGCCAGGCTTATTCAAAAGCAGGATGGGAAAAGCAGCTGATAAAAACAGCAGAGAAAATGAAACGATGAACCAGACAATTACAGATTGTCTCTATGGCAGAAATGAATATCATATGTACCGGAATGCTGCCCGCTTTTCAGAAAGAATAAAACTGTCATCATCACAAAGCGAAACCAGCAGATATCGCTATGAAAAGATTTCTGATACAGCTAATGCTGTCATCGGCATTGTTGGTCTTCTCTTTCAGTGTTCCTTTATTGTCCTGGCAGGGTATCTTTCCATCCAAAATCTTGCCCAGGTGGGTTCAGTTCTGGTTGTCGGCAACCTTGCCGGTACATTTACGCAAAGTGCGACAATGCTGATGGGTGACAGAGTAAAGATCAGATCCAGTGAAAAAATGATTCCGGTTCTTGAAGAAAAGAAAGAAGCTTCCGGCAATGCAGAAATCCTTCCGATCAAAGTCGAATCTCTTGATGACATAACTGTTAATAATCATGTTGTCCAGTACAAACAGCTGACAATGAATATCAATAAAAACGGCAAGTATCTGATTGCCGGCAGCAGCGGCAGCGGCAAATCCACCTTATTGAAAATGTTGTTTGCGCATGAATATCCTTATACCGGTAGAGTCACTTTACAAGGAAAAGAAAGAACCAGCATGCCTGCGTCTGCTTATGAATATAGTCTTGCCTATATGAATCAGGATGCGTATATTCTGCAGGATACGCTGAGGAATAATCTCTGCATGGGCCGGAATATTGGGGATGAAGAAATATTGTCTGTACTTGCCCAACTGGGCCTGAATGATTTCCTTGAAGGATGCGGGAATAATCTTGATTATGTCATTGAAGACCATGGTAAAAATATTTCCGGCGGTGAAAGACAAAGACTGTGTCTGGCCAGAGCATTGTTATCAAAGCGGCCGGTTCTGATTCTGGATGAAAGTATTTCTGCAATCGATGAAGCCAATAAGCAGCAGATTCTCCACTACCTGACATCCATGAAAGACAAAACCATTATTCTGGCTGCCCATAATATCAGCAGTAAAGAAGAAACGCTGTTTGATTCCTGTATTCATATTTAACAGGTCAATCTCAAACTTTCCACGCAGTCAGGCAGTCTGTTCATATATAATTGTTTCTATGATAGACGATGTACTTGAAGGCCTGAATGAAAAGCAGATCGAAGCAGTCACTGCAACCGAAGGATACGTACGTGTCATAGCCGGAGCAGGCGCGGGCAAGACCAGAACTCTTACCCGCCGTTTTGCATATCTTGTCAATGAACTCGGTATCCGGGCAGGCAATATTCTCTGTGTTACTTTTACCAATAAGGCAGCTGCGGAAATGAGAGAAAGAATTCATGATCTGATCGATGACAATGACACCGGTCTTGTCACGACTTTTCATGGTTTCTGCGTTTCTGTTCTGCAGGAGGATTCCCATGCGATTTCCTTTCCGAAGTCCTTCATGGTACTGGATAACGGTGATATCGATACGATGCTCAAAAGCATCTATGAAGAAAGAGGCCTTACACTAAGAGACAAGACCTTCGCCCAGGCAAGGGACATGTTTGAAAAACGCAAGTGCATCACCGATGTCCGTTATTATGAAAAACTCATTCAGATGTCAGCTGACCAGCTTCATGAAGAATATATGAAGGCTGAAAGCGTCAATGATATTCTCTTCCTCGGTTATCTTTACCAGCAGAAGAAGTGCTTTGGTCTTGATTACAATGATCTGATTATCCTGACTTTGCATATTTTCCGATCAAATGAGGAGATTCATCTCAAGTGGCAGAAACGCCTGGAATATATCATGATTGATGAATTCCAGGATATTGATCCGCTTCAGTATGAACTGATGGAACAATTATGCGGCTATCATAATAACCTGTTCATTGTCGGTGATCCGGATCAGACGATTTATACATGGCGCGGGGCAAGACAAGGCTATATTCTTCATTTTGATCAGAAGTTTCCGGATGTGAAAACGATCATGTTGATGCAGAACTATCGCTCAACCCCGGAAATATTGAATACAGCCAATTCACTGATTTCCAAAAACAGCGACCGTATGAAGAAAGACCTGATTCCGACTTTGCCAGCCGGCAGGAAGACGGTCTATAACCATGCATCATCGCCAAAAAAAGAAGCAGAATACATTCGTGATGAAATTCATACTTTAGTTACCATGGGTGCCAGGTACAGTGACATTGCCATTCTTTACAGAGCCCATTATGTAACAAGAACCATTGAAGAAGTCTTTATCAAAGACAAGATGCCTTACAGAATTTATTCCGGCGTTCAGTTCTTTGACAGGATGGAAATCAAGGATGCTTTGTCTTATCTTCGTCTGATTGCGTATCAGGATGATCTTTCTTTTGCAAGAATCATCAATGTACCGAAACGCAACATCGGCGAAAAGAGAATGAAATTCCTGCGGCAATATGCAGACCAGAACCATGTTTCCCTGTATCAGGCTCTCAAGGACAATCTGGAAGATGAAGTGATGCAGAATACAAAGGCATCACAGTTTGTGGAAATGATTGATTCCTTTATTGCCCATATGAATGAAAGACCTGTATCCCAGGTTCTCACTGAAATTCTTGATGCTTCCGGCTATGAAGAAATGTTACGGACAGAAGGCAGCCAGGAAAGACTGGATGACTTAGCTGAATTGAAACAATCCATTTATGAATGGGAAGGATCAGTAGGTGAAGAAACAGATATGGTTTCCTACCTGAGACACATAGCTTTGTTCTCAAATGTGGATGCCGGCATGTCAGACGACAAGGTAAAGCTGATGACAGTTCATTCTGCCAAAGGTCTTGAATTTCCTTATGTTTTCCTGATTGAACTCAATGAAGGCATCTTCCCGTCCAGAAAAGTACGAACAAAGTCACAGATGGAAGAAGAAAGAAGACTCGCCTTTGTGGCAATGACCAGAGCAGAACAAGGCTTGTATCTCTCTGATGCCGGCGGGAGGAATTATGAAGATACAAGCAGATTCCCTTCCCGTTTTATTCTTGATATTGATCCGAAATATCTGGCTTTCGTCACAGAACCAGACCCAAAACTTATTGAAAAGGCAAAGAACAACATCAAAAAAATTGACCGGGGTTTCTTACCGGATGATGATGAACTCAATCTCAAAGCAGGCGACAGAGTAAGGCATCGTGTCTTCGGCTACGGCACCATTGAAAAAATTGACCGTGAAGAAGAAGCAGTATTCGTCAAGTTTGATAATCTGGATACAGTCAGAGCCATTGCCCTGCGGGCAGCAGGCAAGCTTGAAAAAGTAGAAATGTCATAAGAAAGATTGTCTTGTTAAGAACTGAATGTCATCAATCAATCAGAATTGAAATAACTCACGTATATTAATCAGTGACTATCTGCCAGAAAAAATCCATAAAAATTTATACTTTATTTTCGCTATGTTCGAGCTAAGTGTTGGTCCCGGTATCTGAATTAGTCTCCGCAAATATGCCATAGTGGTATTCCTCGTAGGCCGTGCGGAGATCTA
>OMXQ01000012.1 GCA_900315065.1 uncultured Erysipelotrichaceae bacterium
AAGCACCCCATAGTACTGGAAAGCTGTTCATTCTCCTTCTTGAACATTTCCCTATGTAAATTTTGAGGAATCATTTTCCCCAACCATTTTTGGATAGTCGCTGAAAGTCTCTCTCCGTTTTTTTTATAACAACACAAAAAAGAGATCCTCACGAAGAGAATCTCTTTTGAATATCGAACTGGAATTAAGCGTCGATTTCTGTGATGGAACCAGAACCTACAGTTCTGCCACCTTCACGAATGGAGAACTTTGTTCCCTTTTCGATAGCGATAGGAGCAAGGAGTTCAACGCTCATTACAACGTTATCGCCAGGCATGCACATTTCTGTGCCTTCAGGCAGTGTGATGACACCTGTAACGTCTGTTGTTCTGAAATAGAACTGAGGACGATAGTTGGAAACGAACGGTGTATGACGGCCGCCTTCTTCCTTTGTCAGTACATAAACCTGAGCCTTGAACTTTGTATGAGGTGTAACAGAACCCGGCTTAGCCAGAACCTGTCCACGTTCAACCTGGTCACGGTTGATACCACGGAGCAGAGCACCGATGTTGTCACCAGCCTGAGCGAAGTCCAGAGTCTTTCTGAACATTTCGATACCAGTTACAACAGTCTTCTGTGTAGGCTTGATACCAACGATTTCAACTTCATCGTTCATGTTCAGCTTGCCACGTTCTACACGGCCTGTAGCAACAGTACCACGACCTGTGATTGTGAAGACGTCTTCGATAGCCATCAGGAACGGCTTGTCGAATTCATGAACTGGAGCCGGGATATAGGAGTCAATAGCATCAAGCAGTTCCTTGATAGCTGGTTCCCACTTAGGATCGCCTTCCAGAGCCTTCAGAGCAGAACCACGGATGACTGGGCAGTTATCGCCGTCGAAACCATATTCTGTCAGAAGTTCACGAACTTCCATTTCAACGAGGTCGATCAGTTCTTCATCATCGACCATGTCGCACTTGTTCAGGAATACAACGATCTTCGGTACACCTACCTGACGGGAGAGCAGGATGTGCTCACGAGTCTGAGGCATCGGACCATCTGTTGCAGCAACAACGAGGATAGCACCATCCATCTGTGCGGCACCAGTGATCATGTTCTTGACATAGTCAGCGTGACCTGGGCAGTCAACGTGAGCATAATGTCTTGTCTTTGTCTGATATTCAACGTGTGCAGTATTAATGGTGATACCACGAGCCTTTTCTTCTGGTGCACCATCGATCTTATCATAAGCTTCGAATACTGCCTTACCATCTTCCGGATGAGTGGAGAGGTAATGTGTGATTGCAGCTGTCAGAGTTGTCTTGCCATGGTCAACGTGTCCGATTGTACCAATGTTAACATGCTCTAAGCTACGGTCAAAATGTTCCTTTGCCATATTGGTCTTTTTTCCTCCTGGTTAATAACTTTTTCAGTCTGTCTCAATTTTACTTGAATCCAAACTTCTTTGCAATATTAATGGTTGAGAATTACTCAGCCTTACTGCCGTGCTTTTCAATAATTTCCTTAGCAATGCTCTTCGGAACTTCTTCGTAATGATCCATGATCATTGTGAAGATGCCACGACCCTGTGTAAAGCCACGCAGGTCAGTAACATAACCGAACATTTCAGCTAACGGTACGAATGCCTTAACCTTGATAGCATTGCCTGTTTCTTCCTGTTCACGGATCTGTCCACGTCTCTTGGTAACGTCACCCATGACGGCACCCAGATATTCGGACGGAGCTGTGATATCAACAGCCATGATTGGTTCGAGAATTGTCGGACCGCACTTCTTTGCAGCTTCCTTCAAAGCGAGGGATGCAGCAATCTTATATGCCTGTTCAGAGGAGTCGACATCATGATAAGAACCATCGAACAGTTCTGCTCTGATATCAACTACCGGATAACCTGCAACCAGACCATTCGGAAGTGCTTCTTCAAGACCCTGCTGCGTTGGCTTGATGAATTCCTTCGGAATAGATCCGCCGACTGTCTGATCTTCGAATTCGAAGCCCTTGCCTGGGTTCGGCTTGAATCTGATCCATACGTCACCATACTGACCATGACCACCGGACTGTCTGACAAACTTACCCTGAACTTCTGCTTCCTTGGTGATTGTTTCACGATAAGCAACCTGCGGAGCACCAGCTGTAGCTTCAACCTTGAATTCTCTCTTCATACGATCGAGGATGATATCCAGCTGAAGTTCACCGACACCGGCAATGATTGTCTGGCCTGTTTCTTCATCTGTATATGTCTTGAAGGTTGGATCTTCTTCAGCGAGCTTCTGCAGAGCTGTATCCATCTTCTGGGAGTCAGCCTTTGTCTTAGGTTCAACAGACATCTGAATAACCGGATCCGGGAAGACCATGCGCATCAATTCGATCGGATGTTCTTCGTCACACAATGTATCAGAAGTTGTTGTGTACTTCAGACCTACTGCACCAGCGATATCGCCTGTGTAAACCTCTTCGATATCAGCACGATGGTTAGCATGCATACGAACCAGACGGCCGAGTCTTTCTCTCTTACCCTTGGTTGCGTTCAATACATAAGAACCAGCTGTAGCTGTACCGGAATAAACTCTGAAATATGTCAGACGGCCGACGAACGGATCGGTAGCGATCTTGAATGCAAGAGCGGAGAATGGTTCATCATCACTCGGCTTACGTTCAGACTTTGTGCCGTCCGGCAGATGACCCTCAATAGCAGGGATATCTGTAGGAGCCGGCAGATAATCTACAACGGCATCCAGCAGCATCTGAACACCCTTGTTCTTATATGCGGAACCGCACAGAACAGGGAAGAATTCAGAAGTCATAACGCCCTTACGGATAGCAGCCTTGATTTCTTCGACGGTAGGTTCTTCACCTTCCAGAACCTTCATCATGAGATCATCATCGTAATCGGCAATGGCTTCGAGCATTTCCTGTCTCTTTTCCTTTGCCTTTTCAATGAATTCAGGTTCGATTTCTTCGACATGGATATCTGTACCCTGGTCGTTTTCATACATTTCCTGCTTCATTGTTACGAGGTCGATAATACCGCGGAAGCTGCTTTCAGCACCAACCGGCATCTGGATGGCAGCTGCCTTGGCACCTAAACGCTCACCGATAGAATTGACACTCATATCAAAGTCTGCACCGGTAGCGTCCATCTTGTTGGAGAAGACGATACGCGGTACATGATATTCAGAAGCCTGTCTCCAGACAGTTTCTGTCTGCGGCTCAACACCAGCCTTGGAGTCAAGGACAGTAACAGCGCCGTCGAGAACACGCAGGGAACGCTCAACTTCAGCAGTGAAGTCTACATGGCCTGGTGTATCAATAATGTTAATCTGGCAGTCCTTCCAATGACATGTTGTAGCAGCGGAAGTAATGGTAATACCACGTTCCTGTTCCTGCGCCATCCAGTCCATCTGGGAAGCGCCATCGTGAGTCTCACCGATCTTATAGATCTTACCAGTGTAATACAGGATACGCTCAGTCGTTGTCGTCTTGCCGGCATCGATATGAGCCATGATACCAATATTACGAATTTTGCTTAATGGGAACTCTCTTGGCATTTAATTCTCCTTCCTTATTAAACCGAGAATATCAGAAGCGATAGTGTGCAAACGCCTTGTTTGCTTCAGCCATCTTATGAACGTCTTCCTTCTTCTTTACAGATGCACCTGTACCGTTGGCAGCGTCCATGATTTCGTTAGCGAGTCTTTCTTCCATTGTCTTCTCATGTCTCAGACGAGCGTAGTTAACGATCCATCTCAGACCGAGTGTAAGCTTTCTTTCAGCAGAAACTTCTACCGGGACCTGCAGGTTTGCACCACCTACACGTCTTACCTTCAGCTCAAGCTGAGGCATAACATTACCGAGAGCCTTTTCGAATACTTCCATCGGGTTCTCGCCAGTCTTCTTTTCAATATCAGCGAAGGCATCGTACAGAATTGTCTGTGCTGTGCCTCTCTTGCCGTCGAGCATGATCTTGTTGATCAACTTTGTGACCAGCTTTGAATTGTAGATCGGATCCGGCAGGACATCACGCTTTGCAATATAACCTTTTCTTGGCATGTTCTATCTTCTCCTCTCTCTTACTTCTTCGGTTTCTTAGCACCGTACAAGGAACGGGACTGGTTACGATCAGATACACCAGCACAGTCCAATGTACCACGGATGATATGATAACGAACACCAGGGAGGTCCTTGACACGGCCGCCTCTGATCATTACGACAGAGTGTTCCTGCAGGTTGTGACCTACGCCTGGGATATAAGCTGTAACTTCGAGTCCGTTGGAAAGACGAACACGGGCATACTTACGAAGAGCAGAGTTAGGCTTCTTAGGTGTCATTGTACCGACACGGGTGCAGACGCCTCTCTTCTGCGGAGCATTCAGCTTTGTTGGGTGATTCTGAAGTGAGTTAAAGCCTCTGTTCAGAGCCGGAGACTTTGACTTGTAAACTTTATCAGTACGGCCTTTGCGTACTAACTGGTTTATTGTTGGCATTGCTTTTCTCCTTTCAAATATCTATGCACACGTTTCCGAGTGTGCCGCCTCTTAGACTAAATATAAGCTCCTTCGCAGGAGCACAAATTTCGCTAAGCATAGATATCTTACTGTCTCACTCCATCGATGTCAACAAAAATTGTGTAAATTTTCAAGTCAACGGATCCATGTGTGCCATAATCTTTATTTTCCTTTTACCTATGCCTTATTTTTCTCTGATCATGTGAATCAATTCACCGGTTTTCGCACAAACACCCTTCCTCTTTCTTTTCAATTTCTGACACCCTTTGTATAATAATATAGATAACTCAGGAGGTTTACCCTATGGCACATAATGTATGCGATTTCTGCCTGAGCGAAGGAACAGGAATTTTCAGCCGCCCGCAGAAACTGCCGGACGGCCACTATATCTGCAAAAACTGCAAAGCCGTTATTCAGAAATACGGCCTGCCGGTCAAATACGACCTTTTCCAGACACTCGTGACATCACAAGCAAACATGACGGACATGATGATGGACGCCTGGCTTGAACACAACGCCCCGGACGATGCCATCGCAAAATACTATCCGCTGCCGAAAATTCTTCTTCATGAAGGCGAACACTGCCTCAATGCAGTCAAAGCCGCCTATACCGTCAAGAAAGAAAATGTTCCGCAGGCATTCGCTGTCAAAAACATTTCCGAAGTCAGAAAAGGAACCATCAATAATATCCCTGATGCCGGTGAAAGATCAGGTTCTGAAAAAATTGAAGGCATTCTGTATGAAACAGAAGCTGCTCTCTACTTCCTTTCCGAAAAGATCGTCAATGTACACCGTCTCGGCTATGTAAAAAGAAACACCCGCGACAAGGAACACGTCACTGTACAGACACCTTCCAAAAAATTCACCTACCAGGTGAAGAATGCAGACCTTTTCTTTCTGCGTGAACGCTTCTATCAGAAAGTCATGGCTGCCAAGAACAACAAGAGACAGCACCTCATCTATATTTCCGATGACAACCAGCTGACCATTACTCCAGGCGTTTATGACATTCCGCGTTCTCTCCGCCCGGGCATTTACAAAGTCAAGGCCATCAACGACGCCGGTCTTCATATGAAGGACCCGCTCGGCCATGTCACTGACTACTACGAAAGTGAAGAATCCATCAGCCTGACAGAAGGCGGCGTTCTGGAATGCACAGGGGAATACAAACTTGAATTTATCCGTGATCCTGAAGAAGACGACGATAAATAAAAGACAAAAGATGCAGAACCAGCTGAGATCAATTGATCTGAGCGGTCATGCATCTTTTCTTTATGTCTTTATTCCCTTTTCTGATTTATATAAACGAACTCACTCTCTGAGGACAAGGCAGGATCATAGACAAATCCCTGCGGGCGAAGCATTTTCAATGCAGAAATATCTTCCACCTGATTCTCTGCCATCAGGGAAACCGTCTCACCGCGTGCCATCTTGGCCAGCGTTCCCTTCTGGACAACTTTGCCTTTGACAACTTCTCCGAAGACGACGGTGATCATGTGATCTTCAGTTTTCAGATACTTCTCTATACATTGACTGTATTCATACGAAGCCAGATTGACGATGATTCCTGAATCATCACAAACTTCTTTATACAGAGAATCACCCCAGAATTCATACAGATCCTTTTTCCCATCAACCGATAGAACCGTCTGCATTTCCATGCGATAAGGAACGATCCCGTCAAAAGGACGCAGACACCCGTAGAAACCTGACAAAATTCTCAGATTTTTCTGCAGATAGGCAAGACCTTTATCATCCAGTCCGCCTGGCGCCATGTATTTATATTGCAAGCCTGTATAGGAATACACGGCCGGACTCTGGTTCTTATGCAGATCCATGGTCTGGAACCGCTCGTAATTCATGACTGCCAGCTTTTCAGAACACTTCCACATTTTCTGACAATCCGAAAGTGACATTGCCTTTACTACTGTCCGGATCTTTTCTGCCTGTGCAAGAAAAACAGGCTGATCCAGAACATCATCACTCAGATCCTCCGTCATATTCTTGGCCGGAGAAATGATGATTCTCATAACAGATCCAGAACCTGCTGCGGATTATCAGCAGCTTTGACTTTTCCCATCGCCTGCACAATCGTACCTTCTTCATCAATCAGATACGTTGTCCGGATGGTTCCCATGGAAACTTTGCCATAAAGCTTCTTCTCTCCCCAGGCACCATACAATTCAATCACCTTATGATCCGGATCTGCCAACAAGGTAAATGGCAGGGAATACTTTTCCGCAAACTTCTTGTGGGAAGCTGCACTGTCCTTGGAAATACCTAAAACAACTGCACCCTTTTCCTGAATCTGCGGATACCTTTCCGCAAAACCGCAGGCCTGTTTTGTGCAGCCTGCCGTATTATCTTTGGCATAGAAATAAAGGATGACTCTCTTTCCTTTATAATCATGCAGAGAATGTTCCTTTCCATCTGCGTCAACTAATGTAAAATCCGGTGCTTTACTTCCAACTTCCAGCATAATATGTACCTCTTTTCTTTATCTATATTCTACCCGATCAGCAGAACAGCAGAAGCTGTCTGCTCTGATTGTTACTGATAAATCCATGCTTTCGGATACTGATTCTTGAATAAGCCATGGGAAATTCTGGCAAAGCCTAAAGGATAATGATCCACACAGACCAATGCATACCCGTCCTTCAATTTATAGTCATCCACTTTCAAAGTTTCTCCTTTGAGATAGCGGACAACTCTTTCATCTGTCAGCGGAAGATCCATGACATTGTCACAATCTTCTGCCTTCATCGCTAAAGCAAGTGCTCCTGAGAAGACAAACCGATTCTTCTTTTCTTCCCCAAGCAGAAGACCGGATCTCATGATCCGCAGACCTTTCAGATCATTTCCTGTTTCCGGTACAAAATATTTCTTGTCCTGAATCGTTTCAAAAGATCCATTCTTCAGAGCTAAAGACACATGGTCCTGCCTGAAAGCAGAGACTGTCTCTTTCTCAGCTGCTTTTTGTTTCTTTTCACCCTTCTGCAGAAGACACACAAAGTGTCCTTCCCCTGCAATCCGATGCGGAAATAGCTTCGTTCCGTATTCATTCTGAACAAAACCATCACACACCGGAATCGGAATGACTTTTAATTCAGGATCCAGCGACAAGGCATACTGAATCACTTCTTCATCTTCACAACGCGCAAACGTACATGTGGAATAAACAAGCATGCCGCCTTCTTTCAACATGGAAAGACAGCTCTTCATAATGCTCTTCTGAATCGGTGCATAGAAAGAAGAATCCTTTTCTTTCCACGAATCGATCAGATGCGGTTCCTTGCGGAACATGCCTTCCCCGGAACAAGGCGCATCGACAAGAATCTTATCGAAGTATCCTTCAAAACGAGGCGCAAACTTCTGCGGATCTTCACTCATGACAAAACTGTTCCGGATGCCGAATCTTTCCAGATTCTTTAATAAACCCTGACACCTGGAAGCAGAAATATCATTGGAAAACAGAACACCGGTTCCCTTCAATTTCGCACCGAGTTTCGTGCTCTTGCCGCCCGGGGCAGCACAAACATCCAATACCTTGTCTCCTGCTTCAATCGGAAGTACTTCTGCCGGTAACATCGCACTTGGTTCCTGAATATAATACAGTCCTGCAAAATAATACGGATGCTTGGAAACAGGATCTGCTTCATTGTAATAGAAACCATCCCTGCACCAGGGAACCGGCTTCAGATCATATGGAAATTTTTCTCTGAATTCTTCCACGCTGATCTTGTTTGTATTTACCCGCAGACCATGAAAAGCAGGTACTTCGAAAGAAGCCAGATACTTCTGAAATTCTTCTTCTGATAATAAGTTCTGCATTTCCTGCAGATATTTTTCAGGCAGCTCTTTCATAATGAAGACATTATACTTCAAACCAATCCTTCAGAGAGTCAAAACACACCAGACAGACAATGAAACATTCCACTCAGACAACAGGCATTGAATGGTACAGTAGCACTCTCAATAATGAACATAGATAAAATTGTTCAAGGAGGATACAAAATGTTAACAAAACAATTCATCTTAAGCACACTTGCCGCATGCTGCCTGCTTTCTCCTTCTGTCCCCGTCAATGCAGAACAACCTACGACTATAGCGGAAACACAGAAACCTATACGATCTATGACCTGAGCAGCAATGAACTCATCGATTCTTTTTCGGTAACTTATCCGATGCAGACGGCTTCCGCAGACGGCACAAGCACCTCTTTCTTTACACACGATCAAAGAATCGGTGCAGCCGTATCACTACGCTTTACTGCGTGTGTTGACTATTATTCACAAGGGTCATTCAGATGCTTCAATGCTCTCCGCTATACAAATCCCGGCATCAACCGTTGTGTCACTTCCTGTTCTTTGGAAAATACCGATAAAAGCGCCTGGTCTTCCAGCGGTAAATGGCCGACAACGCGTCTGGATTATGCCTATACAACCAATATTGTCACCAATGGTTCTGTCTCGGCAAGTGCAGGTGAAATTTTGGCCAATGCTGGATTTCCCCACAACATTCATTATTACAGACACGTCAGCAATGCCGGTTCATTCAATCTCTATAACGGCTGAAGAAGCATTGGGCAATTCTATGCTCAATTCAATGAAGCAGCCATTTTACAAAAAGTATATAATTAAATTAATGCAGTACAGCTTTATATCAGATTCATAAAGATATCATTATGAAAACACTGAACTTTCACAGATGGATTTTCCTGTGTGTTTTATCCCTTATGACTGCAGGATGTACAAATCAGAATGCAGCAATTGCTTCTTTGCAGACAGCTGAAGAAGTGATTCAGAATTATGAAGCCAGAAATGATGACAACTATCGGATTTCCACCGTTTCAAGCTGCGCCATCGGTCAGACAGTCGATGAGCAGAATACGGAACACACGATTCAGACAGCTGAAAATCTTGCCTATCGGGGCAATCACTCCTTCATCTCGTCTTCTGTATATGACGATTCTTTCCTGTCAGAAGAGCATAAAACATACCGTACTTATCAAAATAACACCATCGAACAATATGAACACTCTTCAGATAAAGATGTATGGCAGAAAACAAATTTATCTGAAAATCCGGCAGATTTCCACGAATTCATGGCCACTTTAAGCTCTATTCCATGGTCCGGCTGTCTTTCTACGAAACATGGTTACACATTGACTGCTGAAGCAGAAAACTGCATGGACCTGTTCCCGGTACTTTATGATACACCGGAACAAAAACAAGCCGTTGCCGAAAAAGCTGTAAAGTTCTATTTTGATCTCAACTGCCGTCTGACCCGCATCGAACTAGCTGATGTCCATTGGGAAAACAGCAGCGGGAACACATATCAATATATGATGTATACCTTCAGCATGAACTTTACCGAATACAACCAGGTTGAGGCAGCTGAAGTAAAGGTGCCTGCCGAAGTCAGAAAAGAAGCCGGACAATAGAAAAGAAAGGAGGCGGTATAACATGCCATATCCGCTTCACATTTCAATCATTGATGATGAGCCCGCGGACCAGAAACGCATTTCCGATTGTCTTGCAAAAACAGGGTTTGAATGCTCGATTGATGCATATTCTTCCGGCAATGCATATCTGAGCAGCAGAAGCTTTTATGACTTTGTCCTCCTTGATATTGAACTTCAGAATGAAGACGGCATACACCTTTCGTCCCTGATCCGCCAAAAAGCAGAAAACATTATCTATTTCACTTCTTCCGCGCTGCGTATGCAGGAAGCCTTTGCACCTTCTACTATCGGCTTTCTGCTGAAACAGGACACAGATGAAGAAATCACATCAGCACTGAAGCGCATATTTTCTTCCTGCATGCAGAAAGGCGTCACTCTTCGTTCTCTTCAGGGCGAAACAAAGATTCCTCCTTTCCGTATCCTGAAAGTAACACGTGAAAACAGGAAAATCTTCTTCTACCTCTTTCAGGAAAAAGAAGTACAGATCCTGGATCTTACGCTGCAGGACTGCCTGGCAAAATTTCCGCATCTTGCCCAGGCAAACAAATCGGAACTGATTAATCTCGATCAGATCCGCACCATGAACAAAAAAGAGCTCATTCTGACGGACGGTTCTTCTGTTCATCCTTCACGCATATATTTCGACGAATTGTATCAGCGTTTTCTGGAGGTTTTATGATTCTTTCATTCAACCTGATTTCCTCCGTGTTATGCGTCGGAATCTATATGTTGGCTTTCAGAAGTTCCTTGCAAAAAGGGAAATTGATCTTCCCTTTACTCACTTCATCTGTTTTCCTGACAATCCTGCAAAGTCTTTCCTTTCCATCTGAAGTCATCAGAGAAGCGTTGCTTCTGGGCGTCATAGAAGTGACGATCTTGTCTGCCGCAAAGAAACATACTCCCCTGCAAAGCATGCTCGTTCTGTTCTATCGCTCTTTGCAGCAGATCATCACCTTATTTATTTTCAAAATACAATTTCTTCTGTTTCACATATTAAATGCCTATGTCCTTACACATATCATCAGTCTGCTTCTCTGCGGTGCGGTCTTTGTGCTGCTCGGAAGGAAAATCGAAGATATTCAGGAGACCTGTCAGCAGCGGGATCTGATCATTTCTTCGGCAATTGTGACGCTGATCTTTACCGTTCAGGCAATCATCTTTGATTCTTCTTCCTCGATCATTCTTCATATTGCCGTTATTCTTGCTGCTGCAGCCGTGGTTTATCTTTGCATTCACATGATTCTTCTGCAGGGCATGATCGAGACACAGCAATTCGAAGCGCAAAGCCTTGCCGTCAGTACTGATTCCATTAAAGAACTGGAACACAGCATCCGCAAAGAAGAAAAAAAACGGCACAACCTGATTCATGAACTGACCCTTATCAATCAGATGCTTTCCAACGGCAATCTTGATGAAGCACAGAAAACAATCACTGCTTTAAATAATGATCTGGATCAGGCAGAGCTGTATACATACAGCCGCAATGCTTATGTCAATGCGATGATTGAAAAAACCATTGAAAACCACCTGGGTTTCAATATAAGTGTCAATTCTTCCATCGGCAGCGAAACAGTCATTCCCACCGTCGATCTTGCCGTTGCCGTTTCTGCGCTGCTTGAACAGATCATTGATTTTCTTGAAAAACACAACCTCGAAAAAAAAGCTGTGCTTGAACTTAAGCAGCGCGGAGATATGGTCATTCTGATCCTGCACATTTCAATTGACCATATGTATTCCGAAGAAGAACTCCTTCCGAAAACCATCCGCACTGCCGCACTGCGTTCCCTGCTTCAGCGCTATCGCGGAATCATGCGCACGCAATGTACAGATCAGACATGCACCATTACACTTCTGATGAATGGAGAACAAACATCATGAATAAAAGAGATGCATTTATTTTTCTGCTCACATTGACATGTGCCCTGCTGATTGGAACCATACCTTCCGCAGATTCTATCAGTCATGATCTGCGCTGCACACAATTGTCTGACCAATCTGCTCTGATTGAAAACGGGGACACGCATTTTTCTGCTTCATTGCACTGTGTCTCTGCTTCTTCCGCTGTTCTTGAAATCTTCACTTCCCGCTTGTATGGATCAGCTCCTTCCTATCTGATCAACATTTCAGAAACAGATACGCTCAGAGGATATACATGCAGGCAGGGAACTGTCTTTGTTTCCATGAATGCAATCAATATCGCTTCCTGTGAAATCCGCAGGGGAAATCAATCCACGATCTATGAACTTGATTCATCTTCTCCTTTCGTCCTTATTGTCCCGAAAGAAGATATGAAAAACGGAGCAGTCTTATTCAAAGATGTTCTCGGCGAGTATATTCCCTTCGACGAAATCCTTCTGTAAGAAAAAGAGCACTTCTCATCCATGTGAGAAATGCTCATTTTTGTATTTCTTCTATGCTGCCTGCTTCATTAACGGAAGTATGCAACGGCACCCTTGAAGAGGAATTCCTCAGTCTTCAGATCAGGAATATTCTGATACAGACCTTCACCGCTTCTTTCAGCGTGTCCCATCTTGCCGAGAATTCTGCCGTCAGCGGAAGTAATGCCTTCAATTGCTAGGTAGGAATTATTCGGATTGAAACGGATATTGCTTGTGACTTCGTCATTCAGATCTACATACTGGGCAACGATCTGGCCGTTTTCAACCAGCTTCTTCAGAACTTCCGGCTCAGCGACGAATCTGCCTTCTCCATGTGAGATTGCAACATTATATACTTCACCCGGTTTTGCAAACTGCAGCCAAGGCGAATGACTTGTCGCAATTCTTGTTCTTACCAGCATGGACTGATGTCTGCCAATAGAGTTGAAAGTCAATGTCGGGCAGTGTTCGTCGGTATCGATGATCTTTCCATACGGGACAAGGCCCAGCTTGATCAAAGCCTGGAAACCATTGCAGATACCAAGCATCAGACCTTCTCTCTTATCCAGTAAATCAGCAACTGCTTCCTTAACCATAGGATTTCTGAAGAAGGCTGTAATGAACTTGCCGGATCCATCCGGTTCATCACCGCCGGAGAAGCCGCCCGGAATTGCAATGATCTGGGATCTGCGGATTGCTTCAGCAAACTTCTTTGCACTGTCTTCAATATCTTCTGCCGTCAGATTTCTGACCACGAAGATTTCAGCTTCAGCACCTGCTTTTTCAAAAGCCTTTGCCGTATCCCATTCGCAATTGTTGCCCGGGAATACCGGAATCAATACTCTCGGCTTTTCAACGGTATAAGAAGCATGCATAACACTCTTCTTTTCACAGGTTACCGGATAAACTTCATCAGCCGGGAACTTTGTCAGATATGGATAAACAGGCTCAAGCTTTTCTTCATAAGCCTTCTGCAGATCAGCCATGGAAACTGTTTCACCTGCATAAGTAATTTCATATTCCCTGGTGATTTCACCGACAACCGGAAGATCCAGAGAATCATCAGATTCAATCAGGAAGGAACCATAATTCTTCGCAAAAAGATCAAGATCCGTATTGGTTACCTTGATACCCAGCTGGTTGCCAAGACCTGCCTTGAGCAGACCTTCGGCAATGCCGCCGCGGTCCAGTGCCCATACAGACTTTACCTTGCCTGCTTTGATCAATTCTTCCAGCTTGTCAAAGGAAGCCCGCAGATCATCCCACTTCGGAAGACCATTCTCGTCCTTCTCATAAGTCAGATAATAAACCTTGTCGCCAGCCTGCTTCCATTCATCGGAAATGACTCTGTCTGTATTGGTTACGGAAACAGCGAAGGAAATCAAAGTCGGAGGCACATCGATATTTTCGAAGGTACCGGACATGGAATCCTTGCCGCCGATGGCAGCGACACCCATTTCCAGCTGTGCCTTCAAAGCACCTAACAAAGCAGAGAAAGGCAGACCCCATCTCTTCGGATCCTTGTTGACATGACCGAAATATTCCTGGAAGGACATCCATGCATGATGATAGGAACCGCCGGCCGCAACAATCTTGGCCAGGGATGTGACGACTGCGTTCATTGCACCCTTATATGGAGAAACGGAAGAAAGATACGGATCAAAACCCCAGCTCATCAGAGATACTGTCTTTGTATCCCCATGCAGAACCGGAATCTTGGCTGCCATGGACTGGGCAGGCGTCAGCTGCATTCTGCCGCCGAACGGCATCACAACTGTACCGGCCCCGATCGTGGAGTCAAACCTTTCGGCCAGACCCTTCTGGGAACAGATGTTCAGATCAGAAGCCAGGTCCTTCATCTTTGCAGAGAAGGATCTTGTATCTGCCTTCTTTTCTTCAGCCTTTTCAGTATCAACTTCAACAGTAGTAAACTTCTTTGCACCATTGGAATTCAGGAACTCTCTGGAAATATCAACAATCGCAGTGCCGTCCAGTTCCATGACCATTCTCGGCTCTTCAGTCACGACTGCAACTACAGTAGCCTGCAGGTTTTCACTGTCTGCCAGAGCCAGGAACTTATCAGCGTCTTCCTTAGCTGTAACGACTGCCATTCTTTCCTGAGACTCGGAAATAGCCAGTTCGGTACCATCCAGACCTTCATACTTCTTCGGTACTTTATTCAGATCGATCTTCAGACCGTCTGCCAATTCACCAATAGCAACCGATACGCCGCCGGCCCCGAAGTCATTGCATCTTTTGATCAGCTTGGCAGCTTCACCATTGCGGAACAATCTCTGCAGCTTTCTTTCTTCCGGCGCATTGCCCTTCTGAACTTCTGCACCATCCTTGGCCAGAGAATCAACATTATGGGACTTGGAAGAACCCGTTGCGCCACCGCAACCGTCTCTGCCGGTCTTGCCGCCGAGCAGAATGACAACATCGCCTGCCTGCGGTCTTTGGCGAATGACATTTTCACTTGGCGCAGCTGCGATGACAGCACCGACTTCCATACGCTTTGCAACGTAGCCTGGATGATAAACTTCATGCACAAGACCAGTAGCTAAGCCGATCTGGTTGCCGTAAGAAGAATAGCCCTGAGCAGCTGTGGTTACGATTTTTCTCTGCGGAAGCTTGCCCCTGAGGGTATCTTCTACCGGTGTCAGAGGATCTGCAGCCCCGGTAATACGCATTGCCTGATATACATAGGAACGGCCGGACAGCGGATCACGGATAGCACCGCCAAGACACGTAGCAGCACCGCCGAAAGGTTCAATTTCCGTCGGATGGTTATGAGTTTCGTTCTTGAACATCAATAACCAGTCTTCATCTTTGCCGTTGACATCCACTGTGATTTTAACGGAACATGCATTGATTTCTTCGGACTGATCGAGATCATTCAGCTTGCCGGCAGCCTTGAGTGCCTTGGCACCAATGGTAGCCAGATCCATCAAAGTGATCTTCTTGTCAGGTCTGTTGACATACAGCTTCTTTCTCAATTCGAGATAATCCTTGTATGTTTCTTTGACATACTCAGGCTGGATATCGACATCATCAATGATGGTATTGAAGGTTGTATGGCGGCAATGATCAGACCAGTATGTATCAATGACACGGACTTCGGTGATTCTCGGGTCACGCTTTTCTGTATTCTTGAAATAATTCTGCAGGAATTCAATATCCGCCAGGTCCATGGCAAGGCCCTTATCATCGATAAACTTCTGCAGACCAGCTTCGTCCAGTTCGTTGAAACCAGTCAGGACTTCCGGCAATGCCGGCTTTTCATAAGCAGTCTTGATTGTTGCAGGCTTGGCCAGCACTGCTTCTCTTGCTTCAACCGGATTGATCAGAGTTTCCTTGATCTTTTCTTTCTCTTCTGCAGTAAAGCTGCCCTTGATATAGTAAAGCTTGGCTGTACGGACATCAGGCCTTGTCTTCATAGTGGAAAGCTGGATACACTGGGCACAGGAATCAGCTCTTTGATCAAACTGACCAGGCAGATATTCTACGGCAAGCACCCATTCATCCTCAGCCGGAGCCGGTGCTTCTTCCAGATACAGATCATCGACCGGAGGTTCGGAGAAAATCGTATACAAAGAAGCCTTGAAATCAGCTTCATCGATATTTTCAACATCATATCTGTTCAGAATACGGACAGAAACAATATCATCCGTCCGAAGTGCTGTCTTCAGATCATTCCTGACGCCGTTTGCTTCTACGGCAAAAGGCTTCTTCTTTTCTACAAAACAACGATAAACGCTCATTCTCTACTCCCCTTATTTCTGACCGATGTCATGACGATAATGGACATCCTTGAAGCCGATTTCCTCAACTGCAGCATAAGCACGAACAATTGCTTCCTTCTGGGTCGGAGCCTTGGCTGTAATGCCGATGACTCTGCCGCCGTTGGTATAGTACTTTCCGTTTTCTTTCTTCGTGCCGGCGTGATAAACGAATACGCCTTCATGCTGGCCCTTTTCATCAAGACCATGGATTTCATAACCCTTCTGATACTTCACCGGATAGCCGCCGGAAGCTTCGACAACACAAGCGCAGGCATCCGTGGACCATTCAATATCCATATCTGCCAGGGTTTCATCATGACATGCACGCATAATATCAAACAGATCACTCTTCAATAAAGGCAGAACAACCTGGGTTTCCGGATCCCCGAAACGACAATTGTATTCAACAACCTTAGGGCCGTCTTTTGTCAACATCAGGCCGAAATAGAGACAGCCTTTGAACGGACGGCCTTCCGCATTCATTGCCTTCAAGGTAGGCAGGAAGATTTCCTGCATGCATCTTTCGGCAATTTCAGGCGTGTAATACGGAGACGGGGCAATGGTGCCCATGCCGCCGGTATTGAGACCCTGGTCGTAATCATCTGCCCGCTTATGGTCCATGGAGGAAACCATCGGCTTGATAACTTTGGAGTCTGTAAAGGCAAGTACGGATACTTCCTTGCCTGTCATGAATTCTTCGACGACGATCTTATTGCCGGCCTTGCCGAACATCCTGTCGATCATGAGTTCTCTGACTGCAGCCTTGACATCTTCCAATGTCTCAGCGATCAATACGCCCTTGCCTAAAGCCAGACCGTCTGCTTTCAGAACAACCGGGAACTGATTCTTTTCTTTGATATAAGCCATGGCTTCTTCCGGATTGTCGAAGATTTCATAGGCAGCTGTCGGGATGCCGTATTTCTTCATCAGGTTCTTGGAGAAAGCCTTGGAAGCTTCAATGATTGCCGCATTGGCATGCGGACCGAAACATGGAATTCCAACTGCTTCCATCTGATCAACCATGCCGAGCGCTAACGGATCATCCGGCGTGACAACACAGAAGTCAGCCCCATTGTCCTTAGCGAACTTCACCATGTTATCCACATCGGTTGCCTTGATATCTACGCACTCAGCTTCAGCGGAAATACCGCCGTTGCCTGGTGCACACCAGATCTTTTCAATTGTCTTGTTTTCCAGAAGCTTATGAATGACAGCGTGTTCTCTGCCGCCGCCGCCGACAACTAATACTTTCATCTTTTCTTACTCTCTTTTCTATCAATGATGGAACAGACGGACGCCGTTGAATACCATCGTCATGTTGTACTTGTCACAGGTTTCAATGACATTGTCATCACGGATGGATCCGCCCGGTTCAGCGATATAGGCAACGCCGGACTTATGGGCACGTTCAATATTGTCACCAAACGGGAAGAAGGCATCAGACCCAAGGGACACGCCTGTATTCTTTGCTAACCACGCTTTCTTTTCTTCTACGGTCAATGGTTCCGGCTTTTCGGTGAAGAAGTTCTCCCATGTGCCGTCTCTCAATACATCTTCCCATTCATCGGAAATATAAACGTCAATCGTATTATCACGGTCTGCTCTGCGGATGCCTGGCTTGAAAGGAAGAGCAAGAACCTTCGGATTCTGTCTCATCCACCAGTTGTCAGCCTTATTGCCGGCAAGACGCACGCAATGAACACGGCTCTGCTGACCGGCACCGACACCGATTGCCTGGCCGTCCTTGACATAGCAGACGGAATTGGACTGGGTATACTTCAAGGTGATCAGGGCGATCTTCAGATCACGCACTGCATTTTCAGGCAGATCATGATTCTTTGTAACTATGTTGGTAAAGAGGGAATCGTCAATCTTTACGTTGTTTCTGCCCTGTTCGAAGGTAATGCCGAAAACCTGCTTGTGTTCGACTGGATTCGGAACATAATCAGGATCGATCTGGACAACATTGTAATTGCCCTTTTTCTTCTGCTTCAGGATTTCCAGAGCTTCTTCTGTATAGCCTGGTGCGATGACACCATCGGAAACTTCCTTCTTGATGAGTCTGGCAGTATCTGCATCACAAACATCAGACAAGGCAGCCCAGTCGCCGTAAGAGGACATTCTGTCTGCGCCTCTGGCTCTTGCATAAGCACAGGCAAGCGGGGAAAGTTCGCCCGGATCCACAAAATAGATCTGTCTGTCGACATTGCTTAACGGTAAGCCCACAGCAGCACCAGCCGGAGAAACATGCTTGAAGGAAGCAGCACTCGGCAAGCCGGTTGCTTCTTTCAGTTCTTTGACTAACTGCCAGGAATTCAAAGCATCCAGGAAGTTGATATAACCAGGTCTTCCGTTCAGCACAGTTACCGGCAGTTCACTGCCGTCATCCATGTAGATGCGGGAAGGTTTCTGATTCGGATTGCAGCCGTATTTCAATGCGAGTTCGTTTGCCATTACTTGTTCTCCTCATTTTTGTTGTAGATTCTTGTATCGTAGTCGCCGGAAACGATGTCAATCTGACGGGTAAACAGGGAAACCTTGTTGTCAGGATTCAGCGACTGCCAGATTGCATCAGACCATTCGTCAAACGGAACCTTTGCCATTTCAAACAGGATCGGTTCTCCTTCAAAGGAAGGCAATGGACTGCCGTTATCCTGGTAGGTGGAAATGAAACGCATCGTACCTGGCAATACATTTGTATATTCATAGAAATAACGAAGGGTGCTCTCTTCATTATTACGATCAGACTTGAGCATGGACATCTGCACATCTGTACCTTTGATGACAGCAGAAATTCTAGGTGTCCAGTTCGGTCCGTCCGGTTCAAAAGTCCTTGTCCGAAGAGCTTCTTCAAAGCTCTTTCCTGCTTTGAGGAAATCATAAATGGTATCGGTCTGGTCACCATTGGTAATGATTGTCTTTTCGCCAAAGACTCTGACTGGTGCATAGATAATCAGACTCGGATCAGACAATTTGGAAGGATCAAATGCCTGGGTGCGGATCCCTTCTCCATCTTCCACAAAAACTCTGTTTCTGGAATTTTCAGACCTGCCCATGATCCAGTAGGCAGCCCGCATTTTCTTACCGCACGGTGTTCTGCCGATGACGATGCCGCGGCCCGGATAAGTATGACTTTCAAGATATTCGTTCAGATTCATGCCTTTTTTCCTCCTGAATTTGATGAGCGACCATTTCGGCAGCCTTCGGAAGCAGAATCCATTCGGCCTGTTCCATGACTCTGCGCTGCAGAACTTCCGGTGTATCACCGTCTTCTACTTCTACTGCCTTCTGGAGAATGATCTTTCCGCCATCCGGAATTTCATTGACGAAATGAACGGTAGCACCGGTAACTTTGACGCCTTTTGCCAAAGCTGCTTCATGTACTTTCAATCCATAGAAACCCTTCCCGCAGAAAGAAGGAATCAGAGAAGGGTGAATATTGATAATTCTGTCTTTGTAAGCAGAAATGACACCCTGACCGAGAATGGAAAGATAACCAGCCAGAATGACCATTTCAATGCCGTTGTCACGCAGCGTTTTTACGATAGCCGCATCAAATGCGTCCTGATCTGCATAGTCTTTTCTTTTAATAACAGCTGTCTTCTTGTTGTACTTTGCGGCTCTTTGCAAAGCATATGCTTTGTCATTGGACGCAATAACAAGATCAATTTCACCAGATGGGATATTGCCTGCCTTTTCCTGGTCCATCAGTGCCTGCAGATTAGTGCCGCCGCCGGAAACCATGACGGCAATTTTTGTTTTTGCCATCACCTGATGACGACGCTGTGGTCGCCCTCCGTCATATGACCGATGACACCTGCCTTGATGCCGTCTGCCTCTAAAGAAGCCAGGGCAGCATCCACATCTTCCGGTGCTACATACACAGCCATGCCGATGCCCATGTTGAAGGTATTGAACATATCATGATCGGAAATGGCACCGCTCTTCTGAATCAGCTTGAAGATCGGAAGAACTTCCCATGTCCCTGTTTCAATTTCTGCATTCAGATCATCACCGAAAGCACGCGGGAGGTTTTCATAGAAACCGCCGCCGGTGACATGAGCAATGGACTTTACATTAACCTTTTCCAGTAAGTTGAGAACCGGCTTTACATAGAGCTTTGTCGGTGTCAGTAAGGTTTCACCAAGCGTCTTGCCAAGTTCATAGGAATAGCCGTTGAGAACTTCCTTATTATCGATATTGAAGATCTTTCTGACTAAAGAGAAACCGTTGGAATGAACACCTGAGGAGGCAAGACCGATAATGACATCGCCTGCTTTGACATTCTTCGGATTAAGAATCTTCTTCTCATCCACAAGCCCGACGGTAAAACCGGCAACATCATAGTCATCTTCTGCCATCATGCCTGGATGCTCAGCTGTCTCGCCGCCAACCAGGGCGCAGCCTGATTCAACGCAGCCATCAGCGACTCCTTTGACAATAGCCGCAATCTTCTCCGGCTTGTTTTTGCCGCAGGCAATATAGTCAAGGAAGAAAAGAGGCTTGGCACCTGCACAGACAACATCATTGACACACATGGCAACGCAATCGATGCCGATCGTATCATGCTTGTCCATCAACATGGCAATCTTCAGCTTGGTGCCGACACCGTCTGTACCGGAAATGAAGACCGGTTTTTCATAATTGGAAAGATCCGGGGCAAACAGACCGCCGAAACCGCCGATGCCGCCGATGACACCCGGGATAGCTGTTCTCTTTACATCGTCCTTGATCAATCTGACTGATTCGTAGCCGGCGGTAACATCCACACCAGCTGCCTTGTAGGCATCACTATAACTCTTGGCCATCGTCTGTTCTTTTCGCTCCTTTATATTCTTCGTTTTCACCGATCTTTGTCTCAAATCTGTCTTTGGATGAGTCTTCCGGGACCGGGGCCGGGTAGTGTTCTGTAAAGCAGCCGACACAGAAGTCACAATCTGCACCAGCAGCCATCTTTTTCACGCCTTCAACGCTCAGATAGCCTAAAGTATCCGCACCAATGGTCCGGCAGATTTCTTCCTGTGACATCTGGCAGGCAATAAGGTGTTCCTTGGAATCAATATCCGTACCGTAGTAACAAGGAGAGATGAAAGGCGGTGCGGAAACACGAACATGAACTTCCGTTGCGCCTGCTTCTCTCAACAACTTGACAATCCGGGCACTGGTTGTGCCTCTGACAATGGAATCATCCACCATGACAACTCTCTTGCCGCGGATGACGCTTGGAATGACATTCAGCTTCATGCGGACGGAATTTTCTCTTTGTCCCTGGGTAGGCTGGATAAAGGTTCTTGCGATATATCTGTTCTTGACAAAGCCCATGCCGTAAGGAATGCCGCTTTCTTCTGCATATCCCATGGCTGCATCAAGCCCGGAGTCAGGTACGCCGATGACAACATCCGCATCGACTGCGTGTTCTCTGGCCAGGATTTTACCTGCATTTCTTCTTGCCTCATGCACAGACATACCCATGATCATAGAATCAGATCTTGCAAAGTAGACATATTCAAAGACGCACATATGAGAACGTCCCTTGCAATGGGTACGGATGGAACGGACACCGCTCTTGTCAACAACGACAATTTCACCAGCATCCAGATCTCTGATATAAACTGCGCCTAAGGCATCCAATGCACAGGTTTCAGAAGCGAATACAATCTGACCCTCCGGCATCTTGCCCATGACCAATGGTCTGAAGCCGGTCGCATCACGCACAGCGATCAGCTTTTCCGGAGACATGATGACTAAGGAATAAGCACCTTCCAATCTGTCCATGGCTCTGTCTACGGCAGCTTCAATCGAAGAAGCTGTCAGTCTTTCCCGGATGATCATATAGGAAATGATTTCGGAATCGTTGGTGGTATGGAAGATGGCACCGGAAAATTCCAGCTGTCTTCTTAACTCTGACGCATTGGTCAGGTTGCCGTTATGAGCGACGGCCAGCTGGCCTTTGATATGACGGACAACTAACGGCTGGGCATTGGTTCTGTTGACAGTACCGAAAGTGGAATATCTGGTATGACCGATTGCCATCTGGCCTTTTCCCAGTTTTTCCAATTCCTGCTTGGTGAAAACATCACGGATCAGGCCGACATCCTTGTGGCAGGTAATCACGCCTCTGTCATTGACGGCAATCCCGCAGGATTCCTGGCCTCTATGTTGAAGGGCAAATAATCCGTAATAGGCGGAAGCGGCAACATCTCCCTTCATCTCACGGTCGTAAATACCGAAGATGCCGCATTCTTCATGAATCTGATCGTTCATTAGAGCTCCCTGACTTTTTCCTGAATCATGGCGTCTTTCTTCAAAACGCCTTCGGTCTGTTTTCTTCTGTCTTCGGCTAATTTTTCAGCCAGAGCTTCATCGCTGCCAGCCAGAATTTCAGCTGCCAGATAAGCCGCATTCTTACTGCCGTTAATGGCAACTGTCGCAACCGGAATACCGGAAGGCATCATCACGGTAGCTAACAAAGCATCCGTACCATCCAGAACTGCAGAGGACAGCGGTACACCGATCACCGGCAATGTTGTATGGGCTGCCAGAACCCCTGCCAGAGCAGCTGCCATGCCGGCGCCGGCAATGATGACACCGAACCCGTTTTCTTTTGCGTGTTCCGCATAATCAGCAGCTTCCGCCGGTGTACGATGGGCAGAATAAACATGCACCTCATACGGAATCCCGAATTGTTTCAAGACTGAAACTGCCTTTGCCATGACAGGAAAATCGCTGTCAGAGCCCATGATAATACCTGCTTTTTTCATTTTTCTCTCTCTTCCTTTGTTGATATAAACAAAAAACTCCCCGACGTTTTCCGTCTTAAGGAGTCATAAAATAAACTGCATGAAAAAGTATGCCCTTGAATCCAATAAGGGTAACTGTTAAGAAATCACTTTTCTTTGACTGGAGAGTCATAACCCAAGACGCCATAGCTCCATCCTTCCGCCCGACCGGACAATAGTTACCAGAAATCCGAAAGAAATATGATACCTTGAAACACGAATATAGTATTAAAAAACATAGGAAATGTAAAGAAATATCAGCCCTGCTTTGCCTTGTTTATCACAAGAATTTCCGATATGAGAAATACATCATAAATTGTTCATTTCTTTCCGGAAAAAACAGGAAATAAAAAAGGATAAAAGGGAAAAAGAAAACTGCATCCTTATATAAAAGATACAGCAGAAATCAAAGACTAAGTGAAAGAAGGCCAAGACCGATGCCGAGAATACACATGGCAATCACGCCGCTGTTCCGCCAGAAGATCTTCTTCCCGTCCTCTTCCGGCATCTGCTCTGTTTCCAATGCAGGCACATACTTCCGTCTGTTTACCCCGAAAAGACAGGCGCCTGCCGTCCATAGTGCAAACATTACGCCGAGATAGACCAGCATCGGCCATAACGTGGAAAGATCATCCTGCATCAGATTTCCATTCATCGATTTTTCAAGTAACATCGGTACAATCGAGCCCAGGATATTAATAATCATATGGAGAATCACCGTATAGCGGATTCGGCCGGTCCGTATATAAATGAAGGCAAACATGCACCCTAAGAAGAAAGCATAGCTCATCTGGGAGAAGTTCCCGTGGGTAACTGCAAAGGCAAGACCCGAGAAAAGAATTGCCCACTTTGCGCCGTAGACATGAAGCCTGTCTACTAACAACTTCCGGAAAACGAACTCTTCAAGGATCGGTGCCAATATCACCGCAAAGACCAGAATGGCCCATATATTCCCCTGGGAAAGCAGCTGCTGGACAGGATTGACTTTCTGTACCGGCACAAACCGGGACAGAATCAAAGACGAAACGATATTGGCTGTATACATCAGGAAGAAACAAACCGCAAAAGCTTTTGCCCAATCCAAAAGGGAAAGATTCTTTTCCGGAATCTTCACCTTCGGTACTTTCTTCAATAGCAGATACATGAGAGGTAGTGCACAGGCATATAAAGAAAGATCCGTCATCAGGAATGTCAGCCACTGACTGTTCAGTATTTCCGGCAGAACTGCAGCAGCAATCGTCTGCAATCCCTGTGCAATGACATTGAAAACAACAACTGCCCAGGCAATTCTGGAAATATTCTTCTTTGTCTGTTTCAGATCTCCCTGATAATCTCCCTCATGAACGACCGGCTTGCCTCCATATGGGGAAAGCGTGCCTGCACAAAGTCCCTGGAAGAACAAACCAGCCGCAAGATTGATCAGCCCGCATAACAAAGCACCCCGCAGAATCTGATCCTGCATATAGAAATAAGCCATGATGATAATATCCGGTACCAGCCCGAAGTAGATGAACAGGATTTCAACTGCCTGTCTGATCTGCAGAGTCAGAGAAGCTAAGGAATTATCCAGGAACATCATGACGCTGCTTGCGAAAGTATCCATCGTGGCAACTAAGACCATTCCTCCCAAAGCAGAAAACGGATTGACCTGCAGAATCAAAGCAGAAACAAGGAAGGCAGGAAGACTATCCAGAACACAGACAACAAGCCCGCCCAGTGATATCCAGAACAACTTCTCAACTTCGGAAATCGGAATCATCCGGAAGAAATGATTCTTCGTATCATCAATGATCGGATTGCCGGCGGAGCGGAAGAAGGCAAACACGCACAGAACCAGGACAACAGGCAGGATATTATGCATGTCAAAAACGAAGACTTCACCAAAGGACACCAGAACAGCCGCAAGGAAATACGCAACCAGGGTTTTCGTCAGGAAACCATACTTTGCAAAACGCTTGCGGTTATATAAAGTCTTCCAGAAAAAAGCCTGTGCTCCCTGTCCTTTCAGACCATCTGTTTCAACCTTGGACCAGTCTTTCTTCTTTGTAGATATGGAAACATTTTTATTGTCTTTGACAGCCTGCAGTTTTTCCGCTGTCTTTTCCGCAGCCGCGGCAGCTTCTTCATAGAAATCAACTTTCATCGAATCCATGATCTTCAATAACACAATAAGACCGGCAATACTCAGAAGCAGAAAGACAAGTGAAAAAACAAAATTCCCGGAAAAAGCGCAGCCGCAGATTCCCTTTAACCAGCCCAATACCGGCACCCACCGCAGCCAGGAAGCCGAAAGAATATCTTCCAATGCAGCGAATGGCGCTTTTCCAGACAAACGAGCAGAAAGACCTGTATATAAAATCAGCAGAACCAGAAGACTGTAACAAGAAACATTGAGAATCTTCTTCCACTTGTGATCCTGCTTGATCAGCAGATACCAATAGGTCTGCAGAAAGCGTCCGTATATAGTCAATAAGACCCAGGCACAGGCACTCAGAATCACTACCAGCGGATGAATGCCTGTATCCGCAATGAGCCCCGGCATATAGAAACCGGCATAAATTCCTGCTAACAGGAACAGGCCCACCTGCATCATCAATCTGAATAAAAGCACCCGCTGGGGTTTCATTGGTGAGGTAAACAGAAGAACACTGTCGGCCGGCTGAAAGAACCTGGCCCCGTCTTCTTCTGCCCGGACAGTCTGATAAACAAGCGTCCCGATTGTCAATACACAGGCAATGGTTTCCGCTGCCTGTGCAGGTGAAGAGAAAGTGTTTTTAAATGTATCCTCAATTGACGAAAAAGCTTCATCGGCCGCCTGGGTTTCCTGTACAGACGGTTCCTTGTCTGCTGTCTGGTCGGAAAACATGCCTGCCCCGTAGCCAATTCCAAAGCCGCCGATGCCTGCGGCGATCAGAATCAATACAACCCAGGTTCTGCACAGTTTGCGGATCTGATTGATAAGAGTATGGAAAGCATAATAGAAATATGTTTTCATGCCTGTTCCTCCGTGACCGCAAAGAAGACATCTTCAAGTTTTCTTTCACCTGATTCTTCCCTGGTGACATCTGCTTTGATTTCACCATGCGCAAGAATGATGGTCCTGTCCCACAAGGATTCAATACTATCAATGATATGAGTGGAAATCAGAATGGTCTTTCCCTGTGCTTTCAATTCCAGAATGAGATTTTTCAATTCCTTGATGGCATGGGGATCCAGACCGATCATCGGTTCATCCAGCAGGATAAAATCCGGATCCGGCAGTAAGCCGAGACACAGATTCAGTTTCTGCTGCATGCCTTTGGACAATTCATCGCCGAATTTCTTTTCCTGAGAAGTCATTTCAAACCTGTCCAGAAGCGAATTCATTCTGTCCTTATAATTCTTCAGATTATAGACACGGGCGATAAATTCCATATGTTCCCTGACCGTCAGATTCGGATATAAAGCCGGCAGTTCAGGGATATAGCCGAGTTTCCGGCGTACTTCGTTTTCTTTGGTGGAAATGCCGTCCAATTCGATGCTGCCTTCATATTTCAATAAGCCGATGATGGATTTCATCATAGTCGACTTGCCGGCTCCGTTTGGACCCAGAAGAACATTGACTGTTCCATCCTGCAAAACAAAGGAAAGATCATGAAGTGCCTCTTTCTTTCCGTACTTCTTGGTGATGTGTTCCGCTGTTAACATCCCATTTCTCCTTCTGCAGATCCTATCTGCCGCAGCATTCAGTTTTCTTCTTCCAGAATACTGATGATTGTATTCATGGAAATTGCGTAATCACACTTTGCATTCGCCAGCAGGAAAAGATACTCTCCTTTTTCCAATACACAGGTTCTTCCTTCCGAACGGATTTCTGCTCTGCCCTGCTGAACGCCGACCAACGTATTTCTGATGATTTCCTGGCTTCCCTCTTTGCGCTCAGAAATTGCATACATATTGAAAGTCAGCTGTCTGTCACAAAGAAGATGTGCCTGGGAGATCATGCCTGGTTCAAAATGAACCAGATTCTTGAAATCAAACACTTCTGTTTCGGTAAGTTTTTTTGACAATACAGAATCATTATGAAGGGTTACTTCGCGGATCACGCATGGTTCTTCGTGGGCATCATAGCCGCACAAAGTCATCGGCGGGCGTAGATAACCATGTCCTTCTCTGACTTCAATGTCTCTTCTGCCCTGGTGGGTACGAAGGGAAATATAAAGAGTCCCCTGCAGAACAACGACCAGTTCCTGCTGGACATTTCTTTCCGGGATGACATTGGTATTGGCCCCCAGAGAATAATACGTAATCTGGTAGCCGTTTTGGTCATACACTGTATTTGTAATGGTGGCATTTTCCATTGGTGCATTCTGTTTTACAATGGAAAACACTTTTCCTATTTTCTTGGTCATAAAATCTCCGGTATGTATCAATCTGGTATATCAAGGGCAATACAAACTGTTCGATATGTATTATTTTACACCGCTTGTCACATCTCTGCTTTACCTTTACGTTAACTTTACAGTATCATTTCTGCGTATTACGGAGGTAAGAAAAGAATGCTGAAAGCACTGAAATATCTCAAACCTTATTTTCTGTCCGTGATTGCCATTATTGCTCTGATTTTCGGCCAGGTTCAATGTGAACTTGCCCTGCCGGATTATATGAGCGATATTGTCACCCACGGCATCCAGTACAGCGGACTGAGCGACCCGGTACCCCAGGCTCTTTCCAAAGATACTTTTGATCACATGCAGTACTTCATGGATGCATCTGACCAGAAAATTCTGAAAGATAATTACGCCCAGGCAGACAGCGTGACCATCAACAACCAGAGCCATGATGTCAGCGATGCCTATGTATTGGAAGGAAAGGAAAGCAAAGTCAGAGACGTTGTTGAAATGCCGTTTCTGATTGTTTCCTCCCTGCATGAAGAGAAAAACCTGGAAGCTATGAATCTGACTTCTGAAGATCAGCTGTGGCAGGCACTGGAAATGAAACCTGACATGGCATCACAGATCAGAGAAAACGTAGAAAAGCAGATGTCTTCCTATACGGACGACAATCGTGAAGCTGCGGAAATCATGTTGTTGAAGAATGAATATTCTGCTCTTGGCATCAATATGGAAGCTGTTCAGAATGCCTATATTCTTCATGAAGGTCTGATCATGCTCGGGATTGCAGCACTCGGTTCTTTGTTTGCCATGGCCAGTGCTTATCTTGCCTCCAAAGCCGCAACCGGCGCAGCGCGTGATATGCGCAGAGATGTTTTTGCCCGGGTTGAATCTTTTTCTTCCGAAGAATTTTCCCGTTTCTCCACAGCATCATTAATTACCCGTACCACAAATGATATCCAGCAGATTCAGATGGTTCTGACCATGATGTTAAGAATCATGTTGTTTGCCCCTTTTATGGGCATGACTTCCCTGTTCAAGGTTCTGCGTTATCCGCGTCTGGCAGCTGTGTTAGGATGGGCAGTTGCCGCGATGATTGCGATGATGATGATTTCCTTTATATTTGCAATGCCGAAGTTCAGAATTGCCCAGCAGTTAGTTGATAAGCTGAATCTTGTCACAAGAGAACAGTTATCCGGCATGCTGGTTATCCGTGCTTTCAATAATGAAAAGAAGGAAGAAAAGAGATTTGACGGCGTCAATACGGACATCACAAAACTCAACATCTTCCTGAACAGACTGATGGCCTTCATCATGCCGGCCATGGCCTTTATCATGTCAGGCGTTTCCATCATCATTCTCTGGATCGGTGCCAACAACATCGATATCGGCAATATGCAGATCGGCGACATGATGGCCTTCCTGCAGTATTCAACGCATGTATTGATTTCCTTCATGATTGTGGCCGGCCTCTTTATCATGATTCCGCGTTCTTCCGTTTCCGCCAAGCGTGTCTTTGAAGTATTGGAAACAGATCCTGTCATCAAGGATCCTCAAAATCCGCAATTACTTCCGAAAGAAAACAAACCGGTTGTCTTCGATCATGTTTCCTTCCGTTATCCGCATGCAGAACAGAATGTGCTGGAAGATATCAGTTTTACTGCCAATCCTGGTGAAACAATTGCCATTATCGGATCCACCGGTTCCGGTAAATCTACTTTGGTGAACCTGCTGCCGCGTTTCTTCGATGTGACCGGCGGTTCAATCAGATATGGAGACATCGATATCCGCAAGGTTTCCCAGCATGATCTTCGTGACCACATCGGCTACATTCCGCAGAAAGGCATGTTGTTCTCGGGAACGATTGAATCCAACCTGAAATATGCAGATGAAAATGCTTCCGCAGAAGCCATTGAAAATGCCATTGAAGTTTCCCAGGCAAAGGAATTCATTGACAGACTTGAGGAAGGCATAGAAACCCCGATTGCTGAAGGCGGCACCAACGTATCCGGCGGTCAGAAACAAAGACTTTCCATTGCCCGTGCTTTGACGAAAAAAGCACAGATTTATATTTTCGATGATACTTTCAGTGCCCTTGACTACGCAACTGATGCCAGGTTAAGAGAAGCTCTGGAAAAGATGGTAAGGAAAACAAAGAGCACCGTCTTCATTGTTGCCCAGCGGATTTCCACCATCCGCAATGCGGATCAGATTCTTGTTCTGGATCAGGGCAGAATTGTCGGTCACGGAAAACATGATGAATTGATGAAGACATGTTCCGTTTATCAGGAAATTGCCCATTCCCAGCTGAGTGAGGAGGAACTTGCATGAGTACACCAAGAAAGAAAGTACACAAGACCGGCATGCGTGCAAAGCCGGGTATGGTTGCTGGTGAAAAAGCAAAGAACTTCAAGGGAACGATCATCAAGCTCATGTTGTACATGAAGCCGTACATGATTCCGATCTTCTTCATCCTTGTCTTTGCGGTAGGTTCTACTGTCTTCTCCATTATCGGTCCGAAGATTCTCGGCAACGCAACTACAAAGCTGGCCCAGGGGCTTGTCGCAAAGTACACGGGCAAGGGCGGCATTGATTTTGACGGTCTGAAAAACACGCTGCTTCTGCTGCTGGCAATTTATATTGCCTCTGCCCTTCTGTCCTATTTTCAGGGATGGATCATGGCAGATGTCACCCAGAAAATTACCTATAAATTAAGAAAAGAAATTTCTGAAAAGATCAACCGCCTGCCTTTGAAGTATTTTGACAAGCAGACCCATGGTGAAGTTCTTTCCAGAGTCACCAACGATGTTGATACGGTTTCCCAATCACTCAACCAGGCTGTCCAGCAGGTCTTCACTTCCATTGTGACAATTGCCGGCATTCTGATCATGATGTTCTCCATTTCCTGGCAGATGACCGTCATGGCATTGGTAGTTGTACCGTTGTCCGGTCTTACTGCCGGCTTTGTGGTAAAGCATTCCCAGAAGTACTTCAAGATGCAGCAAAATACCTTGGGCGATGTCAACGGCCACATTGAAGAAATGTACGGTTCCCACATTGTCATGAAGGCATTCAATGGCGAGCAAAGATCCATCAATACCTTCAATGATCTCAATGACAAGCTTTATGTCAGTGCCTGGAAGGCCCAGTTCATGTCCGGTGCTATGATGCCGATTACCAATTTCATTGGCAATGCCGGCTATGTCGGCGTCTGCGTCTTAGGCGGCTATCTTGCCATTCACAATGCTGTTACCATCGGCGATATACAGGCCTTCATTCAGTATGTCAGAAACTTCAACCAGCCGATTACCCAGACAGCCCAGATTATGAATGTCCTCCAGTCTACGGCAGCAGCTGCAGAAAGAGTCTTTGAATTCCTGGAAGAAGAGGAAATGGAACCGGACAAGAAAGATGCAGTTTCTCTGTATGATGAAAACCACAACCTGAAGATTGAAGGCAATGTTACTTTCGATCATGTCCACTTCGGCTACGATCCGGATAAAATCATCATTCATGACTTCTCTGCAAAGGTAAAAGCAGGCCAGCAGATTGCCATTGTCGGACCAACCGGGGCCGGCAAGACAACTATCGTAAAACTGCTGATGCGTTTCTATGAACTCAACGGCGGTCATATTTACATCGACGGAATCGATACAAGAGATATGACCAGGGACCAGTTGAGAAGCTGCTTCGGTATGGTTCTCCAGGATGCCTGGCTGCAATCTGATACCATCATGGAAAATATCCGTTATGGCAAGCCGGATGCAACCGATGAAGAAGTCATCCACGCCGCTGATGAAGCGTATGTAGATCACTTCATCCGTACATTGGAAGACGGCTATCAGACTGTGATCAATGAAGAAAGCACTAATATTTCCCAGGGCCAAAAGCAATTATTGACAATTGCGAGAGCCTTCATTACAGATCCTAAGATTCTGATTCTTGATGAAGCTACTTCCTCTGTTGATACAAGAACGGAAATTCTGATCCAGAAAGGCATGGAAAATCTGATGAAGGGCAGAACAAGTTTCGTCATTGCTCATCGTCTTTCCACAATCAGAAATGCAGATCTGATTCTGGTCATGAATCACGGCGATATTGTTGAAACCGGCAATCATGAAGAACTGCTCGCAAAGAATGGTTTCTATGCAAAGCTCTATAATTCCCAGTTTGAAGAAGTGGATATGGAGTCCTGACAGGTAACATACATAAACAAATAAGAGATCCTTTGACGGGATCTCTTTTTCATAATGAATATGGAATTTTAAAATAATCCAGGCGTTTCTTCATGCGATCCTGCATGTACAGACATGTATCACGCAGGTATCCTTTCTCACGTCCGTGCTGCCATTTCCATCATAAAATGGATGAATCTTTTCAAAAGATGCATGGAAATCAAGCAGATCATCAAAACCATGTGAAATATCACTGTTTTATCTGTAAATCAGCTCTGTCATTTTATGACTGACTTCTGCCGGATCTGCTGTTTCGATATCCCTGACCATGTTCGGATATTTCTGATAATCACCAACTACAGCTTCTTTGCTGCAGCTGCTGAACGTTCCTGTTTTCAGAATTTTGTAAAGCTCTTTGATATATTCCTCCGTAAGCGGCTTGCCCATTGTATCCAGAATACTAGCGAAACAACGGAAATGATTGATTGTTTCAATCACATCATCAATGCGGATATGTTCTCCGCTGAAGGAATGGGTTTCATAGATATAACTCGTCTGGTCATGGCTAAATTTGCTGCCCTCAATATGATTGGAATGATATGCCGTATCAACCTGCAGAAAGTTATAAATGCCGGCTTTGATTCCATATTGTTTTTCATCCAGGAGCCAATCAATGAGCTCTTTTGTAATACGTTTTTCCATATTCAGATTTAACCGCCCTGCCAGATGAAAAAAGAGCCGGACACTTAAGCCCGGACTCTTCAGGGGAGAGAAAAACTAATATTACTCGATTGCGATTAACTTCTTTTCTTCGACTTCCTTCTGCTGTTCGGTCGGAATATCAATCTTCAGAACACCATTGTCGAAGGATGCGTGAATATCACTGTCATGAACACTCTTACCGACATAGAAGGCTCTGGAGCAGGAACCGCTGTAACGCTCCTGACGGATAACATTGCCCTTGGTATCCTTCTCATCATTGCTGTTGCTGCGGGATGCTTCGATTGTCAGGTTGCCGTTATAGAGGGAAACCTTGACATCTTCCTTCTTGAATCCCGGCAGATCCATCGTCAGATAATATCTCCCGTCTTTTTCGGTAACGTCTGTCTTCATCAGACCTTCATTTCCTTTGAAGAACGGTGTGCTGAATACATCATCAAACAGATCCAGATCGTCATCATAATCTCTCATCATAGGTACAAATCTCATAATTAACATCTCCTTTTCTGTTAAGTTTTATATCTCTCAAGGTTTCTTTTCACCTTGCAACTATATAATAGCCCAGAATTTAGCACTGTCAATAGTTGAGTGCTATTTTTTAAATTTTATTTGGGCTTTACTGGTTTCATATTCCTTGATATATAGGTATTTTCTGCCTGTTTCAGCGGAATAATAGGGATTTAGCACACTTATTTTATATCTGCTAATATTAACTGATTCTCTGCATGATAAAAGGAAGCATTATCTATCAGTGCTTCCTCTTGTCTTCTGTTACTCGTGTTTCTCAATCAGAAATATTGGCATCCATGTTTGCTTCAACGTTGTAGTCCGGATAAGCAGCTCTGACTTCGGAAAGGATTCTTTCAAAAAGACCTCTTCTGTCCTTTTCTTCAAGATCGATCACGACATCAAAGCGCATCTGCTTTTCATCCAGTTCTACATAGAATCCATGCATCTGCAGAACATTATCATGATTCATGACAATCTTTCTCACATCATCACGGATTTCCGCAGCTTTGTCATGTCTGGTATTGACGGCATAGAAACCAACTGCTGTCAGAATGACATGGTGTTTCTGGAAGACCTTGTCTTCAATATGACGGGTCAATACATCCAGCTGATCTGCCGTCATATAATCCGGTACTTCACAATGTACGGAACCCAGGAAACGATCCGGACCGTAATCATGGAGAATCAGATCATATGCGCCGGATACTTCCGGTTCTTCACAAATGGTCTTCTTGATTGCCTTGGTCAAAGAACCGGATACTCTCTGCCCCAGTACGCTGCTGACGGTATCCTGCAGCATGCCGATGCCGGATTTGATGATGACAAGCGAGATCACGGCACCAAGCCAGGCTTCCAGGGAAATATGGAAGAAGATGTAAACGAATGCAGCAGCCAATGTAGAAGCTGAGATGACTGCATCCAGTTTTGCGTCTTCGCCAGAGTTGATCAGAGAGTCGCTGTTGACTTCTTTGCCAATCTTTTTGACATATCCTCCCAGTAAAATCTTGACTGCTACTGCTGAAGCAACAATAATCAACGTCACGGTCGTGTAATCCGGTACTTCCGGATGCACAATCTTTGTGACAGATTCCTTTAAGGAAGTAACGCCTGCATACAGAACGATGACCGCAATGATCATGGCACTGATATATTCAATTCTGCCGTGGCCGTACGGGTGTTTCTTGTCAGCCGGCTTGCCTGCCAGTTTTGTACCGATAATTGTAATCAATGAAGATAAAGCATCAGACAAGTTATTGACGGCATCCAGGACAATAGCGATAGAACCTGAAACAAGACCTACCAATGCCTTGAAAGCTGCCAGAGCAACATTGACGATAATACCGATCATACTGGTCCGGATAATTTTCTGATCTCTGTTCTGCATATTTATTCTGTTTTCAGGAATTTGTACAAAATATTATACAAATTTCCTGCTTCCTCCTTGCTTAACGTAATGCAGGATCCAACACAGCCCGGGATATCCCTGCATTTGTCTTCCATTTTCTTCCCCTCGTCGGTGAGATCTATTCTCACAACTCTTTCGTCCGTTGACGAACGTTTTCTTCTGATCCAGCCTCTGGTTTCCATCTTTTTCAATAACGGGGTCAGGGTGCCGGAATCAAGATACAGCTTTTCACAAATCTCACCAACCGAAAGATGATCATTTTCCCAAAGCACCATAAAAACCAGATACTGGGTATACGTCAGACCTAACGGTTTCAGATACGGCGTATATTCTGACGTGATTTTCCTGGCAGCTGCGTACATTGGAAAACAAAGCTGATTTTCCAGTTTCAGCTGCTCGTATTTACTCATGCCTTTGCCTCACGCTTTTTCTGATCCAGGTAAGTCGCTGCCGAAATCGCCGCAATGTTTCCTTCACCTGCGCTCTTGGTAAATTGATACGGCTGGCCGACAATGTCTCCTGCCGCAAACAGGCCGGCAATATTGGTCTTCATTTCCCTGTCGACCTTGACGGAATTGTTATCCATTGCCAGACCCGGTACCAGCTGTTCCGGGAACTGAGCCGCTCTGAGAATAAAGACGCAGTCAGTCGGAATTTCCTGCTTGTCTGTGACCAATGATGTTGCTTTCATGCCGCCTTTGATTTCAAGCGGACGCTCATGGATGACATGAATGTTGTCATGGGTAAACTTCGGTTCTCCCTTGTAAAGAGGAATGTAATTGACTTCTGCACAGACTTCCCCTAAGAAATCTGTTTCACTTTCTTCCTCTGCCGAGCCGCCGATGACAGTGACATTCTTTCCTCTGTATAAAGGCGCATCACAGGTTGCACAATAGGATACACCTCTGCCCAGGAACTGATTCTCGCCAGGATAAGGCTTGCCGGCAACAACACCAATGCCAAGAATGACGGTGGAAGCTTCCACCATTTCATTGTCACTCAGATGCAAGGTGAAGTAATCCCCCATGGCATAGACAGTAGTGACTCTCTTTTCGGTAATTTCAATACCTGCTTCTTCTATCTGGTCCAGGAAAATCTTTGCCATTTCCCTGCCGGTCACATTCTTCAGACCAAGATAATTGGTAATCGGGTGTTCAATCACCTGCATCTTCGGAGATAATTTCTTTGAACCGAAAAGGATGATGGACTTGTTTCTGTTCTTCGCAGTCAGAGCTGCTTCCAGGCCGGCCGGGCCTGTACCGATAATCGCAATATCATAACGTTCCATATACGCACCTCGTTTCTTAATCATTTATATTGTATACAATTTAATTTTTCTTACAATTACAATGACTGAAACAAAACATGACATTTTCATATTTCATGTAAGAAATGAATAAAACAGAGGACAATTACCAATTTTCATAAATTTCTTATGGTAAAATCCAACACAGGGAGAAAAAGAATTATGAATCTGATAATACCTGATCACTATGATCCTGTTCTTTCCGTTAAGGAAACCCAGGAAGCCATCAAATATATCCGCGATACTTTCCAGAGAGAATTCGGCAAAGAAATGAACCTGCTTCGGATCTCTGCTCCTTTGTTTGTCACTCAGAAATCCGGTCTCAACGATAACCTGAATGGTGTAGAGCGGCCAGTCGGCTTTGATATCAGAGAAATGCCTGAAGAAAACATCGAAGTTGTCCAATCTTTAGCCAAGTGGAAGCGATATGCATTGAAGAAATACGGCTTCTCCATGCATGAAGGTCTTTATACAAACATGAATGCAATCCGCCGAGATGAAGAGATGGATAATCTGCACAGTGTGTACGTAGACCAGTGGGACTGGGAAAAGATCATTGCCAAAGAAGAAAGAACGGATGCAGTTCTTGAAGAAACTGTCCGTACCATCTTCAAAGTCATCAAGCATATGGAACACGAAGTCTGGTATAAATATCCGCAGGCTGTTTGTCATTTAGCAGATGACGTGTATTTCATCACTTCCCAGCAGCTGGAAGATCTGTATCCTGATCTTTCCGTCAAGGACAGGGAAAATGCAATTACCAGGGAAAAGAAGTGCGTCTTCATCAAGCAGATCGGCAAGCCTTTGAAAAGAAGCGGCAAGCCGCATGACGGCAGAGCACCTGACTATGATGACTGGGATCTCAACGGCGATCTGCTCTTCTGGCTGCCTGCTTTGAACAGAGCGCTGGAGATTTCCTCCATGGGTATCCGGGTTGATGAAGATTCCATCGTTTCTCAATGCAAAGCTGCCCATTGTGAAGAGAGATTATCTCTTCCATATCATCAGATGATCCGGAAGAAGGAACTGCCCTATACGATCGGCGGCGGCATTGGTCAGTCAAGACTCTGCATGTTATTGTTAAACAGAGCTCATGTCGGTGAAGTACAGGCATCTATCTGGCCGGATAATATGATTGCCGAATGTGAGAAGCACAATATTCATCTGCTGTAAAACACAAAAGCTGCTCAGGCAGCTTTTATTTTTCCTTTTCTTATTTCAATCAATGCTTTTACCGGATACTTCATCAAAATCCATGATATACAAAGCAGAATACAGAATATTGAGATAATAATCCATCGCCGTCTGGGAAAAGAAAGAGGCAATCCGATGATACTTGGTTTCAGAAGCAGGCAGAGTCAGAACCAGGGAACACGCCTTTGCCAGAGCAGAAGAAGGATCTGCTGTGATTGCAATCGGAATTGCATGGTTTTTCTGCAGTATCCTTGCACAGCGGATCGTTGGTGTTGTTTCACCCGAATAGGAAAGCAGAAGACCCACATCCCCGTCATGCAATGTTTCAGCCAGGTGAGTCTGTTCCCCGTCTACCGAAGCTGTCAGGTAATTGGTGCCTGCCCGCATCATTCTTGCCTGGAAAGTGAGACCGGCAAGATAAGCGTCTCCAACGCCGAAAACAGCACAGGTTTTTGCCTCATGCATCAACAGGCAGACCTTGCGCATATCCGGATAGGAAAGCATGTGCCTTGCCTCCGTCAAAGTCTGTTCGGTCAGTTTCTGCAGGCTCTGCGCTATTTCACCGATACTATCATTGCGGGAAAAAGGAAAATTCGGATCTACTTTCTGCACAGGATCAGAATTGACCAGTTCCTGGGAATAGCGGATCTTGAATTCCCGGTAGCCGGATACTTTCAGCTTTGCACAAAGCCGCATGACTGCGGATGGGGAAGTATAGGAAGCCTGTGCCAGTTTCTGCACGCTCATGTTTAATACTTCGTCTTTGTGAGACAGAATATAATCTGCTATGAGTTTTTCATTTTCCGAAAAGCCGGTTTTTTCTTTTAACATCGTTCCGATTAACATAATTTCATTATAGCGGAATAATATTCCGGTATAAATATGGTATTTTGTAAATATTCCGGTATTTTCTGCCAATCCTTCTTTCCTGTCTTCCCTTCTCTTTTCAGAAATGCTAGCTTAAGGACAGGAGGAAACATATGAATCACACAAAAGGACTTAAAATTGTTACAATCGGCGGCGGCTCAAGCTATACGCCGGAACTCATGAACGGACTGATTACCAGATACGATCGTCTGCCGGTCAGAGAAATCTGGCTGGTTGATGTCAAAGAAGGCGAAGAGAAACTGAAGATTGTCGGTGCCATGGCTCAGCGCATGTGGGACAAGAGCGGCCATGATGTCAAAGTTCATCTGACCCTGGACAGAAGAGAAGCACTTCCGGGTGCAGATTTCGTCACCACCCAGTTCCGGGTAGGCTTATTGAATGCCCGTATCAAGGATGAGCGCATCTCTTTCTCCCATGGCATGCTTGGTCAGGAAACAAACGGTGCCGGCGGTATCTTCAAGGCTTTCCGTACCATTCCGGTCATTCTTGATATCGTCAAAGACATGAAAGAACTTTGTCCGGATGCCTGGCTGATCAACTTCACCAATCCTTCCGGCATGGTTACCGAATCCATTATCCGTTTCGGTCATTGGAACCGGACCATTGGTCTTTGCAATGTACCGATCAATGCAATGCTGAATGAACCGGCTATGATTGACAAGAAGCCGGAAGAACTGGTTTATAAATTCGGCGGTCTGGATCATTTCCACTGGCACAGAGTATTTGACCTGGAGGGCAATGAAGTCACAGACCAGATCATTGAAAAGATGGCGGAAGGAAAGAAAGATACCGGTGTCCCAGCCAACATCAAAGATCTGCCTATCTACACAGATCAGCTGAAAAATATCGGGATGCTGCCATGCGGCTATCACCGCTACTATTATCGTCAGGCGGACATGTATGAACATGGCCTCAATGAATACAAAACAATCGGCACCCGTGCCCAGCAGGTCCAGGAAGTGGAAAGCCAGTTGTTTGAACTCTATAAGGATCCGAACCTGGCAGAAATGCCTGAGCTTCTGAAGAAGAGAGGCGGTGCTCATTATTCTGATGTTGCGTGCGAAGCAATCTGCTCTATTTATAATAATGCCAATGAGCATATTGTCTGCTCAACTTTGAATAATGGTGCCCTGCCGGATCTGCCGCCGGAAGCAGTCGTCCAGGTTTCCAGTTTCATCGGTGCTGCCGGCGCAAGACCGGCTGCCTTCGGACCGCTCAAGCCGGCTGAAAGAGGCTGGCTGCAGGTCATGTGGAACATGCAGCAGCTGGTTGAAGATGCTGCTGTGACAGGTGACTACGGCACTGCTCTGCAGGCCTTTGCGATCAACCCGTTGATTCCATCCGGTGACAATGCGCGTGCATGTCTTGATGAAATGCTGGTTGCTAATGAGAAGTATCTTCCTAACTTTGCCAAGAAGATCAAAGAACTCAAGGAACAGGGCGTTACCATTACCGATCCGGTTGTCAGGGATCTTTACGAAAAGGGTTTATAAGCATCTGAGGAAGCAGAAATGCTTCCTTTTGTTATGGGAAAAAGCAGAAAAAAAGATCTCATAAGAGACCTTAACGCAGGGTATCCTGCCTTTCTTCTTCGACGTGTCTGTGACCAGGGTGCATCTTTTCTTCTACGTAAATACCGATGGAAGACAAGCCGGTCAGAACCATCATCAATTTGACTGCCGGATCCGGAATTTCAACTTTGTGGCCAAGACTCAGCAGAATCAATAAGACGAAAGCAACCGATGCCAATGCATACACAACTTTGACATTTTTATTGCCCTTGCTTGTGCCCACTGCCATGAAGTTGGCAAGTGGAATCATAAACAAAGCCATAAATAACAAGAGCCCGCTGATATTTGTAATCGTGCCGGAATGAAAGACAGAAATACCGATCATTGCGACAATTTCAATAATTCCCATGACAAGATAAAACATATTTACTACCTCGCTGCTGATTCATTTAATCACGGAATCTATGCAGAAACAATATACAGGTTCCCTTCTTGTGTCACTTTACCCAATGAATCTTTGTTTCGTCATCTCTGACTTTCGGGGTAACCGGGCCGTCCGGATAGCCGAGAGGAAATACCGCAAAAGCTTTGAGATTGTCTGGCAGCAAAAGAATTTTCCGTACTTTTTCCATGCGTTCCTCATCCGGATATGTGCCCAGCCATACGCCTCCCAGGCCCTGGTCAGTCGTTTCCAGCCAGATGTTTTCCATGGCAATCGAACAATCTTGGCAAGCCATATCAGGAACCATGCAATCTGTATGCATGCCGCAGACAATAGCAGCCGGTGCATCTTTTACCATGGCAGAATATGGTGACATTGCGGACAATTCTTCCAGTTTTGCCTTATTTGTGACAACGAAGAATTCCCACGGCTGCTGGTTGCAGGCGCTTGGTGCCTGCAGGCCAGCCTTCAGGATAGTCATAATCTTATCTTCTTCCACCGGCTTGTTGAGATATTTACGGACACTGGTTCTGGTAAAGATTGTATTCATATTTATATTTCCTCTTTCTTATGATATTTCTGCTTTTGCAGGAACGCCCTGGGTGTGATTCTCCAAAGCTTTCTGCATTTATTATTTCACATTTTCAGTCCATAAAATAAACGCTCTTTTCTAGCTAAGTGTTGGCGTTGTACCTTGGAACGTACAGCCCTTCTCTGACCTTCAGCTATACTCACATATGTAAATGAGGTAAGCGT
>OMXQ01000067.1 GCA_900315065.1 uncultured Erysipelotrichaceae bacterium
GAGGTTTTCAGTGCTGAAGGTTCATCTCAAAAAAAGTCAGACTCGGTTGAATCTGACCTTATATTTAAGCCCTTTTAATGATTATGCGTAATTACTATCCTTTAATTTAATGCTCATTTCCGTTACTTTCTGCGTCTTTTTCTTTCTTTCGGAAAATTATGTAAAAACCTTGAAAAAAGACCGTGTAAACAGACGGTCTAGTACTTCTCATTGAGATTCAAAGGACGCAAAGAAACAGCTCTCAGATCTCTGGTATCCGTGACTTTTGTATTGTAGAGCTTGGAGAACAAAGCCGCATCATTGAGTCTTGCCATGGCACTCAGTTCTTCCTTTGCAGAAGCACGCGGAAATACTTTATTCATGTCTTCAGCATCACTGACATGAAGATACACCTTATCCTTTTCCTGCAGAGCTGTGTTGCATAGTTTTAATAAGGCCATGCCGCTGAGATAGGTCAGTTCTTCAATATCTACACAATCATCATTGATCTTCATGATGGCATAGCCCTGGATCTGATCCTTGCCGTTGAAATACGCAATGATTTTCCGGCCGGTTTCCCTGGCTTCTTTGATTCTTGTCACAAAATCAGGTAGGTCTCTTGTATAGAAGCCGTTGAATCTTGAAATATAAGCACTGTATACCTTCAGAAGATCAATGGCAGAAGGATCGAAATTGATGCCGAAGTTGGTCGTTCTTCTGCAGTCCATCCTGGAGATTTCATAGACATTGCGCTTGTATATGCGGCGGAAGCCCATGTGTTCAAACAGGTCCGGTTCTTCGCTTTGCACGAATGTCAGCAATTCACTGTGCTCGCATGCATCCATAACCACCTGCAGAAGCTTGTGCATATAGCCGTTCTTTCTGACATCAGGTCTGGTTGCAGCGCCGGTTAACATGCTTGCCTGAATGACTCTGCCGTTGAACATGAGCGGATGCACGTCACGAATGATGCAGGAAAGAATTTCTCCGCCTGACATATATAAATAACAATTTTCCGGCTTATATATATACCTGAAGAAGAAGTCCGTATAGCGCGGATCTTCATCCGGGAAACAGATGCGTCTGAGTTCTTTGATTTCATCTGTCTGTTCATTCTTTGCTTTCGTGATCATTTTTCTTATCCTTCTGAATCGATTCACCGATTCTGCGTAATTGTCTTGTTCTTTCATAGCCGGCAAAGCCCATGATGCCAAGGACTGCAATCGGGATCTGCCAGTCTGTAAATATCAGACACAATACAGCAATAATCCCAACATAAATTCCAAGTCCGATGATTTCATTCTTTTTCATCTTCGTGTCCTCTCATCGCTATTTCATGAATTTTGACAAAGCGGTGTTTCATGCCTGACTTGGAAACCGGCCTGCCGGTTGTGCTTTCATATATCGTACAGAGTTCATTCAGACTGCTTTCCGGATGAGCTTTGCGAAGTTCAATAACATCCTTGAGTTTCTGATCCAGGCTGCGGTATTTGTTGTCTTCTTCAATGAGGCGGATGTCTTCCAGCTGTTTCTTTGCGGCTGTCTGTGTCTTTACTTCATTGGCGACATCAATATTGTTGAGCCGGGTGATGGAGTTTGTAAAGTCTCGGGAAATGCGGATGTTTTCAAAATCCAGCAATTTGTGATCTGCTTCAATAATTCGCAGAAAATCTGCAATCTTTTCGGCAGCTTTGACATAGACAATGGTTTTGCCTCTGCGCTCTACGCTCTTAGCCTGAATATTGAAGCGGGCCATGAGTTCAATCAGGAATTCTGCCTGTTCTTCGGAAGCTGCTGTAATTTCCAGATGATAGCTGGTTTTTTCAGGCGGATTGATGGAACCGGAAGCCAGGAAGGCACCAGCTAAATATGCACGGGCATTGTTGTCGGTTTCAACGATTTTCTTCAAAGGCTTCTGCAATAAGCCTCTAGCGGAATATAAACCAAGATCAGTCAAAATGACTGGCGCTCCATAGAGAATACGCATGCCGTAGACTCTGTTTTTGCGCAGGTTCATTTTCTTTTTGACAAATAAGGAAATCTCGCCGCCGTATCTTTCTTTGCACAAACGATAGATGGTTCTTGCGACTGCTGCATTTTCAACCGTAACCAGAATGGTCATGCCCTGGCTGGAAAGAGACAAGGACGATGTCATCTGGATCAAAGCTGATAATTCAGCCCGCGCATCATTTCCACTCATGATCTTCTGGGCAACTTCCTGTTTTACTTCGGAAGAAAAAGACATTACAAAGCCTCCAGAAGACGGCTCACGGCATTCTGAATCTTGAGCGGATCGTGTCTGATCTTCTTTTCTTCATTAATGGACAGGAGGTCTTCATTGATCATCTCGTAAGGATGGTCAGTATCACGGATATAGACAGGAGCAGAACCTTGTTCTTCATAACGTGCCAATACTTCATCAGGAATCGGATTATCAGCAGCCACAACCGCATCTACCGGTGCCCCATGACGGATTAAAGCATCCACATGGTCTTCCAGACAATACCCATCAGTTTCCCCCGGCTGGGTCATGGCATTGCAGAAATACACCCGCTTTGCGGAAGTTTCTTTCAATGCCTGCTGGATTTCAGGAATGATGATATTGGGAAGAATACTTGTATAGACAGAACCGATGCCGTAAATGACAAGATTTGCCCCAAGAATTGCTTCGACTGCATCAGGATCTGCGTGTACTTCTTCTTCATAAAAGACACTCCGGATCCGGTTGGAACGATTCGGGATATTGGCTTCGCCTCTGACAATGACGTCATCATCCATGCGTGCATAGAGTTCAATAACCTGATCGGTTGCAGGAATGATATCGCCTTTGACATTCAATACCTTGCCAGCCATCTGCACAGCATCCAGGAAAGAACCGCATTGCTGGGTCAGGGCTGTCAGAATCAGATTGCCTAAGTTATGACCGGCAATGTCTTCTTCTTTTCCTTCCGGATCATCAAAGCGATAATTCATTAATGATGTCATCATGGTCTCACTGGCGGCAAGAGCTAACATGACATTGCGGATGTCTCCCATGGCAGGAATATGAAACTGGCGTCTGAGTCTGCCGGTAGAGCCGCCGTCATCTGCGACCGTGACAATCGCTGAAATGTTGATGTGTTTTATATTCTTGATGCCCCGGCAGATGGCCGCCTGTCCATGGCCGCCGCCGATGACAACAACTTTCTTTTTTTTACTCATTCGTACTTACCCAATTCTTTTCATCACGGTGTTCCTTATAGCAGTTGTATTTGTTTTTGTAGTGATCATAAAGGAAATTTGTGATGGTAACGCTTCTGTGCTGGCCGCCGGTACAGCCGATGCCTACAGTCAGATGATTCTTGCCTTCGTTCTTATATTGTTCAAAAAGATAATCAGTAAATGGAAGCAGGCGGTTGATAAAGTCCTGGGTTTCCGGCTTGTCCATGACAAAATGATAAACACAGTCATCATTGCCGTTATAAGGACGCAGGTCAGGTTCCCAGAAAGGATTCGGAAGAAATCTGACATCAAACATCAGATCCGCATCCATCGGAACCCCGTATTTATATCCAAAGGAAATAAAGGAAATGGAGAAAGTCGGAATCGAGTTCTTGGCAAAATAACGCTCCAGTCTGCGGCGGAAATCCTTTTCGGTCAGGAAAGAAGTATCGACAACCACGAAGGAATTGGTATTGTGGCGGGAAAACATCTGTCTTTCTGCCCCGATGGCTTCTTCAAGCGTATTGCAGGTATTGCTCAATAACAAAGGATGTAGTCTTCTGGTGCTCTTGTATCGATGCAGAAGCACCGCATCCGACGCATCCAGGAACAGGATCTTCAATTCAATGCCTTCCCCGCGCATATTGCGCAGAAATTCAGGAAAATCAGCAGCGGAAGTAGACAAGGCAACATAGCTGTATCTTGGGTCCGTACTGGTTTCAATCATCTGAACCAGAGAACTGACCAGCTGAACCGGGAAATTATCAATGATGTGATACCCCAGGTCTTCAAGAATCCTGGTAGCAGTGCTCTTGCCGGCACCGCTCATACCTGAAACAAGGATAACTTTCTTGGTTGAACCTTCCATCTTGTCTTCCTCCCTTCATCTGTTCTCTTATTTTAGCAACCTCTTATCAAAGCTACAACGCTTTTCAGTGTGCCGGAATACAAAAAGGCACCCATGTGTCATACATGAGTACCTTGCATCAATCATAAACTTAAGCAAAAAGGATTATCTTTCAGCCTTTCTCTTCAGAAGACCTGCACCAATCATGACAATACCGCTGGCAAGGAGAATACCAAGATACAATATTGTGTGATTGTTATCGCGGGTGTCCGGAGACTTAGGCGTCGGTGTTGGTGTTGGTGTCGGCTTTGGTTTTTCCGTATTGGTCAGAAGAATCGTTGTGACCCCGTCTTCAACGGCTGTCTGCTTGGAAACAGTATAATCATCACCGAGGTTTTCTTCACTGACTGTAAATACTGCTTTGGTATCGGTTGTGTTCCATGTAAACGTCCATTTATTGTTATCGTTGAGAGTAACTTCTTCAAATGGTTCACCGTCTTCATAGATCTGTACTTTGATTTCAGAAGGAAGCTTTGTGTCTGCCTGCTTGTTCCAGAGCTTGCGCAGCTTGTAGTGAGCCTGTTCCGGTTTTATTGTCGTAAACTTGGTAACATCTACCTTTACGTCAAAGTCCCATTGATCCTTATCAAAGTTGTAGTTTGGAACGGAAACCAGGAAGTCTGTCATTTCTGCTTTTTCTTCGTCCAAAGACTTGCCTTTGACCAGATAGAGTCCCGGCTCAAGTCCTTCTGCAATGACAGCATCTTTATCGGTCGTATGAATGACTTTCCCTTCAACAGAAGGTGTGACCTTTGCATTTACAACAATGTCTTTCAATGTTTCCGTCAGTGTTCCTGTATTTTTACCAGGATCGGAGACATCAACTGCCTGATATGCAGAAAGAGCAGCAGTTTCTTTGAAACCGGAAGTTGTCATTTCGGCAACCTGATAAACATCAAAGGAAGCATCTGCTTTGCATTCTTCAGCAATGATTGATCCTTTCTGTTTCAGTTCCTGCTCATCCGGCCATTCCGGTACATATTGTTGTCCATCTCCCTCTGCTGAAACCGGTATAAACAAACCGGCAGACAGAGCCAGGGCCAAACACGCCGCAGCGAATTTTCCTGTTTTCTTTTTAATAGAAGATTTATCTTTCATCATCTTTATCTCCTTCTGAAGGCCTTGAGAATGAGGATCCAGATCAGGATCACAACAATCATTCCAGCCAGAATAAATGGAACAACATACATCGGGTTGATCTGTGAGGCATCTGCTTTGACACGCAGTGAATCATCCTTGTTATCAATCCTGTGTCCACGTACCAGTAATCGATGCGTATTGACACCATAGGGTGTACATGTAACGAGTGTACAATAGTCTTTTCCTTCTTCGATCTGCAGATCAGATAATTCATCCGGTAAGACAATCCGTACCTGATCTACTTCATAGGTCAAAGTACGATCCAGTACCTGCAGCTTGAAGGAATCACCTACATCAAGCTTATCCAGATCCGTGAAGAGTCTTGCGGAAGCAAGTCCTCTGTGTCCTGATATGACACAATGACTGCTTCCTCCTCCAACCGGTAAGGAAGAACCTGCAATGTGACCAATCGCTATCTGCAATACTGCAGGATCCGTACCATGATATATCGGAAGTTCTACGTGAATCTTAGGGATCTGTACATATCCCATGATCCCTGTCCCGGTAACATCAAGAATCTTGTTATAGCGTTCGGTTTCTTCATCAGACAAGATGTAACTTTGCGGCTGAGAAGCAAGCTTCTCATTGTAAGCAGCAGCTTCATTCCACATGTTTTCCTGTGTTTTGTCTGACATTTCTGCGACCTTTTCAACATAGGAAGCAACAGCTCTGGTCTGATGCCTCTGGTTCCACCAGTTGGCAACGGTTGGATATAACAGCAGGGTCAATCCTGTAAGAATCACCAATACAAGAATAATATTTGTAATGTTTTTCTTCTTACGCATTTATCTTACAGGATCCCCTTTGTTGAATAATGTAATACTAATTTGATTCAGAATGAAACGACTTATGCAGAACGTTTTCTGGAAATCAGAACAGCACCTGCACCAAGTACTAATACTGTACCAACTACATAGAAAATAGTTGTGCCCATACCACCAGTTGTAGGAAGAGTAGAACCAGACTTGTTCTGAATATCAGAATGTACTACACCTGTTGCTGCAGTGCCGTCTAATGTGATTGTTCCATTAACCTTAGTTCCATTGAGTTCAGTTAATACATAGTCACCATTTCCATTCTTTCCAGATGTTCCTTCCTTGTCAGCTCCCTGGCCAAAGTCAACCTCTTCGCCATCTGCGTGTGTAGCAGTTACGTTAAAGCTCTGGTTTTTGATTGGATTGTATCCATCAGGAGTATTTGTTTCGACAAGAACATAAGTACCATCATCAATACCATTGAATGTGAAGGTTGTATCAGGTGTAGTTTCCTGAGTAGAAAGAACTACATAATAGCCATGATCATCAATACCGGAAACATCAACTTTGGAATTTGCTGTCGTAAGTTCACTCTTTACAACAGCTCCTGTTTTTTTACCAGCGCCGGTATATCCTTCGGTAACTTTCTTCAGGAGTGTGAAACTTGCACCGCTAAGTGGTTTATTGTTTTCATCAACTTTGTTAAATACGGCTTTGTATGTGAAGACAATTGCAGTATCATGCGGTGTTTTACCATTCTCAGGCTTATCAGTACCTGTTCCTTCACTGTTAACGTCATTATTGAAAGTGATCCAGGATGTATTCGGATTACCTTCCTGTCCAATCTTTGCACTACCATTTAACTTTGCTGTGTATTCAACTGTGATTGTTGCACCATTTGTTGCCTTAGCACGTGCAAGCTGAACAGCACTGAAAGTAATATCAAAGCTATCATTATCTGTAGTTGGAGCCACAAATGTGTAGTTAGTATTAGCTGTCAATACAGTATCGCCCATCTTTACAACAACATTCTCTGGAGCACCAAGACCTGCACATTCTTTATCATGGAAGGTAAAGTGATAATCCTTGTAGTCAGAATAGTTGCCTGGAAGAGTTGCTGTCAGCTGGAATGGAACGTCATCACCGATATCCCAGTCTGCTGTATCCTGCCAGCCTGACATTGTTGTACCTTCTGAATCATTGATATCTTTTACTTTTTTGAAAGAAGTTGGAACTTCAACCTTAGATGCAACTGTTACAGCAACATCAGCATCTGTAGAAACATACAGCAGAGCTTTATTCACAGCTGTAATCGTCGTCGCATCACTTTCATCTGTAATTAAATAGTAGCCGAGCGGAAGCTTTGTTGTACCGCTTGTAACAGTTGTTGGAGTACCAAGCTTTGCCTTTTGGGCGATGACAGCATCACTGAATGCCTTTACCTGTTCATCATTAGCAGATGTAAGATATTTTGCAAGCGCATCAACATCTGTAGCATTCCCGCCAGCTGTTAACAAAGCAGTTTGTGCTTCAGCTGCAACACCTTCGCCCCATGCTAGACCTGTTAATTCTGTTGTACCATTTGTTTCAGTTGTAACAAAATCTGCTTTAAAAATCTTATAGGCTTTAAATGTATGTCCAGATACATCTACATTATCTGCCTTTGCCGGAACAGCAGTGAAAGCCAGGGTCATAACCAATGCAATTGCAAGGGTCAGCAACTTTCCAATTAAACCTTTCGTACTTTTCATGATTTTCTCCTTTTTGTCCTTCTTCTATTGTGATTGAATCAGGATTATGTTTGATTGTTACTTTCCTTATTTTCCTTTTCTCCTATTCAGGAGATGTGAAATGGTCTGTCCTCTTTCAGCTGGTCTTCTCATTCAGCACCTCCATTGTTATCTATTTCGGATTTATGATGTCTATGTTTCATAACAGCATATATTGCTGCCAGTGCAATCAATGCCGATCCGGAAGCTGTGTAAGGCATAGTACCGCTGCCTCCTGTAATTGGAAGTTCATAGGAATTGTTCGGAGTATTGATGATATATCCGCCATTTCCAGCTCCTGTACTACCTTCTATTACATTTTTCTGACTATCTGCATAAGCAGTTTTATATCCATCTACACTGCCTTCACTAACAGAATATGTATAGGCTTCACCATCATCTGAATAAGCTGGAAGTGATTTGAATGTGAATGTATAGCCGCTTGCTGCTTCACCTGTTCTGCTCCACTTGATTCCATCAGCTTCCCCACTTTCAGAATTACCTGACAGTTCAAATGATTTTTCAAACGATTGATCGTAATCTGAATCAGTACCAAGTGTACGATGGAGAGTAACTGTAATATTCTTTACCCAATCAACATTATTTATCCCGCTCGTATCTTTCCAATACTTTGTGAATGAGAAATCTGTTGTCTTTGGTGTATTGGTAATTACTTCTGAATCATCGGTTTGTGTCCAACGATCCGTCATGTCTTTGCCAGTGTATTCTGCTGACTTTCCATCCTTTGTAATGGTAACTTTTGTTTCCTCAACGTTGTAGGTTATGTTCTTTGAATCACCGTTCTCGTCAGTAACAGTCTCAGGAAGATTTGTCCATGTTGCTGTATCATGCTCAGAAGTCAGGATCTGATCTACTTCTACATTCTGTCCATTGTTGTCAAGAATCGGGGAATAATTTTCACCATCTATACTTGCCTTCAATGTAAATGTAACGGAAGTATTATCAGGCCACTCACCGCCAGCCCAGGCTTTCTTCTTTGTTACAGTGCCCTTAGGAACTGGTGTATTCGTAATATTAGCTGTTTTGGTCTGATTTTCTGTTATCTGCCCTGTTACATCTCCGGAGTATGAAGCTTTGAATCCATCAGCCGCAGTTTCTACCACACGATAATACAACCCTTCAGGAACTTTGGATATATTGATTGTACTTCCATCTTTCACCTTAAAGGCAGCTACGCCGTTTACAATGCCGACATCTCCATAAGTTCCGGTCAAATTATCCGCAACATTTGTACAACCTTCGTCTGTATAGAAAGTAACCTGTGCTTCAAATTCTTTCTGCTTATCATTTGTATCAGAACTATTCACAGTCTTGGTAACCTGCAGATTTCCACTCTTTCTGTAGTTTTTTATCTGCATGACATAATTGTTGTAGAAAATGTGATTATCCCAATCTACTTTTCCTTTTTGTGAAATTGTAAAAGCTGGATTGTAACTAAGTGAATAATATCCTTCCGGAGTAGAGGTCGGATCTTCCTGTAAATAATATGGAGTATCGTAATACAGATGCCATCCGCTGCCTTCAGGAGCAAAGATATCTACAGAGCCATCTTCACCAGTTGTAAAAGTGAGCTGTTCCTCTGTTGCATTTCTCCTTAACTCAGCCTCCATGTTCTGATCAGAAGAATGAAGAACAAACTTTACGCCGGCAAGTTTGATTTTGGCATTGTCACCATCAACTTTCTGAATGGTAATCTTCGGAGCAGATCCTCCGCTGCCTGCATTGGCGTTATAGTTTTTTGTGCTTGTTTTAGGTGCTCTGGACAATTTTGTGCTTGCTGTATTGCTGATAGTTATATTTCCACTTTCGTTTACAATTACTTCTGCATTATAGGTAATCTCAACTCTTCTACCGTCAACAATCCAGAATTTGACTGAATTACCGGTAATTTCATAGGACAATACTGCTGACGGATCTGAGAATTGAATTGTACTGTAATCAATAGCCAAAGAATCTGAGAATGTATCAGTCAGTTCATAAGGTTCACCATTATTGACTGTTGCACCTTTAGGATTGGCAATAATCTGGTATCTCGCAGTATGGTTATTACCACCCAGATCATTCTCGTTCAGCAGTTGTTTATCTACTGCCTTATATGGCACATTGAATACAGCTGATTGGATTTCATCACCCCAGGAAGCCGTATTGACCACGGCAGCTTTCAAGTCCTGATTTTCTGCCGCTTCTGTCTGAACAGTATCTTCCGGAATTAACGCATAATAAACCAATTTGTAATATGGATAATAAGAATCTTCAGGAGTTTTCTTCATAGCAGCTGTCAGATCAAAGTTTGCCTCATTGCCATTTGCAGTGATACTTGCTACTTGATCACTCATATTATTGGTTGGATTCGACCAATAATCACCCCAGACTTTCAAATTATCCCAATCCGGATTTGTGCTTCCGACTGTCCCTGTCCAGTATCTTGAACCTTGAATATTCAACCCATCATGAAAGGTAATAGGGCCCGTAATTCCTGAGAAATTAAGTGTATATTTTAAAACCCTATAGGTTACATTTCCATCAGTAAGCGTCTTGTTAGCATCTTCTACAGTCTTAGACAATATCCTGTTTGCATAAGATTTATTGGCTATAACTTCCTGACTATTATTGAACTTGGCCTTATTAGCATGCGTCGAATTTGCCGAAGCATCCTGCAGCCATTCCTGAGACAATGCAGTTACAACTTTGATATGTATCTTTCTATCAGCAGAAGCTGCTTGTAAGCCAGGCTGTGTTTTATTTGTATCCTTGTAGAATCTCAACTTGAAGCCCCAATCATTCTTTTCTACTTCTGAATAGGTTTCACCAGGCAGCAGGTCTTTCGAATCAACCTCATAGCTTACCAGCTTATCAACATAGTTTTTACCATTTGAAGATATTGAAGGAACAGTATCTGAAACTTCTGCATTATTAATCAGTCCTTTGGCAGGAACGTCCATCGTAATTTCCCATGTTGTCTGCGTTTTATCGTCATTCGTAGATAAATACTTCTTTTCTACGCCATATTCTCCATCAGGTCCGACTATTCCTTTTCCTTCCAGCGTACCATCTTTCCATGTTCCTTGATTTTTTACTTCTGCCGCATCATCCAGATTTGAAATATCAACCTTTGTCTGATAGGTGATTGTATAAGAAGTCTGTCCTGCATTCTCAGGGAAAGTAAATTTCCATCCAGATGCATCATTATAGTTTTTAAAAGAACCTACACTCTCATCGCTTTGATTCCACTTTACAGTTTTCGTTGTTGACCCATTCGCGTTTGTCGCAGTAACGGTAATACCATCTCCAGCATAAGTCATAGGTGCATTCTGATTTTGCTGAAGTGCATCTGTAAAGCTGGATCCGCTCATATTTTCAAGCTGAGAAGGATTCAATGTAACTGTCCAAGGAACATAACGATATTTCTTTCCATCAGATTCCTCTACAACATCACTAGCAGTACCTGCAGTCTTGCTGGCACTTGTATAAGTAACAGTTCTGCTATATTCCGGAACTTTACTGCTCTTAGAATTATTACCGTCTGTTACAGTATTATCCGGATTGATATCAATCTTTCCATCATGATCCTGATCAAGAGTGTCATAATCAATGTTGCATGAATACGCAATATAAATTGCATCGCCCTGCTTCAGATCTGACAATTGCATATTAAAGGACTTTCCATCCTCAGCCCAATTTGTAACAGGTTTTGTTATACCTCTGTGTTCTGCCTGCCAGTTACCAGTAACTGTTAAAGATGATGGATTATATGTAATTCCTGTAGCATTAGTCAAAGTATCATATATGGTTGCAGACGATACATCTCCATTCGAAGCTGTTGCAGTAATTTTATATTTCAGAACGCCATTCTCGACCCAAGCCTCTTTGTTAAGATCCAACGCACCTGGATCTACTGGATTATTTTCGATATTTTTCCTTACATTACTGCTGAATTCTATACTGCTCGCATCCTGATTAACAGCGGATTTAATTGTTGCATCTATATGTGCATCTACAGCATTATCAAATATGCCATAAGCTGTATAGCTGATCCCATTTTTCTGCGCAACAGTTTTGGTATTATCAATTGTAAAGATCAATTCTCCATTCTTGACTTCCCAAGCTATATCACATTCAAGTCCAAGAGTACTGTTTGTAAATGTAGTTGTACCGTTCTGATCCTTTGCTTGTATTTGAGCTGGAAGTTGATATGCCAATTTCAGACTATTTTCACCTGAATTAATTTTCGGGAACTGATTTGCTTCTCCTTGCTTCTCTTTAAAGACAAGCTGTATACCATACTCATTACTTTTATCAGAACTGGTAAAATTCCATGTATCTCCGTTAACGGTTACACCTTTTCCTGAAATACTTGCAGAATTCAAGTATCCCTGAAGATCAGACCCGCTCAAAGCACTTGCAGGGAAGATCAGCGTAATTGTAGTAAGCATCAATACAAAGGCACACAGAACACTCATCCACTTCATCCAGTTGTGTTTCTTTTTATTTTCTTCAATTGCTTTTCTCAGATGATCATTTCTGATTTTTCTATTTTCTGATTTCATATTCCTGATCTCCTTTGCGCTCAATTATGATGTACATTCAATAATTCAATACCCTTCAGGGGCCAGATCCTGAGGACTAATTTTCCTGCGATCTGTTCCTGGGATACACAACCAACTGCTTTTGATCTTGAATCTATAGACACATCTCTGTGATCTCCCATCACAAAGACTTTTCCATCCGGAACCTGATAAGGTAGTGCGATATCACAGCTTCCCATGCTCTTGTTCTGAATATATGGTTCATCGATTTTTTTATCATCTACGTAGACAGTGCCATCATCATCGATATTGACCCATTGTCCTGAAGTCGCAATGACTCTTTTCACAAGAATTTTATTATTGAAATAGAAGGCAACCAGATCACCCTGCTTCATGTTCTCGTTCTTCACAGCAGCAACGACATTTCCTTCTTCCAGGGTTGGATTCATAGAAGAACCATATATACGGAAAATCGGAAGAATCATCATTGCGACCAATACCGCTGCAGCGGCAGCGCAAATGAGTATAAAAAAGGTATTCAGAAGATTCTTCTGAAACTTTCTGCGTGACTGTGTAGAACATCACGTTATTTTCAGCTAAGCGAATAGATTCAAACCAAATTATATGCAAATAGAGGGGCAGTGAAATGACTAAGTACTAGTCAGATTCA
>OMXQ01000083.1 GCA_900315065.1 uncultured Erysipelotrichaceae bacterium
ACATGGCCCACTGCTCTACCTACAGAATAGTACGCAACGCACATTTATTCATCAAACGTTTGTGAGGGCTTAAGCCCTAATGGAGGAAAATATGAAAAAGAGCCTTCCGATCAGGGAAGACCCTTGGAAAATAAGATCAGACAGTCTGCTTTTTCTTCAGGCTGTAGGAAAGACACATGGTGACAAGAACAACAACTTCTACGCAAAGTGCCAGCACAAGCGTGGAGAAATAGGAACCGGACAGATCATACAGAAGACCGCATATAGAAGAACCTGCCGCCAAAGCCATCCCGCCGGAGAAGTTCATTAACGGATAAGTCTTCGGGTAATTCTGAAGCCCGAAGATATCGGCTGCCAATGTAACAATACCGACAGAAGAAATGGAATAGGTAAAGGTATACAAAGCTGCACAGATGATCATGACGAACGGTACATGGATGAAAAGAAGACCGGCAATACCGGCAAGGTTGATCGCACCCATCATTAACATCGTGTTTCTGCCGCCCAGTTTATCGACCACAGATCCATAGAGCATCTTGCATACAATGTTGGCCAGGTTGACTATTGAAAGCATCATGGAACCGGTGGCAGCTGACATGCCTATGGATTCTGCGTAGCTTGGGAAGTGCTGCGGGATCGCAGCCATGAAGCAGCAGGTCATCGAGAAGACCATGGCTAAGATAAAAGCAGGAGAGAGATAGTTGAAGGTCTGCAGTTCTGCCCCCTTCTCTTCTTTTTCTTCCGGCCGGCTTTGTTTATATGCTTCGTATTCTTCATACCCATATGGTTTCAGTCCTTGTTCTTCAGGGGTCAGAGTCAGCGGGAAGATAACAGCCGGGAGAAGCAATACCGCAATCGCAATACCGGTGCTCATATAGCCGGTGTGCCAGCCGTATTTTACGGTTAAGGAAGAAAAGACAGGTGACAGAATGATGCCCGGTATACCGGTAAAAGTCATCAGGATACTGGTCAGTATGCCTCTTTTTTCATAGAACCAGTTGTTGATGATCATCGTGCAGATCACAACCGAGAGACACCCTACGCCTGCTGCTCTGACAAAACTGAGGGCAATAATCTCCCACATGGCATTGCACATAGCAGTCAGGAAAGTACCGCCAAGCAACAGAACTGCTCCCGTCAGAACAAGTCTTCTGACCGGAATTTTCTTTAACAAAGCCGGAATGAATATGGCAAACAAAGCCATTCCCATGGAAACAATTGTATACATCAGAGAAACAGCAGCTTTGCCCGCACCGAGAGAGACAGAAATCGGAGAATAGAAAATACCGGCAGTGGAAATCGGAATGCCGAGGGAAGCACCCGTCATGCCGCAGACCGCAATGAATGTCAGAATGTGTTGTTTTTTCATGATTGTTTGTGTTTTGTCCTTCTTATCAATCATATTCTTTTTTCTGATCCATTCGTATCAAGTCATAGAAAAGGCGTTCCAAAAAGCGGAACGCCTGTTTCTGTTACCTGTTTCAGGCAGTGTGTTTGTCAAACCAGTCAGTGATTTCCTGCAGTCTTCTGAGACGATGATCAGGTCTGCCGGAACGGGAGAGTTCATGGTTCTCGCCATGGAAGACAACCATTCTTGCCTCTACCCCTTTATAGACAAGGGCTGTATACATCTGCATGCCTTCTTCAATCGGGCATCTGTGGTCTTCATCAGAATGAATGAAAAGAGTCGGTGTCTTTGCATTGTCCACGTACCTGAGCGGAGAAACATCCCACATCTCTTTAAAGCCCTGATCGGAATATGGATTGGTATCACAGGTTTCCGAACAGAACAGAGGCGGAATATCAGAAACACCATACATGGTAATCCAGTTGGCAATGGATCTCTGGGTGGCAATGCAGCAGAAGCGGTCGGTATGGCCCATAATCCAGTTGGACATATAGCCGCCGTAGCTGCCGCCTGTGCAGCAGAGTTTTGTTTCATCAACGGCAGGATACGTCTTCAATACCTTGTCCACGAAAGCCATGATCTGCTTGTAGTCAATGTCACCCCATTGCATGTCAAGGTAAGCAAACTGACTGCCTTTTCCATCAGAACCATGCGGGTTGCAGAACATGACGATGTATCCCTTTGCTGCCCAGGCCTGCATTTCATGGAAGAAGACAGTACCATAAGCACACTTCGGGCCGCCGTGAATATCGAGAACAGCCGGATATTTCTTCTTCGGGTTGAATTTTTCCGGCAGCAATACCCATCCGTCGATTTCTTCATCTTTGTATGTTGTTCTGATATATTGCGGCTGAGCAACGTATTTTCCCTTCAAAGCGGCATCGTTGAAATGGGTGAGCTGTTCATCATCTTTGTAAATTTCCGGCAGCTTCATATCAAACATGCCCATGTATACTGGGTTTCCTTTGTATACATCATAGTCATTGACAGATCCATAGCCGCTGATGACAGTTTCAATCTTTCCGTTTTCATCCACGCGTCTGAGTTCGCAATGGTCTTTGACAATGGAAGTAAAGTAAATATAGTCTTCATCACTCTTCATGAAGCGGCTGGCACCGTATTCTGTATCGGTAATGATTCCCATGCCAAGACTTTCGTCTGCTTCTTTGAGAAGAGACATTTTCTTTTTCTTCAGATCAAACACATAGAAATACGGGTTTTCATTTTCACCATAGCGGAGACCTTCTACAGCAACCGTAAATAACTTGTCCTGCAGCCATTCAATGGTCATGATCTGCATGCACGGCTTGAAGATTTCTTCCGTTTTTCCTTCCGTCAGATTCAGGTGATAGATGCCTTCATACTTAGGCATTTTTGTCTTGTAGTTCATGCCGGTAAAGTAGACATCTTTGCCAGAGACTCTGTAAACAGAGACATTCATTGTCTTTGCAGTCAGTCTCTTCAGTTTTCCGCTTTTTGTATCAAACAGGAACAAAGCAGAGCGTTTTCCCTGCACGATCCCTCTGCCGTTAGAAAAGAACGGGGATTCGGTAAGGACTTCGTAGTCCTTTTCTGCTTTCATTTCTTCATAGATTTTCTTCTTTTTGTCTTCAGAGAGTTTATAGAAGTCAGGGCGCTGCGCATCAATCTGACAGCGCAGAAGATATTCTGTATTGCTGATTTTCTTAAAGTCACCGGCAGGCAGCGGGAATGTATATGCTTTTTCTGCTTCGCCGCCGTTCAATGAAAGACGATAAAGGGTCGTAAAGATTTCTTCGTCCTTTTCTTTCTTTTCGTCTTCTTCCCCTCTTACGGTATCAAAGAGAATGTGGTCCTTGTCTTCAAAAAAGAAAGAGCGTACTTTGCCGTCATGTGTCAGCTGGATGTTTTCGTCATTTTTGTGAATCCAGAGATTGGTTTCATATCCCTTTTTGTCTTTCTTTGTTTTTGTCAAAAGCCAGGCAAAAGCAGAGCCGTCTGGTGCATACGTCAGCATAGATGGATATTGGTAGTCAAAAATGTCTTCAAGTCTGATTTTTTTCATGTGATTTTCCTCTTGCAGCAGATTTTCGTATTTTCATCTTAGTTCCTGATTTTCATTTTTTCAACGTGCTGCTAAAACAAGTTCATAATATTTTTCATATTTTTCAATATAAATTGTCATTTTTTCAAAAATATGATTAAAATTAGTTTTTGTAAAAAAGAAAGAGAGAAAAAAATGAATAACGGGGTAAATGAAAAAAGCCTGGATGCTTCCACAAAGGAAGGTCAGAATAACATTTATGCAATTGGGAAATTTCCGGCAATGATTTCCTATTACCAGAAAGAATTCGTAAAGGCAGGCGAAGAACCTTTGGGAAATGTCATGAATGCTTTTTCAGCATGGCTGCATACGACAGAACACAGAATGTATGCACAGAAGACATCACATGATGTTTCAGAAGTTCTTTTTGCCTTTGATGCCGGCAACGGGTTTATCTATACCTGTGATACGGCCGGCTGGTCCAATGTATTTCCGATTGAGAATTTTCATCCGGAAAGCGATCCTGATTTTATGGAAAATGCCGTACAGGATTTCAGGGAATTCAGAGAAGATGAAACCTTGTTATCGGCATATGCAGATATGCATGTTGATGAAATCATCTTCCTTGCTTCACAAAGCAGACTGGATTTTTCCTGAAGGAAAGAAACAAAAGAAAGAAAGAGAAAGAGAAAAAGAGAGAGAGAGAATGTTCCCTGCTGATCTGAGCAGTATTCTCTCTCTTTTCGTTTTTTCTTTTTTCGATTCTGACTTTTCTCTTTCATCCTGTTACAGGGAATGCAGAGAACCAGCATTACCGGCTGTTTCTCTTTGGAAAAGGCGATAAGAAGGAACTGCTATGTAGTTTCCCTGCCCCAGGGCAAAGCCGAGTTCTACGGCAGATTCGTATTGGCCGCGGGTTTCAATATTGATGGCAGCCCATGTGATGTGGTGGTTTTCAGCCTGCTTCCTGATGGTTTCTTTCATGTCTTCAGAAACAGTCCGGATATCAATCTTGATGCCTTCAAACAAAGAAGTGTCTTCCATTTCTGCCGCCTGATCGTAGTGGTCAAGCCAGATGCCAAAGCCATGCTGCTTCAGTTTTTCAATGTCTGCATGAATCTCAGGGTCATTGATCATCCGGGTGCTTTGGGCTAATTCGATCTGAATCAGCTGTGCCGGTATGGTACTGTCAGTCAGAAGGGTCAGGAATTGATCCAGGAAGCCTGGTACCAGCAGGTCTTTGACGCTGATGTTCAGATGGAAAGGCACCAGGTTCTGCTGGTTGTTATGAAGCAGACGTTCCAGCCGCAGGCAGACCTGTCTGCATATGTAAAGGTCCAGTTTATGCGTCAGGTTGTGTTTTTCAAGAATTTCAATCAGTTCATCTGCGTGAACGGAACCGATGATCGGATCGTCCCATCTTGCGATCATTTCATAAGCTGCGGTTCTGCCTGTTTTCATGGAAATCAGCGGCTGGATGACCGGCTGGATCCATTTGCGGTTCAGCGCTTCGTCAAAGTGGTTGAGGATATATTCTTCTTTGCCGAATACAGCCGCAACTTCTTCGTTATAAACAAAGACATTGGTAAAGACGCGTTTTGCATATCTGAGTGCCAGTCTTGCTTTATCCACGGCATCATTGAAGTTTTCATTTTTTCCCAGGCAGATATAAAGGCCGGCCTTGATGCCTCTGCAGGTACCATTAGTTTCCTGAACCAGGCGGTTTTCGATGAGATTGAATTTCTGCCGGATTTCTTCTGACGAACGGGTTGTAATAATGATAAAGGCATCATCGATAAAGCGGGCAACGATATCATTTTCAAGCGTGTCGCGCAGAATAGCGGCAGCTTTCTGCAGAAGCGCATCTCCGGCTTCATAGCCATAGCGGATATTGTAGGCATGCATGCCGCGGATATCCATCATGATGACTGCCGGTGTTTTTTCTTCTGTGATGATATTGTGCAGAATTCCTTTTCCTGTATTGCTCAGGTATTCCAGATTCAACAGACCCGTCAGAGAATCACGGTAACATGTTTCATTCTGAATGATCCTGTATTTATCAAGGGAGGATCCGATAGCTTTTTCCGTTGTTTCCAGATCTGTATAAGAGGCAAAGGCAAGTTGTCTGCCTTCTTCTGTTTCGGCAATTCTTTCCGTGATCAGGATTCTGTGCCAGGTATCCTGGATCCACATACGGATGGTTACAATGACAGGATGGTCTGCATTGGCAGCGTTGATTGCAGTTCTGAGCAGTTCCACATCATCCGGGTGAATGCGGCTGTAATTGCGGCTGGCAAGATATTCAAGCGCCTTTTCTTTTGAAACATGAAGCATCTCACAGAAGCCCTCAGAAATTGCCAGCACGTTCGGTACGTCGTTGATCATTTCATAGACAACCAGTGGGAAAGGCATGTGTTCGTATTCAGCCTGAGGTTTGTCACGGAAGTTCTTCTGGTGTGCTTCAGCTTCAGCTTCATCGCTGATGGAAGAAGTATAAATGGTGATCTGATTGCCGCCGTTTTTTCTGGCGTGGTATAGTGCCTGGTCAATGCGGTGGTAGCTTTCACTATACAAAGAACCGTATGGGAGGGTGATCAGGCCGCCGGAAATTGTAATTTTTGTAATGTTGTCCGGTTTTTCATAAGTCACTGCTTCCCTGAGGTTCTGGGCGATTTCAAGGGCTGCGTTCTGGTCCGTGTCCGGGAAGAGAATTACAAATTCATCACTGCCCCATCTGCCGGCATAGTCTTTGCGGTCAGAGAGTTCTACTGCTTTTCTGGCAACGTGCTGCAGAACATGATCCCCTGCTTCATAGTCATAGGTATCATTGATCGTTTTCAAATCATCTACATCAAAGAGAAGAACCGAGAAAATTCCTTTCCTGCTGCTATTGGTGCATTCACGGATTCTGCTTTCCATGAAGGAACGGCTGTAGATATGCGTCAGGGCATCATAGTCAGCCAGTTCTGATAAAACGTAACGCTTGCGGCGGCTGATATGGTTGCTTTCCGGAGCATCAATTGAGTATTTGGATACTGCTTCAAAGTCAGAAAGCGGCATCGGTCTAGCAAAATAGAAGCCCTGGATCGCATCGCATCCGTTTTCCATCAAGAAACTGAGTTGTTTTTTGTTTTCGACGCCTTCTGCTACCAGTTTCATGCCGAGTTCTTTTGCCAAGGCAATCGTGTACATTAAAACCTTGTCACCCTGCTGGTTGCCGATAAAGTCAACCAGGGATTTATCGAGCTTGATGACATCAAAGTGAAGGATATTGAGACTGCCTAAGGAAGACTGGCCGGAGCCGAAGTCATCCATATGGAGCTTGAAACCGGCTTTGGAAAGCGAATCAACCAGAGGCTTGATTTCTTCTGATTCCGTGGCAGCAGATTCAGTAATTTCAATCGGAACCGCACTGAAAGGAATACCGGCTTCATGAACGATGGAAGCATAGCGTTCTACGACATCTGCCTGGTGCATGGATCTTCTGGATAAGTTGATGGAGATCGGTATCAGGGCAATGCCGTAGTCATTCCATTTCTTCTGCAATTGACAGACAGAGCGGAAAACATATTCATCCAGCTGTGAAATCAGGCCGTCGTCTTCAAAGACCGGTAAGAATTCACCCGGCGGGATAATCTTTCCATCTCTGATCCATCTGACCAGTGCTTCTGCACCGATGATTTTTTCAGTATAGGGATCGTATTTCGGCTGGTAGAAAACGGTGAATTGTTTTTCTTTCAGTGCCTTCGGGAAGGCTGCTTCATATTTCTTTGCCTGATAGGCTTTCTGGCTGACTTCCCCTTCATAATAGGCGTAGGAAGCAGAGTAATTGTGCTTGATGCTCTTTACTGCTAACAGTGCCCGGTCGCAGATTTCACTCATGGAAAGGCTGGTATCGATGTGATCATAGATGCCGGTTTTGATATTGAGATTGGGAATCGGGGCATTCTTACTTACGTCTCTGACCATATTCAGCAGCCAGTCGAGGTTTCTTTCCTCTTTGTTGCGGGCAAGGGTGATAAACTGGTCGCTGTTGTAGCGGCAGCAGATACCGTCAGTAGTTATTCCGTCAAAATAGGAAGCCATGTATTTCAATACTTCATCGGCTTTCTTCTCACCATAGATGGTATTGACCATCTTGAAGTTTTCAACGTCAGTAATGCAGATGATATAATCGCCTTCCGGATCTTTGTCCAGGTATTGTCTGCCATAGCGGTAGAAAGCAGGTCTTCCATAGAGACCCGTCAGAGGGTCACGTTCAATTTCCTGCAGGGAAATGACCGTTTCATTCATCTTCAGGACATTATGAAGACGGCTTTGAATAATAGCCGGATCAAACGGCTTGAGCATAAATTCAAGGACGCCTGCTTTCAGGAATTTCTTTTCAACGTCCCTATCAGGCTTGTCAACAATAGCAATGACAGGCAAAAAAGAAGTCAGCGGATCCGTCTTGAGAGTCTGGATAAAACCAGGACCTGCATTGGTTGTCACATCTGTTTCCAACAATACTGCTGAAAGCAGATGATAGTGCGTATTGACAAAGGCAATGCCTTCCATCGCAGTGCGGGCGCTCATGACATCATAGTCAGAAAGAATATCTGTCATTTCCGCAATGGTTTCTTCCTTCTGACTCACGACAAGTATTTTTTTTCTGCCGTTTTTCAAGTCCAGAGTTCCATCATTAACCGGTACAGTAGCGAAAATCAGAGCGTGTCCAGTGCTTCCATCCGGCATCGGCATTTCAACCGCATCAACAGTTTCATTGATGTGACGGATCGGATCCATGTACGTACGCGGGCCTTTGACATTGTTTCTGACCGGGCAGGAGGCACAAGGCGCATCTCCGTTCATCAGAACCTGATAGCATTTCTTTCCCCTGCTTCCTTTGAGCATAGGATAAATGTCCTCAGCAGTCTGGTTATAGTTCACGATATTGTATTTTTCATCAATGATATATGTGCCGGAGGATTTTCTTTCTGCCATGAACTGTCCCTTCCTTGGTTAATAAAATCATAACATATACTGCATATGAACAAATATAGATAAAAGCTAATTAAGTAATGTAAACACACTGGAATCTGAAAAGAATCTAGGTTCAGTACGGAATTCTGTGTAAATCAGAATTTTGATTTTCTTCTGCTTGCTTCCATAAGACGCAGAAAAAAGTATTCGTCATCTGGGTAACCATAGC
>OMXQ01000070.1 GCA_900315065.1 uncultured Erysipelotrichaceae bacterium
ATGTTTGGGTACACACAATTATACGAGATCCATTTTTATATTCGTGCTATATCTCCGTCCCACATGGCGTCATATCAACAGGTTTTGGGATTGAGCCATTTTTTCATAGGATTCTCCAGCTGTCAATGCTTTGGCTGCTTTGACTGCTTCTTCGGCAATGGTGTGCGGAGATTGCGCAGCTGTTGCATTGCGGTATTTTCCTTTGCCGATGAGCTTCTTGATTTCCGGTGCGCCATCTACCGAATAAACACCCTGGCATGGATAGTCATTTTCTTCCATGGCGGCAACTGCCCCAAGTGCACTCGGATCATTCAGTGCCATCACAATATTGAAATCAGAATGAGAGGAAAGATATTCTCTGACCGATTGATAGGATAATTCTGTCTGACCTTTGCATTCCAGTTCTGCTGAAATATGATATTGCGGTTGTTTCGCAATGGTGTCTTTGAAGCCGCGGATTCTGTCGACTGCTGAATTGACTTCACTGTGTTCCAGAAGAAGAATGCCTCCAAAAGCGTTGTCCTTCATCATCTCTTGTGCGCATTGCACGCCTGCCTGGTAATTATCAGAAACAATCGTACAGTCAGCTAATGATTCGTCTTCAAACGGAACATCAATGGCAATGATATAGACGCCTTTTTCTTTTGCATAGCGGATCGCATCTCCTTCTTTTTTGGAATCTACCGGATTGATAATCAGAACATTGACGCCTTCATCTGCCATGTCTCTGATCTGTTCTTCCTGTTTTTCTTCATCCAGAGCAGGATCTCTGACAATCAGGGTTTCATCTTCGTCCAGATCCTGTTCTATTTCATCATTGACGACTTTATAGAAATCATTATTCATGGTCATGTAGGTTGTCCCGATCTTCAGGTTTTTCTGATTCTGAAACAGATTTCCATATACAGACATGCATAAAACAGAAATAACAAAGCCGGATATGATCAGAAGCAGAACAAATTTATTACCCTTCTTTATTGTTTTTTCTTTGTTTTCCCTCATATTATGAATCATTGACTCCCAATTTCTGAAACATTATCATGTCTGTTTTTTCAAGTCAATAAGTTCAGCTTTATCATAAGCCGGTATATTGGTTTCGTACTATTGTATAATTCATAAAGTTGTAAAAAGTTGTAAAAGAAGTTGGAAATTGTAAAAGGTTGTAAAAGGTTGTAAAATTCAAATGTAGTTGTAAAAGAGGTGTAACTCATGACTGGAAATCCATTTACTCTTACTTTTGGAAAAGAACCAAAAAGTCTGATTTTCAGAACATATCAGAATTCAGAAATCGTTGAAGGCTTCAGACAAAATCCTCCGGAATTTCAAGTCTGCATGATTACAGGTGTCCGGGGAAGCGGGAAGACTGTTGCGCTTACTACCATAGCGAATGCATTCAGGAAAGAGAAAGACTGGATCGTTGTTGACCTGAATCCAGAGCGTGATCTTCTGAAGACTTTGGCTGCAGAGCTGAGCAGCAGGCCTGATACTTTCCAATTACTTAAGGACGCAAAAATCAATTTATCATTTCTCGGGCTGGGAATTGAAATAGATGGTGTTCCTCCTGTCACAGATACAGCGATTGCTCTTGATAAAATGCTCAGGCATCTGAGTGAAAAAGGGAAAAAAATCCTGATCACAATTGATGAGGCAGTTTCCAATTCTTATGTTCGTGAGTTTGCCAGTCAGTTTCAGATTTATCTGAGGCATAACTACAACATTTTTCTGATCATGACCGGCTTGTATGAAAACATCTATGAATTGCAGAACGAGAAGTCACTGACTTTCTTATACAGAGCACCGAAAATTGAATTGCAGCCGCTGAATCTCGGATTGATTGCAGCTTCCTATAAAAAAATATTCAATTTATCTGAAGAGGAATCCATTGAAATGGCAAAAGCGACAAGAGGATATTCCTTTGCCTATCAGGCTTTAGGCTATATCTGTTTCAGGGATCAATGTTCATGGAAAGAAGCAATTCCACAATATGACGCAATTCTTGAAGAATTCGTATATGAAAAAATATGGAGTGAATTATCTATGAAAGATAGAGAAATTGTGAAAACACTCGCCTCTTCTGATTCTGGCAAAGTGGCTGATCTGAGAGAAGTACTTCACATCTCTTCCAATGCTTTTACTGTATACAGGACCAGATTGATCAGAAAAGGCATTGTGATTTCCGCTTCTTATGGAAATCTGGATTTTGCACTTCCCCGCTTCAGAGAATTTGTCTGCAGACAATATGCATAAATTTATCAGCCGTTCGACATGAACGGTTTTTCTTATCCTCAAAGAAAAAACCGGCTTTGATATCCGGTCTTCAGAATAATGATTTCAGTCTTTCGTAATAAGAGACCTTTCTGCCTCTTAACATATGGACAGCGCAGTTTCTCCAGATATGGACTTTGACTTTGTTTTCTCCGTCTAATGGATAAACATCAGAGTCAACACCTAACAAGGCACCGTTGAAGCTTTCCGAAGTAAATTCAACCTCGGTGTTGCTCTTCATGACAAACGGCGCATCCAGACTTCTGTATTTGGAATGATGAATACCGGAGATTTCAGTAAGCTCGATAAAGTCCAGGCCTTCATCAATAACAGCACCGCCTAAGGATCTGTTGTATGCTGTCGAGCCCAGCTGGGTGCATACGCACATGCCTGTACCGCGGAATGTTTCCAGATATTCTCCGTTCAGGGTAACATCCATGACCTGGGTTCTGGCGGCATTTTCAATTCTGACTTCATTAATTGCGTAATAGTACTTGTCACCGACTTCTACTCTGAGCAGCGGATAGGTAATTTCCTCACCTTTTCCCTGCAGCAATGTATCCATGAATTCACGCAGATCAGAATCTCTGTAGTCTGTATAGAAACCAAGCGTACCAGTATGAATGCCGTAGAAACATACTTCATTGAGTCTGCCGATGAAACTATGCACTGCATAAATAAATGTTCCGTCGCCGCCGACAACAATGACAATATGAGGATGTTTCTCATCTTCCTCAAATTTCTTTGACGCATTGAGCTCAAGTCTGATTCTTGCTGTAATCCCAGCTGATACAGGATCAGGCCTGTGAATGATCATATATTTTTCCATAGAATGCCCTCATTGTTAGTATACACCGAAGGCCTTGCAATAACGATTGTATTTCACAAGCACGGATTTTGTACAGGAATTCCTTTACAAAAGAAATATCCGGAAAGTGTCACTCAGGGGTGTGGTTTTGCCAAAAGAGACAACACTAAGTTCCTGAATCGTTCTTTTCGAAAAAAACTGCCGCTAAAGGCATTCTGCAGGTGAAAGAATAGTCCGGAAAGAATCGCGCTGAAAATATAAAGCGTGACAGCCGGACTAATTCCATAATCCGCTGACAAAAAGGTTCCCTTTTACAGGAACCTTGTAATTCATATCTGTCTGCTGTTTACTCAGCTGACTTTGGAGCCAGGCTTGACACCATTGACTTCAACAACAGAGAGCGTCTTGCCGTCCTTGGCAGCTAACAACATGCCGTGGGATTCAACACCTCTCAGTACTGCTGTCTTGAGGTTGCAGATGACAACGATGTGCTTGCCGATCATCTGGCCAGGTGTATAGCTTCCTGCCAAGCCGGAAACAATCTGTCTCGGCTTGCCTTCCCCTGTATCAACCTTGAGAACGAAGAGCTTGTCTGCGTTCGGGTGTCTGTCACAGGTCAGGACTTTGCCGACTCTGAGATCGAGTTTCTGGAAGTCACCGATTTCTACTTCCGGTGTATCTGCTTCTTCCTTCTTGACCTGGGCTGCTTTGAATGCTTCCTTCTGTTTTGCTTCAATGACAGCTACCTTTTCCATGATTTCCTTTTCGTTCAGACGAGCGAAGAGGATCTGCGGCTTGTCAGTGATCTGGATATCTGTTTCGAGCTGGCCGAATTCGAAGACATCATCATAAGAAGTCTTCTTTGTATTCATCTGACGCAGGATGCTGTCAGAAGTTTCCGGTAAGAACGGTCTTAAGAGAATTGCACCGATTCGTACGGATTCCAGCAGGTTGTAAAGAACGGTAGCGAGTCTGCCGATCTTTTCAGGATCCTTGGCAAGAGCCCAAGGAGTTGTTTCATCGATGTACTTGTTGCATCTGGAGAAAAGATCCAGGATGTCCTGAATGGCATCAGCGACATGCAGGGTAGACATCTTTTCTTCCACAGACTTAACGGTACCAAGCGCTGCCTTTCTGAGTTCATCATCAACAGCTTCTTCTTCATGCGGATTGGAAACAAGACCATTGAAGTACTTGTTTTCCATGGACAGGGTTCTGTTGACCAGGTTGCCTAAGTTATTGGCCAGGTCTGCATTGATTCTTTCGATCATCAGATCGTATGTGATATGGCCGTCCTGTGCAAACGGCATTTCATGCAGCATGATAAATCTGACTGCATCTACGCCGAAGAGGGAAACCAGATCATCTGCGTAGATGACGTTGCCCTTGGACTTGGACATCTTGTCAGAACCAGTCAATAACCACGGATGACCGAAGACCTGCTTTGGCAATGGTTCACCAAGAGCCATCAGGAAGATCGGCCAGTAAATAGTATGGAATCTGACAATGTCCTTGCCGATCAGGTGCAGATCTGCCGGCCAGTATTTCTTGTACATTTCACTGGAATTGCCGTCAGCGTCATAGCCTAAGCCGGTAATATAGTTTGTCAAAGCATCCATCCAGACATAAACGACATGCTTCGGATCGAAGGTAACCGGAATTCCCCATGAGAAGGAAGTTCTGGATACGCAAAGATCCTGCAGGCCCGGCTTGAGGAAGTTGTTGATCATTTCGTTCTTGCGGCTTTCCGGCTGAATGAAATGCGGATGTTCCTCAATATACTTCATGAGCTTGTCGGCGTATTTGCTCATCTTGAAGAAGTAAGCTTCTTCCTGCATCGGTTTCAATTCACCGCCGCATACCGGACACTTGCCGTCTTCCGTAATCTGGCTTGGTGTATAGAAAGCTTCACATTCCTGGCAATAGAGGCCGTCATAATGTCCCTTGTAAATATCACCCTGGTCATAGAGCTTCTTAAAGATCTTCTGTACCTGCTTTTCATGATAGTCATCGGTTGTCCGGATGAAGTGGTCATAAGAAATGTTCATGCAGTCGAACTGACCCTTGATTTCAGCAGATACTTTGTCAACGAATTCCTTCGGTGTAATTCCAGCTGCCTTGGCTTTCTGCTCTACCTTCTGGCCATGTTCATCGGTACCGGTCTGGAAGCGGACATCATAGCCTTCCAGTCTCTTGTATCTTGCAATTGCATCGGCTAAGACGATTTCATAAACGTTGCCGATATGCGGCTTGCCGGATGTATAGGCAATTGCCGTAGTAATGTAGTATGGTCCTTTGTTTTCCATATGTGTGCGTACCCTCCTTTAACTAAAAAAGACATCCCGAATGAAAGGACGTCTTGCACGCGTTACCACCTTTGTCTTCTTTTCTTTCGAAAAGCACTCTTTGTTTTAACGGAGTTCTTCCGGAACGCACTATTGGTACGTTCAGCTCGGGGTTCATGTTCACCCTTAGTCATGCATGCAGTCTCACCTTTTCTGCACTCTCTGTATCACACCTTCAGGCTACTCTTCCCGTCTTTGCTTTGTCGCTGTAATTATACGAAATAATCAGCGTTTTTAAAAGATAGTTGTGAAATTATTGTGCAACCCTTTCAAGACTATAGCCGATACCGATATGGGTTGTAATGTATTGTTCTTTTCCTTCCGGATCAGCGAGTTTCTTACGAAGCGCAGCCATATAGACACGCAAGGAAAGAATATCTGTTTCAACACCTGTCCCCCAGATGCTGCGGATGATAAAGGCATGGGTAAGAACTTTGCCGGTATTTTGTGATAAGAGAACCAATAACTTGTATTCAATCGGGGTCAGATGAACATTCCTGTCTCTGACGGTAACTTCAGCTGCCGCATAGTCGATCTTCAAGGCACCGTCCGTGAATATTGCTGATTCATTTCTGGATTCCATATAGGATAAACGTCTCTGCACAGCCCGAATTCTGGCCAGCAGCTCATCAACGGAGAAAGGCTTGGTCAGATAATCATCGGCGCCTGCATCCAGTGCCGAGATTTTATCGGAATCTTCGCCTCTTGCAGAAATGACAATAACAGGCATCTGGGACCAGGAACGGATAGACTTGATAACTTCAATGCCGTCTATATCCGGCAAGCCCAGATCCAGCAGAACCAGATCCGGTTTCTGTGACACAGATTGGGAGATAGCTTCTTTCCCGTTTTCGGCAATGATATGACTATAATCATGGACCTTCAATGTTGTTGAAATCAGATTCATGACTGGTTTGTCATCTTCCACAATTAATATTCTAAATGAAGGCATCAGGTACCTCCTTTCGTTTCAGCATAAAGGTGAAGCAGGCTCCATGCGGGACATTGTCTGTATAAGTCAGTTTTCCGTGATGTGCTTCCACAATCGCTTTGCATAAATATAAACCCAGGCCAAGACTTCTTTGGGAATCTGCAGCCGCATGATGACCGGTATAAAATTGTTCAAAGAGATGCGGCTTGTCTTCCTCCCGGGCACCTGGTCCGTTATCTTTGACACTGATCAGGACTTTATCACTTTCACTGGCTGTGGAAATGATGATATCAGAACCAGCAGGCGTATATTTGACAGCGTTATTGACCAGGTTGATCACAACCTGGGAAATCAATCTTACATTCATATCTGCCATTAGCATATTCGGATCCTTGTTCACAATCAGATGATGATCGGCAATATGAGGATCCACGTGCTTCAAAGCTTCATCAATCACATCCTGAACAATTTCTGTCGATGTCTGCAGGCTGCCGCCGTCTTCGAGTCTTGCAATACTGAGGAGGTTTTCAACCAGTTCAATCAACCACATGGCATCGTCATAAATGTCTGTGTAGATCTGATTTCTGCTGGCAGAGTCCAGTGCATCTGCGTGATGCAGAAGATTAGACGCATTGCCGGAAATACTGGTCAGCGGCGTGCGTAAATCGTGGGAAATGGAGCGCAGCAGATTGTTGCGGAATCTTTCCTTTTCGGCAATGATTTCCATCTTTTCTCTTTGCAGAGTGTTGCGGTTGTTTTCAAGAGAAAGCGCACATTCACCAATCAGGGAAAGCAGGATGTTTCTTTCAATCTCGGTAAAGTCTCTGCCGTGCATGCGGATGCCGATGACGCCGTACATCTTGTCAGAAACACGGACGCTCATGTACTGAAAAGGTTCTTCCGGAAATGTATTGGTATAAGCACCAGCATGGTGGTTGTGTTCATAAACCCAGCGCGCGGCTTTGCTGTCGGCCGGAATGCCCTGGTCTTCATTGTCAGTCGGATAGTACTGGGCTTTCTGCAGCTTGTCATCCCGGATCGGATAGAATACAACGGATCTGGACAAAAGCTGGGTGATCTGTAAGGAAGTCAGACGGATGATATCGTCTTCATCTACGGCATGCTGCAGAAGTTCGGAAGTATCGAGCAGCACCTTTGACTGCCAGGCACTTTCCACAGCAGTTCTTTCACTTTCCTTCAACCTTGCCGCAACCGTCGAAGTAATCAGAGCAGCTGCTACGGAAACGATATAGGTGCCTATATACTCAGGCATATATACAAATAAGGAGAATCTTGGTTCAATAAAGAGATAATTAAATAAGAAAACAAAGAGAACTGCAGATGCGACCCCGTAGATTCTTTCAGCAGTCACAACAGAAGTCACCAGAATTGCCAGAATATAAATGGTAACGATATTGGAATTCGGATACCTGGAGCTGAAGACAACAAAGCTTAACAAAGTTGCAAATGCCATGATTAGCAGCATCTTCCCGGTTTCTGCCCAGGAAAGCTGCGGTCTGACATCATGGAGGCGGCTTGGTTTCAGGATGACTTCTGCATCCGGAATGACATGAATATCCGTATCCGGCAATAAAGAAGACAAACGGGCAATTGCATCTTTGTGAAAAGTAAAGAAAGGCATCGGCCCCGGCTTGCCTATATAAACATCGCTGACACCGTTGAGTCTTGCATATTCCGCGATTGCCTGTATCACATTTCTGCCTTTGGTGTGATGAATCTCTGCACCTGCAGAAGCAGCCGCATCAATATTTTTCTGAAGCTGAGGTGAAAGATCCTCATTGACAACCAGACCTGTTAACCGGCAATGATAAACAGAAGCTGCTGAGGAAGCTGCCGTAATGACAGCCTGACTGCTTGGAGAAGCGGAAATACAGACCAGAAAATGTTTGTTTTTTCTCATAGGTTCATTATAGCGCAAAGTGTTTCTGGTCAGTTTTGGCAGCAGATTTTTCCATCAATCCGTTTAACGGTGCCCGGTAGATAATTTCCAGATTAATGATTTCACGGGAAATCGGATGCAGGCAGATTCCTGCATCTTTAATTTCAATCGGATTCCCTGCTTCTTTTGTATACATGATGCCGTAGTCTTCGTAATAAGGCATATCTGTTTCTGCTTTGACAATGGCAATATCAATTGTTCTTTCACGCAGTGCCTGGGCAATTTCTGCATCGTTTCCTGTAAATATCGTGACATCCGTGTCTTTGGAGAATTGACGCCGGATAGTTTGTGCTGTTTTCCAGCAGGAAGCAGAATCGATGGCGATACGATAGCTGTGCTGTGGTTCCATATATCGTGTGACCGGAACTTCTGGTTTTTTTTCATCTGCAAGATCAAATAATTTGTCAATTGCAAACCAGCAAAGTGCAGCACTTGCCAGGAAGAGAAGTATTAACATAAGGATTTCCTTCTTTCATTCTTTAAGAATTTTCTGAACTTTATCATTGGTGCCCAGGATTAACATAGATTCATCTTTATGGAAAGTTGTGTCATAAGAAATGTTCATATTGATTTTTTCACCCGGATTATGAATACCGAGAATATTGACCCCGTATTTTTTACGCACATCCATCTCACCGACTTTGTGGTTTTCCCATCCTTGCGGGACTTTGATTTCATAGACGCCGTAACCATCCATGAGTTCAAAGAAGTTTTCAATGTTATCGGAGCTGTAGCGGATGGCTGTCCAGGAACCCAGCTGTCTTTCCGGAAAGACTACGTAATCTGCTCCGTTGCGCAGCAGAAATTTTTCCTGAGAAGCCTTGGTAGCTCTGGCAACAACTTTCTTTGCACCGAAGTCTTTTAATAAAGAAGTTGTTTCCAGGGAAGCGAGAAAATCATCGCCGATCGCAACGATGCACAAGTCGAAGTTTTCAACTCCTAAGGAAGAAACAAATTCCTTGTCCGTGCCGTCACCGATCACTGCATTGGTGACATAATTGAGAACTTTGGATACTCTTTCTTCATTCTTATCAACAGCCATAACCTGATGGCCTAAGTCATAGAGCTTGGAAGCTGTGTATCTTCCAAATCTTCCAAGTCCGATCAATAATACATTTTTCATCTCAGCCGACCATTACCTTCTCTTCCGGAAGGATTCCTTTCCTGACCTCTTTTCTTCTGACAGTCGCATATGCAAGCGTAAGCACGCCGACTCTTCCGAAGAACATAAAGAGAATCAATATTAATTTTGAGGACATATGCAGCAAAGGCGTAATACCGGTGGTAAGACCAACCGTGCCAAGTGCAGAAGCACATTCAAACATCGTTCTGAGTACCGGCATGCCTTCCATGCTTGATATCATAGCTGCCCCCAGTAACAACAAGAACAAATACGTGCTCGCTAACGTAAAGGCATCATGGATGGTTTCGCCGGTAAATCTGCGTTTGCAGATACTGACCGTTTTCTTCTGACGAAGCGCCGCATTGACAGATAAGAGCACAACACAGAAAGTGGTAACTTTCATCCCGCCTGCGGTAGATCCTGGTGCCCCGCCGATTAACATCAGCCCGATTGTGATCAGAATACCGGTGTCACTCATATGACTGTAATCTGCTGTATTGAAGCCGGCAGTTCTAGGCGTAACTGACTGGAACAGGGACATCAATATCCTCTGACCGCATGTGACTTCTGTGTATTCCACAAAGTAGAAATACAAGAACGGCAGCAGGATCAGAAAGAATGTCATTGTAAGAATAACTTTTGTCTGTAAGTGAAGATCCTTTAAGTGAAACCGGTTCTTCAACAGATCCGTCCATGATAAGAAACCAAGACCGCCGATAATAATCAATGCCATAACAGTAAGATTGATGACCGGGTTATCAACGTAGGTTGTCAGGGATGAATATGGGCTTCTGACTCCCATCAGGTCAAAACCGGCATTGCAGAAAGCTGAGATGGAATGGAATATTGCATAACCGATGCCTTTTATGATGCCGAAATCACCGATAAATACCGGTGCCATAATGGCAGCCCCCAGCAATTCAATCAGGATCGTTCCTTTGACAATGAACTTTGTCATCCGGACAATCCCGCCGATGCCTGGTGCAGAGATTGAGCTTTGCATGAGGCTTCTCTGCATCAGACCGATTTTCTGGCCAGAGAGAATAGCGATTACCGCTGCAACAGTGACGACACCTAGTCCTCCGATCTGAATCAATATCAGAATAACTATCTTGCCAAACAATGACCAATAGGTTGCCGTATCATGCACGATCAGACCGGTTACACATACTGCGGATGTAGAAGTAAATAAAGCATCTATATAAGAAGTCCATGTTCCCTGTGCACTAGCAATCGGGAGACACAGCAGATAACTTCCTGCTAAGATCACAAGCGAAAAGCCGATCAGGATTACTCTGAATACACTGCAATGTCCTGTGATGATTCTGAGTTTATTCATATGTTTCCTTCTTCATTTTTATTGTGGAACAGACAAAATAAAAACAGGATTAAGAATTCCCCTGCTGACATTAAGATTATATTAAGATTTGAAAACCGACAAAATTGTAAGCAGACAATATTTTACAGGAAAATTTGCATACTTTTTACCAATTTTCAAGAGTAATTGTTGTCAAGAAGGAAACGTTTCAGTATAGTTAAATACGTGCATATGCACAAGAAGAGGAGATTCATTAAGTATAATGGCTACAGGCAAGGTAAAGTGGTTCAATGCAGAAAAGGGCTACGGCTTCATCACAACTGATGATGGCAAGGACATCTTTGTTCATTTCTCTGCAGTCCAGGGCGAAGGTTACAAGACTCTGGACGATGGTCAGGCAGTATCTTTTGATATCACTGACACAGACAGAGGTCCTCAGGCTGCTAACGTTGTAAAGCTCTGATCTGATTCATAGATTTCTGTTTTTGCACAAGCAGGATCCGGTGAAAACCGGATCTTTTCTTTTGTTTGAAATTGCCTGTTTGTGAAGTATGATTGTCACAGCAGAAAAGAGGACAAGCCATGAAAAAGATCGATGACGAAATGCTGGATGAATTCGAAAAAGATTTCCAGGAAGCAGTCGCCCCGTTGGAAGATAAGTACGAGATGAAGATCAAACTTAATAATATCACCTATGCTGATGATTCCTTTAAAGCCAGATTGGTCTGTGAAAAGTGGAAAACGCCGGAGGAAGAAACAATTGCCCAAAACAAGCTTTGGAATGACTGGGCTGCGTATCTCGGGTTGCCGGAAAATCTCTACGGGAGAAGAATTCTGGATCCTCATAATGGTTTTATCTATACCATCGGCGGGATTGATGAAAGTGCAAAAAAATATAAAGTCGTTCTTTATCAGGGTACCGTTCGTTCCCGCTGCACGCCTGGTTTTGTGCGCAGATGTCAGTTACTGGAAAATCTTGATGTCATTGATATGAAAGAAGATTGAAGAAGAGTTCCTGCAAAAGGGATTTTTTCGCGTCATCAAACTTTTTGGGGGAGCTGACTTTGGGGGAGCACTTTGGGGGACCTTCCCCGGAAAAATAAAATAGCCAAAATGAAAACGGAGATGTGTGG
>OMXQ01000052.1 GCA_900315065.1 uncultured Erysipelotrichaceae bacterium
ACTGAGCGCAGACAAGTGCGCCAGACTGGCAGCCAAGGGCGTTGAGAGCCAGGAAATCACAGCAGGCGTGAGACCTGAACACATTTCTCTGGACAATGTGCCAGGCAAGATGGTCAAGGCAACTGTCGACGTTTCTGAAATGATGGGTTCCCAGATCCATCTGCATGTCAATGCAATGGGCAAGGACGGCATCATCATCGTCGATACACTTGGCCTGAACGGCAGAAGCTTTAAGATCGGTGAAGAAATCGAATTCACCTTCGGCGGCAATGTCATCCATGTTTTTGACAAGGACGGCAGGAACCTCGAGTATTGATTTTGCCTGAATAATTGAAATGAACAAGGGGTACATGGAAAACCGTGTACTCTTTTTCTTTTTTCCTGAGAAAAAACAATAAAACCATCCTGTTTCAGAAGAAAATGTTTGTGAAGAATTACTGTTATTTGTGCAGAATAAGCTGATTAACAGCCATCTGACTGTAAACGTTTTAATTTTTTTATAAATTTTTCTGAGCCTGAAAGGAAATTTCTGGAGATTCAGAAAACAGCATAACAAAGCCATTTTTACATGTTCAATTTTTTGGAGAAACCAGGTAAAAACATACAGTTTCCATAAATTGACAAAGAAATTTGCGAAAAAGGCTTGCAATGTAAAAGCGCTTACATTATTATGTACGTGTCAGATGTAAACGTTTCCGGTAACGTTTCCGATAATAACAAAACCGGAAAGCTTATCATCAAAAATTTGTTCAGAAATAGGGAGGAAAATATGAACGTTAAAAAATTTCTGACTGGCAGCGTTTCAGCACTGCTCGCAGCATCCATGTTGGCAGGATGCTCCGCAAAGACTTCTTCAGCAGCCGCATCCAAGAAGGGCGACGACAAGGTAACTGCAACAATTACTGTCTGGGGTCCGCAGGAAGACCAGACTGGTGACGACAGCTGGCTGGCAAAGGAAACAGCTGCTTTCGCAAAAGAACATCCGGATTGGGATCTTACATTTAAATTCGGCGTATGCTCTGAAGGCGATGCAAAGAAGAAGGTCGGCGATGATCCGGAAGCAGCAGCTGATGTCTACATGTATGCAAACGACCAGATTCCTGATCTGCTCAAGGCTAATGCTCTGGCACAGCTCGGCGGCTCTACAGTAGATGACGTCAAGAAGAACAACAGCCCGGTTACAGTTAACACTGTTACTTATGATGATGGTGTCTATGGTGTTCCATTCACAGCAAACACATGGTTCATGTACTACGACAAGAGAGTCTTCTCTGATGATGATGTCAAGAACCTGGATACAATGCTGACAAAAGGCAAGGTCGGCTTCCCGCTTTCCAACTCCTGGTACATCGCTTCCTTCTATGCAGGCAACGGATGCACATTGTTCGGTGCTGATGGAATAGATGCCAAGGCTGGTATTGACTTCTCTGGCGACAAGGCAGTTGCAGTTACTAACTACCTGGTTGATCTTGTAAACAATCCTAACTTCGTTGATGCTAACGGCCTGACACCTTCTACACTGGCAGACGGCACAATCAATGCATTGTTCTCCGGCACATGGGATTATCAGAACGTTGTTGATGCAATCGGCGAAGAAAACGTCGGCGTCTGCAAGGCTCCTACATACACACTCAACGGCAAGGAAGTACAGATCAAGGCATTCGCTGGTTCCAAGGCTATCGGCGTCAATCCTAACTCCAAGAATCCGGAAGTTGCAGTTGCTCTGGCAGCTTACCTGGGATCCACACAGGCTCAGCAGGATCACTACGATATGAGAAAGATTGTTCCTACTGATAACAACATCACAGTTGATGATGCAGTATCCAAGGCACAGACAGATACAATCGACAACGCTTCCATCCTGCAGCCTCTGCAGGCAGATATGGCTAACTACTGGACACCAGCTGAATCCATGGGCAAGGAACTGGTTGCCAAGACAGTTACACATGATAATGCTGCTGAAAAGACAGAAGAAATGAACAAGTCCATGAACACATCCTCTGTTCAGTAATTTGTCAGAAGCAGAAATCATAAAAGAGTAATAAAAAGAGAATGTGGTTGAGAAATACGTTCCGTATCTCTTTGCCGCATTCTTCTTGTTTAAGGAGGGAAAAGATGGCTATGTCAACTAAGAAAAAAAGTGAATATGCACTTTCTTCTGCCATCTCAAAAGGAGATGTCTGGACGAAGCTTTCCATGATTGTCATGGGAGCAGGCCTATTCGGACATAAGCAGAAAGTCAAAGGTGTAATTGTACTTCTGTTCGAAATGGCATTTATCGTTTACATGGTTCTGCAGGGCGGTGCCAGATTGGCAGCTTTGCCGGGACTTGGCACTGAAACTCAGGGAAAAGTCTGGAATGAAGCCAAGCAGATCTACGAATATACACAAGGTGATAATTCATTGCTGATCCTGCTGTATGGTGTTGTTACCTGCTTCGTCATCGCTGCAATTATCGTATTATGGGTATTGCAGATGAAGCAGAGCTACAAGTGCCAGAAGCTGATGGAAAACGGCAGACCGGTACCAACCTGGAAAGAGGACATGAAGTCCCTGCTCAACGGCAACCTGCACATTACTTTGATGACATTGCCGTGCCTTGGTATTCTGATCTTCAATATCGTACCGCTGGTCTTCATGATCTGTATGGCATTTACAACCTATTCCAAGGAAGACGATCATCTGCAGCTGTTTGACTGGAACGGTCTGACCCAGTTTGGCAGAGTGCTGAACATGAACGGCAACGTCGGCAGACAATTCTGGCATGTATTGGCATGGACATTGGTATGGGCATTCTTCGCAACCTTCCTCAACTACATCCTCGGCATGATTCTGGCTATGGTCATCAACCGCAAGGATACCAAAGGCAAAGGATTCTGGAGATTCTGCTTTGTATTGTCCATTGCCGTTCCGCAGTTTGTTTCCCTGATGATCATGAACACGATGCTGCAGCCGAATGGTGCTGTTAACGTCATTCTTCAGAATCTCGGCCTGATCTCTGAACCATTGCCGTTCTTCCAGAATGCAACCTGGGCAAGAGTTACGATCATTCTGATCAACCTGTGGGTCGGCATCCCGTATACCATGCTGCAGGTAACCGGTATTCTGCAGAACATTCCGGTGGAATTATATGAAGCCGCAAAGATGGACGGAGCAGGTCCGGTCACGATCTTCTTCAAAATTACATTGCCGTACATGTTATTCGTTACAACACCTTATCTGATTACTTCCTTCTGCGGCAATATCAATAACTTCAACGTCATTTATCTTCTCTCCGGCGGCGGTCCTACTTATGTCGGCGATACAGCCGGCCAGACCGATCTGCTTGTTACATGGTTATACAAGCTGACCATTGATCAGCAATATTACAACATCGGTGCCGTTATCGGCATCCTGACCTTCGTCATTCTGACGATCGTCACACTCGTTACTTATCGTCATTCCAAATCTTATAAAGATGAGGGGGCATTCAGCTGATGACTACTGCAGTAAAAAAGGCACAAGAAGTAAAAAACAACAGAATGTCAGGTAAGAGACTTTGGACAAATATTCTGATTCATGTTCTCTTAGCAATACTGGCCTTTATCTGGGTAATGCCGATTGTCTGGATTGTGCTGACTTCCTTCCGCGCAGAACCAGGTTCCTATGTCAATACTTTCTTCCCGAAGGGCTATACGCTGAATAACTACATCAAGCTGTTCACCGACAGAAATGTTCTGAACTTCCCTAAGATGTTCATGAATACATTGATTATTGCAATCTTTGTTTGTCTCATTTCCTCCTTCTTCGTTCTGTCGGTTGCTTATTCACTGAGCCGCATGCGGTTCAAGTTCAGAAAGCCGTATATGAACATTGCCATGATTCTCGGCTTGTTCCCGGGCTTTATGTCCATGGTTGCCCAGTACTATATCCTGAAGTCCATGGGATTGACAGAAGGACCGATGATCAGACTTGCTCTGATTCTGGTCTACAGTTCCTGCTCAGGTCTCAGCTTCCAGATTGCCAAGGGCTACTTTGATACGATTCCGCGTTCTATTGACGAAGCTGCAATCATCGACGGTGCAACCCAGTGGCAGGTATTCACAAAAATTACAATGCCTCTCAGCAAACCGATTATCATTTATACAGTACTGACTTCCTTCATCGGACCTTGGGTAGACTTTATCTTCGCAAATGTCATCTGCCGTGCAGAGGCATCCCAGTTTACAGTTGCCATTGGTCTTTGGAACATGCTGCAGAAGGAATATATCAACGACTGGTACACATGCTTTGCAGCAGGTGCGGTTGTGGTCTCCATCCCGATCGGTGCTTTGTTCCTGTTCATGCAGAAGTATTACGTAGAAGGCGTAACCGGTGCAGTCAAGGGCTAAAGCACTTGCAGCTTATCTTGCTGCAGTGCTCTTATTGACAGGCTGTTCTGAGAAAAAACAAACGGCAGGCGATGAACCTGCCGTTTCTTCTCTTCAGATGATGGAGCTGAATGAGAAAAACAAGCCTGAAGAAATAGATGATGCCTATCGCAATGTCTATGAAATCTTCCCGTATTCCTATTGTGATTCAAACGGCGACGGGATCGGTGATCTGCAGGGCATCATTTCAAAACTGGACTATATTCATGACACCGGTTTCAATGCCATCTGGCTGACGCCTGTCTGTCCTTCCCCTTCCTATCATAAATATGACATTACGGACTATGAATCCATTGACCAGTCTTTCGGTACATTAGCTGACTATGACCAGCTGGTCAAAGAAGCCCATGAGAGAAATATGAAGGTGTACTTTGATCTTGTGATCAATCACACTTCTTCTTCTCATCCATGGTTCCAGAAAGCAGCTGTGTATCTGAAACAACTGGGAGATAATCCTGTGAATCCTCAGGACTGCCCGTATGTTTCCTACTACAATTTCACGAAGAAGAAAGATACCGGCTATGCCAGCCTGCCGGGAACGGACTGGTACTATGAGGCAAGATTTTCAGACGGCATGCCGGATCTGAATCTCGACAATGAAAATGTCCGGAATGAGATCAGAAACATCATGCAGTTCTGGATTGATCACAAAGTGGATGGTTTCCGTCTTGATGCGGTGACCAGCTACTATACCGGCCAGCCTGAAAAAAATATCCAGTTTCTGACCTGGCTGAATCAGACTGGCAAAGAAATGAAGCCGGATCTGTATTTTGTCGGCGAAGCATGGACGCAGCAGTCTGAATATGCTTCTTATTATGCTTCCGGCATTGATTCTTTCTTTGATTTTGCGGCAGGTGACAATGATGGTCTGATCGCAAAGACACTGAAGGGTGACTTTGGTGCAGATGACTTTGTTTCCTATATGGCAAAGGAAGAAGAACTCTATGGTTCTTATTCCCCGGCATATATCAACGCGCCTTTCTATACCAACCATGACATGAACCGCTCAGCCGGCTATTATGCCGGTGATGACGGGACATTGACCAAAGAAGCGCTGGCCATGAATTTACTGATGAGCGGCAATGCTTTTCTGTATTATGGGGATGAAATCGGCATGAAAGGATCCGGCATCGATGAAAACAAACGGGCACCGATGTACTGGTCGGACGATCAGACAGAAGACACCTGCAATGGACCTGCAGGCATGGGAAAAGTAACCATGAAATTTCCGCCGCTGGATCAACAGGAAGAAGATCCGCTTTCCATTTATTCCTATGTAAAGCAGGCACTTCTGATCCGCAATGCTTTTCCCTCCATTGCAAGAGGCAGAACCATTGTACATGATGAAATCAACGAAGAAGAATATGCGGTATTCGAAAGAAAAGCAGAAGGATATCCATCTGTTCTGATTGCGATTAATACAAGCGGAGAGGAAGAACAAATAGATCTTTCAAAGCTGAATTACAAGGAACTCAGCGCTGTCCTGACGAGTGATGAAAACAAGGTCACATATGAGGATGGAATCCTGAATCTTCCGGCTCATGCAATTGTAGTAATGGAGGCAGACCAATGAAAGAAATCCGGAATTTTATCTTTGACTTCTACGGAACACTGGTTGATATTCAGACCGATGAAAACAAGCCTGAACTCTGGCAGAAGATGGCTGAAATGTACAGCGTGTATGGGGCAGATTATAGTCCTGAAGAATTGAAAGATGCATATCAGACAGCCTGCAGGCAGGAAGAAACATTGATGAAAAAGAAAACCGGCATGGATCTGGTGGAAATTGATCTTTCCAATGTGTTCCTTTCCCTGCTTACAAAAGCAGAGAAGAAGCACAAATCCAGTTACAAGGGCAGTCGGAAAGAAGCTGTCTTTGCATTGGCTAACATGTTCCGTCTTTTATCCAGAGAGCGTTTCGGTGCCTATCCCCGGACAATTTCCACTTTACAGAAATTAAAGAAAGACGGAAAAAAGATATATCTGCTTTCCAATGCACAGGCAGTCTTTACCTTGCCTGAAATGGAATGCGCAGGTGTGGTGCCGTATCTTGACGGGATCTATATTTCATCCGAAAAAGGGATGAAGAAACCGGCCAGGCAGTTCATGGAATCTTTGCTGGAAGAATATGGTCTGGATCCTTTGGAAAGCGTCATGGTCGGCAATGATTTCTACAGTGATATTCAGATTGCGCAGGCATGCAATATGAAGAGCATTTATCTCAATACTTTCCAATATTCACAAGAAAAATGCGAAGCTTGTCTGCAGGAGATCAATCGTGATAAAAAGAAAACATATCGTCCGCTTATGATTATGGATGGCGATATCGGACACTTAAAGGAGATAAATGATGCCGAACTGGTTAAATGATGCAGTATTTTACGAAATCTATCCGCAGTCTTTCTATGATGCCAATGATGACGGGATCGGTGATATTGCCGGCATGAAGGCAAAGCTGGATTACATTGCTTCGCTTGGGTGCAATGCTTTATGGATCAATCCTGTTTATGATTCTCCGTTCAAAGATGCCGGGTATGATGTACGCGATTATAAAAAGATCGCACCCCGCTACGGAACCAATGAAGAAATGTATGATTTCTTCAAAGCAGCACACGCAAAAGGCATCCGGGTATTGATGGATCTGGTGCCTGGTCATACCAGTGACCAGCATGCCTGGTTCCTTGCGTCAAAGAAAAGAGAACACAATGAATACTCGGACAGATATGTCTGGACCAACGGTGCCTTTGTGGGTATCGCAGATCATCCCTATATTTCCGGCATGACGGAGAGAGAAGGGGCATATATGCTTAACTTCTTTGCTTCCCAGCCGGCCTTGAATTATGGATGGGGCATCGTTACGGAACCATGGCAGTCGGCTGTGGATTCCCCGGAGGCAATTGCCACCAGAGAAGCTATAAAGGATGTCATGCGTTTCTGGCTGGATCACGGCTGTGATGGTTTTCGCGTTGATATGGCTGACAGCCTGGTCAAGAATGATGATGATCGCAAGCATGCAACGGCATCGATCTGGCGCAATGTCAGAGATATGCTGGACAAAGAATATCCGGAGGCTGCCCTGGTTTCCGAATGGTCCAATCCGTATTCTGCTATCAATCTGGCTGGTTTCCATATGGACTTCTATCTGGATCATTGGCATAACGGCTACAACACTTTGTTCAGAGACTATGAACCGCATCCGGAACAGGATAATTCCTACTTCCGGAAAGAAAGTGACGGCGATATCAGACGTTTCCTGACGGATTATTTACCTAAGTACGGACGCACCAGAGAACATGGATATATCTCCATGTTTACCTGCAATCATGATACGCCGCGTCCTGCCCGTACCTTGTCACAAAACGAGCTGAAACTAGCCTATGCTTTCCTGTTTACGATGCCGGGTGTTCCTTTCCTATATTATGGGGATGAGATCGGCATGAAGTATCTGAACTTGCCAAGTAAGGAAGGCGGCTATCATCGTACCGGGACGAGAACCCCGATGCAGTGGAACCATGAGAAGAACTTCGGTTTCTCCAAAGCAGATGATATTTATCTGCCGCAGGATGAAAATAAAGATGCTCCTTGTGTTTCTGACCAGGAAGCAGATGAGAATTCTTTACTGCAGACAACCCGGAAAGTTATCTCGCTGCGGCATGCATATGCAGACCTGCAGGCAGGTTCTTCCTTCGATGTCATCTATGCCGAAGGACATATCTTTGTTTACAAGAGAGGCAGTCTTGTGATCGGTCTTAATACTGGTAAAGAAGATGCAGTTATTGAAAAAGATGTCTTCAGAGGAAGAACTCTCCTGTATCAGATCGGTAATCCGGAAGTACAGGCAGAAAAACTCAGTCTTCCGGCTGGCAGTTTTGTGATTCTGAAATAAAGAGAAAAACGGAAAAGAAGAGGAATGCACAATACAGCTGCATTCCTTTTCAAGTGGAAAGGAAGCAGGTAAGATATACGTATGAGTGATGAATATGATAAGGCGCGCAAAGCTGCCTTGAAAGAAATGAAAAGAGCCAGAGCTGCCGGAGAAAATCCGTTTGTAGAAGTTCTGGATGATATTCTGCCGAATATCGATGTGTTGACACAGATTCATATGGGCATTCAGGAAATACCGATGCGCAGTATTGCCGGCACAAAGACAGCCGGCCGGGCGAGTGCTTTTGCAAAAAACTTCCTGCCTGTTATGGAAAAAGGAACTGAGTTTTCCAGCAAGTGGAATGTCGTTTATAACCTGCAGGTAGAAAAAGGAATTTCAGATCCGATTACCGTCTACGAGTATCTTGCAAAGTTCTACGTCGTTGAAGGCAACAAGCGGGTTTCTGTCATGAAGTATCTCGGGGTGCCTTCCATTGATGCAGATGTGATCCGGATCATGCCGGCAGAGAAAAATGACTGGTATGCGTCTTTCCTGCAGTTTTATCAGTGCTGTCCGATTTATGATCTGATCATCCATAGGCCTCATGGTTATCTGCGGTTTGCATCGCTTGTGCATAAGGATCTGAAGAAGCCGTGGGATAAGGACTTCATCAATATTGTCCGTGGTGCTTTCTTCCGTTTTTATCAGGTTTTTGAGAAAAAGGGCGGTGCCGGCATGGATATCAGTGCCGGGGATGCCTTCCTTCTTTATCTACAGATCTATCGTTTTGATTCCCTGCTGGATAAATCAAGAACAGATATCGAAAAGCGGCTGGTACAGATGTGGAAGGAAATTGCCTATGCAAGACAGAGTGATGATATTGATCTGTTGAAAGAACCGCTGCCTGCCGAAAGAAAAGGCTTTTTCAATGCAAGTGTTCTGTATGATGCCGAAAGGCCTTTGAAAGTTCTGTTTGTTTATGAAGATAATCCGCAGGAAGTCATGTGGGAAAATGATCATGACAACGGCCGTATTTATCTGAATGCAAAATACAGCGGCATTGTAAAAGCAGATGCTTTGATTGTGCCGGATCAGAAAGCAGATCCGATCCGCATCAAAGAGGATGTTTCTGCTTATGATGTGGTCTTTTCAACCAGAAGAGAACTGATGACGGATACTTTGCGGGCTGCTTTGAAATATCCGCATACCCGGTTCTTCAATTGTTCCCTGAACCTGCCGCATGCCTCGGTTACCGGCTATTATGGAAAAATGTATGAAGCTATGTTCCTGATGGGCATCTGTGCAGGACACGCTGCTTCTGATCACAAGATCGGTTATCTGGCTAATGCTCCGGTTTATGGAAGATTGTCAGAAATCAATGCTTTTGCAATCGGTGCACAGATGGCAGATCCTCAGGCAAAGATCTGCCTTGCCTGGTCTGCTGAAAAAGATTCCGACTGGGAAGCATATTTCAAAGAAAACAATATAAAAATATATTGCGGTCCGGATCAGGTAAATCGTGAATTCACCCAGCCGGTTTATCCTCTTCACCTTATTGAGAATGGTGAAGCACATACATTGATGACCCCGGTCTGGAACTGGAATCATTATTATGAGAATATTATCAATATGATTCTCAACGGCAGCTGGGATCAGGAAAAGATCCGGCACAAAGGGGCCCTCAATATCTGGTGGGGCATGGATTCCGGCGTGATTGATGTTAATGTCTCTTCCCGTGTACCGTGGAGCATCCGGAAAGAAATCGGCATCTGGAAGAAGATCATCACCAACGATGCATGGAATCCTTTTGAAGGAGAACTTCGTGGTCAATTCGGCATCATTCAGAAAGCAGGCGAAGAACGTCTGCCTTCCCACCGGATTATTGCCATGGACTGGCTGAATGAAAATATTATCGGTACGATTCCGACTTTGGATGATCTGAAGGAAGAAAGCCTGAAGCTGGTTTATACAAGCGGCATCAAAGGACAAAGTGAATGAAGATTTTATGTGTAGCGGATAAGGAAGATGAAGGACTGTGGGATTATTATCTTCCTCAGAAAACAGAGGGCGTGGATCTGATTATCTCCTGCGGAGATCTCAGTGCTTCCTATCTTGAGTTTCTGACCACGGTTGTCAATAAGCCGGTTCTGTATGTGCTCGGTAATCATGATGAACGTTATCAGGTAAAACCTCCGCAGGGCTGCATCTGTATTGAAGATACTTTATATAACTTCCGCGGCTTGAGAATTGTAGGACTCGGCGGCAGCTATAAATACGGATGCCGGCCGGATATGTATACCGAAGCTGAAATGGAAAGAAGAATTAACAAACTCAGAAGAACCCTGCGGCGCACAAACGGCTTTGATATTCTGGTAACCCATGCACCGGCGGCAGGATACGGCGACATGGAAGATCTTCCGCATCAGGGCTTTGATTGTTTCAATGCCATGTTGAAGAAATACAAGCCGAAATATTTTCTACATGGCCACGTGCATCAGGAATACGGACAGAATTTCCAACGGGAAAGAATTCATGAAGCCGGCACGAAAATCATCAATTGTTATGACAAGTATTTTCTGAATATCAATGAGAATGAATATCCTGCTTATGGGAAGACCGGTTCTTTCTTCTATGACTGGTCCATCCGCCGAAAGAACAGATAAAAGCCCCGAAATCATTTCTTTTATTTCAGGGCTTTATGATTTCTCAGATTCCCTTTTTATACAGAAGATAACTGTAAATGATTGGTACCAGCGTCAGGACAAAGATGTCAATCACGAAACATAAGATGAAGACAGTATTGTCTGAAACAAAACCTGACAGGATCATGGCAAAGCCGCCGATCACCCACAGGGGGCCGGCCATTCTGTGGGTCAGGTTCCAGTTCTGCTCACTGTTCAGAGTCCAGGGAATCTTGATGCCGATGGTATAGTTCTGTCTGGTTTTCGGCATCTGGTTGCCAAGCAGGATGAAGAAGATACCCAGGATTCCCATCAGAATGATATTGATAGGAACTTTTGTGCCCAATGCAGTCAGATAAGTAATGATCATAATGACGATGCTTAATACCGGAATTATCCATAAGCCAAGCTGATAGATGAATTTATCCTGGTGATGGTTTTTCGGGTCGCTTTTCAGAACAAAAGAAACCAATAGTTCCATTCCTGTCATAAACAAAGGCAGGAAGAAAACAGCAAAGGCTTTGGAAGACCAGCCGTCAACCTTGCCTTCTGCATTCCAATGCACAGGCATCTGAGAAGGAAACTGATTCCACAGGATCAGACCGATCACAATCGGAAACAGACAAAGGATCGTCCGGATCCATACTTTTTTATCTTTCATTGTTCTTCTCCTTTGAGACCCTGCAGAAACAGGATCATTTCATCCAGAACACTCGTATTGAGTTCATAGTAGATATAAGTGCCGGCTCTTTCTTCACGAATCAGATCGGTGCTTTTCAGAATGGAAAGGTGGTAGGAAACAGTCGCATTGGTCAGGGAAAAGCGTGAAGCTATTTCGCCGGTGGCGTGTTTTTTTCCGTCTCTGAGCATTTCCAGTATTTCTCTGCGGACCGGATCCGACAGGGCTTTCCATGTATTTTCTTTTTTCATATTTAGAACACTTTCTAAATATAAAATAGCCTTGCAGCAGTGCAGAGTCAATACATATTTTGAAAACATTCTAAATATCAGATCATCTGACTCATTTGAAATGATAGACAGTAGTGAAAATAATTAGTATAATAATGCTGAAATTATATTCAGTGAAAAAATATTCAGTAAAAGTAAGACAGATATGTTTATTGGAAGAGAAAAAGAATTGTCTGAGCTTGAAGAACAATTTTCTTCGGAGAGAAAAACATCGATATTGATTTATGGTAAAAGAGGAATCGGAAAATCAACGCTGATTTCACAGGCAGTCAGATCATATCCAGGAATTGTAATCAACTTTGAATGCATCAAAAGTACATATCTGGGAAATGTTACGCTTCTCAGCAAAAATGTTTGTGAAGCTCTGAATCTGCCGGAAATGAAGTTTTCCAGTCTGGCAGATATTTTTCAGTTCCTGGAGAAACAGAATAAACAAATACTCGTTATTCTGGATGAATATCAATATCTGAAGGAAACAGGTAAAAAAGAAGAAATTGATTCGTACATGCAATATATCATCGATCATCTTGAGAATCAGGTGAAAATCATACTATGCGGTTCCTATATTACGGTAATGCGGGAGCTGCTGGAGGAAGAAAATCCTTTGTTTGGCCGGTTTACATCGGTTATTCATCTGCAGGAGATGGATTATCTGACTGCTTCCTGTTTTTATCCGGACCTGAGTTCAGAACAGAAAATCAGAATTTATTCTGTTTTCGGTGGTTCCCCTTATGTGCTGTCACTTATTCAGCCTGAAAAAGGAATTGCGTATAACATCATAAAATATCTGCTTCCATCCACTGGAATACTTCGTATATATATAGAAAATGTGATGTTGAAAGAAATAAAGAAAGCTTATGATGTCAGGATCCTGGAAGTGATCGGAAACGGGAAAAAAAGATATTCTGATATCAATATGTCACTGGGCGGTGATGGTAATGGACTTTTAGATAAGCAGTTAAAAAATCTTCTGGATATGGAAACAATACACAAAGAATTTCCTGTCAATAAACCTGATGATAAGAAAAAACAATTCTATACCATTTCTGACAACCTGCTGCGTTTCTATTTTGCGTATGTGTTCGGCTGCAGCAGTTCATTATCTTTTCTCGGACCTGAAGTGTTTTACAAAGAGAAAATCGAGCCGTCCGTTTCTGAATTCATCAGCCGCAGATTTGAAGAAATTGCGCGTCAGTACTTCATGATTCAGGTACGGACTGGAAAAAGAAGAGGAATACAGAATGTAGGAACCTTCTGGTATGATGATCCGAAAGGAAAAAAATCAAATGAATTCGATTGTGTGCTGAAACGCCGTGAAGGATACGATTTTTATGAATGCAGGTTTATGAAGAATCCTCTGACAAGAGGTATTTGTGATGAAGAGAAAGAACAGATTCAGTCTGTTTCGGATATTCTTCATCCGGTTACTATAGGTTTCATCAGTGCTTCCGGTTTTTCTTTTCAGTCTGACCAATATGATCTGATTTCCGGTGATGATCTTTTTGACGAGTGATCTATTTTGTTTCTGTTTTTGATTTTCAACATCTGGAACGATAAGGAATTTTGTTCATATATAATTGTTGTAGTGAAGTTCATTTTATTGTGAGAGGTAAATAACAATATGAAAGATTTTGGTGTTTCTGTTTATCCGGATCTGGAATCTGCTGAAGAGATTCATAATTATCTGGAACTGGTTTCCAGATATGGCTGCAAGTGGGTATTCTCCAGCATGTTTTCCGTGGAAGGAACCAATGAGGAAATTCTGGATTATTTCCGTAAGTTAAATGCAGATGTCCACAGCTTCGGCATGAAGATTGTTCTGGATGTCAATGTTGTCTTCCTGAAGAAACTTGGCGTTGATTGCAATGATGTAAGTCTGTTCCATGAGATCGGGTGTGATGTCATGAGAATGGATGGTTCCTATGGTGCTGAAGGAGATCTGAAGCTGGTTCAGAATCCATATGGGATCATGGTTATGTTAAATGCTTCTTCAGGGGCTGGCAAAGAACTGGATTCTTTTGTAAAGCACAATGTGCCGAAGGACAGAGTTCTGCTGGGACACAATTTCTATCCGCAGCCTCTGACTGGTCTCAAGTGGCAGCACTTCCTGGATACCAATAAATTCCTGGCACCGTTCGGCTATCCGATCCAGGCATTCATTTCTTCCAATAATCCGGATGCAGGCGGCGTGTGGGATGCGGCTTATGGTCTGCCTACGGTTGAGTGTCTGCGAAAACTGCCAATTGATCTGCAGGCAAGAATTCTGCAGGCTTCCGGCAATGTCGATATGTTATGGATCGGCAATGCTTTTGCAACGGAAGAAGAATTGAAGTCCCTGCAGGCAGCTTTGGCAGCACCACGTGATGTCACAAAGTCACCGTTAGCAGAAGCATTCAGAAGCTATGGTCTTACGATGAATCAGAGTACAGAAGACAGAAAACTCAAAGTCATTCCGGAAAAAGATATTACGGAACAGGAATACTACAATCTGTTTGACTTGTATCCGCAGATGGATGCCGGCGATTCCAGCGAATGGATCTGGCGCAGCCGGGCAGGCCGTCTGATGCATCCTTCCATTCCGGCAAGAGTCTGTGATAAGAAGGAATTTGAAGTTGGTGATGTATTGATCGTCAATAATAACTATCGTCATTATGCAGGTGAGATTTCTGTTGTCAGAATTCCGTTTGAAAATGACGGTCTGCGCAACCTGGCCGGTCATCTGGCTCCGGGTGAAGAAAAACTGCTGGCATTGATTGGCGACGGGGATGAGGTCACATTCCTGGATAAGACAAAAGAATGAGAAGAAATTATGAATAACAAATTATTGAATTTCAAGTATGCCCTGGTGAATGTCTTCTACTTCATGCTGGGCTGCGGTGCACTTGGTTATGCCAATAACTTCCTCAAGTTCCACGGCTATCCTTCTTCCCTCATCGGTATTGTTCTTTCTCTGATTTCTGTGCTGGCATTGGTCGGACAGACCTTTATGGCTCCGGTCATTGACCGCAGTACAAAGATCAATGAGAAGAAGTTTATTCTGATTACTTTACTGATCGGCATGATTTCCTATCTTGTGATGCTGATGATGCATGGCGAGAACTGGTTTCTGCTGCTGATCTGCGTTGTTGGTTTTTCCTTTACTTCAATGGGTCTTCCTTTTCTGAATTCCCTGGCTTTTGCCTATGAGCAGGAAGGCGGCAGGATCAATTATGGTGTTTCCCGCGGTATTGGTTCAGCTGCCTATGCAGTAGCTGGTCCGGTTATCGGTATGATGATGACTGCTGCCGGCGGCGGGGATGAGAAGATTACGGAAGTGCTGCCTGTCTTCTTACTGATTACCGGTGCATTAACCATGGCAACGGTATTCTGGATGAAGGATCCGAAGAAAGTCGTCAAGGAAGATGAGAAGACAAAGAGTATCAGCTATCCTGCTTTCTTCAGAAAATATCATCAGATTACATTGGTTCTGGCAGCTCTTGTATTGATCTACTTCTGCCATATGCTGGTCAATACATATATGATCAACGTTCTGGAAAATATCGGCGGCAACACAGCTGACCAGGGCAATGCCATCTTCATTCAGGCTATGTGTGAACTGCCTCCGATGTTCCTGTTTGCTTTGATTCTGAAGAAGGTTGATGTAGACAAGCTGATGGCATTTGGTGCATTAGCTTATATCGTCAAGCATGCATTGCTGTGCTTTGCCCCGAATATGGCAGTGTTCTATATTGCCATGGTATTGCAGATGTTCTCTTATGCAGTCATCATGCCGGCTTCTGTTTATTTCGCAGACAAGCATGTTGAAGCAGAAGACAGAAACAAGGGTCAGATTGCCATGACGGCAGCTTCTACCGTAGGTTCTTTGTTAGCAAACTTAGTCGGCGGTTTTTTACTGGATTTCACCAGTGTTTCTGCCGTATTGACATTCGGCTTTATTGCGACTGTCATCGGTGCCGTCCTGATGGTAATCGGCATCCGTAATCTTTCCAAGAAAGCCTGAGAAAATCATTCATAAGTAAATTGAAATGACCATGCGATGATGTGATCAATCACATCAGAACATGGTTCTTTTATCTTATAGGAATTTCAATGCGTTGCTTGTGACAGATGGCATGTGAAAAAAGGCCCTATGATTCACAATATTACAGTTATGATCCAGAGCCTATTTCAGTTTTGCATTATGAAAACATCTTGTGCTTAATATTGGAATTATTTTTTGAAATGGTAAGAATCAGCACGATACATATCATGGAGGCAGAAAGGACAGAGAAGGTGATCTTCATCCTCGCCAGGCTGGCTAAGTTTTCTTAACATAGCCAGGGTCTTTATGGGCACTTCTTCTGTGTATCCACATTTCTCGTGTTTATAGTATATAAGTATATACTATCCTTATGAAGAAGAACACTTACCCGGATTGGGTTGAAAAATATCGCACCAGCGGAAGGACGATTCGCAAGATCTCTTCAGGCTATAGTTTGTACAAATACACTTCTGCTTATGTCAAAGGCCAGAAATATACCAAGTCTGTTCAGGAGTATCTGGGAAGGATTACCGAAAAGGATGGTTTTAACCCAAAGAAGGTTATTTATTCTGATCACCTGAGTATCTCGAGTATGGTTTAAGCCATGTAATTTATATGAACTTCCGTCGTGATCTGCAGCGCCTGCTCTTCAATTCAAGCAGTGAAACTTGCAGCTGAAAAGCAGAAAAAATAAGAAAAAACGTTCATTTGCAGAGGGGACCTAAAACACACCCTTAAATCAACTCGTAGTATAATGTTCCAGTCCGAGAAAGGGACACCAGGAAGTTTCTACGAG
>OMXQ01000072.1 GCA_900315065.1 uncultured Erysipelotrichaceae bacterium
ATACGCTTACCTCATTTACATATGTGAGTATAGCTGAAGGTCAGAGAAGGGCTGTACGTTCCAAGGTACAACGCCAACACTTAGCTAGAAAAGAGCGATGATTATTCAGTAACGGACAGACAGGGAAATGAAGTATCCATGAAGAACTATAAAGGCAAGGTTGTGATTGTTGTCAACACTGCTACCGGCTGCGGCTTTACGCCTCAGTATGAAGATCTGGAAAAGATCTATGAAGAACTTCATGATAAAGGACTGGAAATTCTTGATATTCCGTGCAACCAGTTTGCCGGCCAGACCCCGGGTACAGATAAGGAAGTGCATCAGTTCTGCACTCTCAGGTACAATACGAAGTTTGATCAGATGCATAAGTCTGATGTCAACGGCGGAAATGAACTGCCGCTGTACACATATCTGAAGAGCCGGCAGGGTTTCAAAGGCTTTGGCAAAGGCGTCAAGGCAATGGCCATGTCAGCCATGTTAAAAAAGATTGATCCGGATTACAAGAAGAATACTGACATCAAGTGGAACTTTACAAAGTTTGTTGTTGACCGCAAAGGCAACGTCGTCGCAAGATTTGAGCCGACCGACAAGATGGAAGCAGTCAGAGACTGTGCAGCTTCTTTGCTCTGATCTGGCAGACGTAATATAATAGGGGCAGAGAGAAGAAGCAGATGAAGATAAAAAAGAATGTTTCTCTGCGCCAGGATGTATATGCCTACGTAGAAAAGAAATACAGAAGCAGACCCGAATATCCTTGGATGAAATTTCCCGGGTATGCTGTATTCCGCCATAAGGATAATCATAAGTGGTATGGTCTGATCATGGACATTCCGAAAAACAAACTCGGTCTGCCTTCTGATGAAATCGTGGATGTCCTGAATGTGAAGTGTTCTGATCCTTATCTGGCAGATCTTCTGACAAGAGAGGAAGGCATTTTTCCAGGCTATCATCAGAATCACAATACATGGATTTCCATTCTGCTGGATGGTACAGTACCGCTTGATAAAATAGAGCAGGCAATAGATGAAAGCTATGGGGCAGCCATGTCCGCAAAAATGAAGCAGAAAGTACGCGGACCGAAAGAATGGCTGGTGCCGGCAAATCCGAAGTACTATGACATTGAACATGCCTTTGACACAAAAAAGGAACTCGATTGGAAACAGGGCAGAGGTATTCTGAAAGGTGATATTGTTTATCTCTATGCAGGTTCTCCAATCTCTGCAATTCTCTATCGCTGTAAGGTGATGAAAACCGATATTCCCTATGAGTACAGTGGAGAAGTAGAAATCCATGCATTGATGAAGCTGAAGCTGGAAAAGAAATACAAACCGGATCTGTTTTCGTACCGGAAGCTGAAGGATGTCTATGATGTTGCGGCAATCCGGGGACCAAGAGGCATTCCGCATGCCTTAAGTGAAGCATTGAAGTGAGGAAGCACAGCTGCTTGTGTTTCCTTTTTCATTTCAGAAAGAGGCAGATGAGAATATATGAACAATGTTCCGGATCGGATGGATTCTGATATAATACTTCTATAGTTTTTTCAGGAGGTATTATGGGAAGTTTGTTTTTCATGGCTGGCCTGATTGTCTCAGCAGTCATGTGTATCTTTGCCGGATCGTTTCTGTCGGCAGCCATTCGCAACCATGAAGATCACAAAAAAGGACCGGCAGTTCTGTGGTCAATCATTGTCCTGGCAGGTCTTTTTGTCTGCTGGTTTCTTCTACCTGGTTGTTTCTGGGGCTATGTCTTCGGCTGCATTCTCGGTCTTACCATCAGTTTCATACCGCAGAACAAGACAAGTGAAGAGTGAACAGAAAGGCGGAAGCCTTTTTTGTTTCCAGAGCAGCTAAGTTGTACAATTGATAAAAGAAACAGGGGAAAATTTATGAACAGGAAAATCATGACGCTGGCCTGCATCATTGCCCTGGCCGGCTGCACGCAAAAAGGGAAACAACCGGCAAGCAGTGTTCAGCAGACGCCGGAAATCGAAGAAAAGGAAACGGTCTGGTTCCATGAACCTGATCTTGATTATGACAAGGCACAGGAACTGGCACCGCTTCCTTATGTGGTGACGGATGTGAATACCCAGAAGTTCGGTGAAATTACACTGTACACGGAAGAAGAAAAGACAGGGTCACCGGGCACCTGGAGCGGCATGGACTACAGCAGTGACGTTCTTGTGGTTGAAAAGAACAACCTGCAGGGATTGGTCAGACATGATGGCAGTGAACTCTATCCCATCAGTGTCAATCTGATGGTGACGCCTTATCAGCAGGGGATTGTCAACGGCCTGCAGAAAACAGGGGATAATTCCTACAAGCCGGTTTACGGTTTTGCGGATACCAGTACTTCCAAAGCATCTGTGTTTGCTTCAGATTTCTCTTCCGTAAGTGAAATCGACATCAGTGATTTCAACTATGATCTGAATAATGACAGCACAAAGCGCCCGTATCTTGCCCTCAGAAACGGTCAGACCGGAATTGCCGGCATGACTTACAGCAGCTCAGGTGCAATGAACGGCTGGGATTTTGAACCATGGACACCGGCTGGTTTCGAAAACAACATCATCGTTCCGGAAATTGATGATGCTATGAAGACAACCGGACACGCAGTACTGGGACCGGACGGAACTTTTATCACCGAGCTCAATGGGGAAATGCCTTACAGAGAAGGTTCCTATGTCAATGATTTTTATGTGATTTCTGACGGCAATTATGCTTCTGTCATTGATGCAAAGAGCGGCACCGGCATTGCCATTCAGTATAACGACGCCAAATATTTCAATGAAGGATATTGTCCGGTTAAAAAAGCCGGCAGATGGGGCTATGTTGATCAGAATGGCAAAGAAGTTACTGATTTTATTTTCCAGGATGCCGGTATTGTCAATAACGGCAAAGCCTGGGTCAAGTGGAACGATCACTACGGCATCATCGATATGAGCGTTCTCAATTCTTCTGACAAGCAGGTCAATGCCTACTGGCTGGCACCGCCTGCTGAAGAGGCAATTGGTACAGCAGAAGTTCTGGTTTCTGATCTGACCATCCGTACAGGGCCTTCAACAGACCAGCCGCAGGCAGGCAATGCATGCATGGGTTCCGTTTATCCGATCTTTGAAGAAAAGACAACGGATAATCTGACCTGGTACCGTATCAACAAGGATATGTGGATTGCGGATGACGGCACCTGGCTGAACGTTACAAAGAAATAAGAAAATATAAGCAAAGGGAAAAAATCAATGGCAAAGGTAAGCATGATCATTCCTGTCTATAATGCAGAAAAAGGAATCGGCAGATGTCTTGACAGCATTCTGAAACAGGAATTTACAGACTATGAAGTCATCTGTGTAGACGATGGATCAAAGGACACCAGCGGCAGGATCCTGGATGACTATGCGGCAAAGGACGCAAGAATCAAAGTCATTCACAAGAAAAACGGCGGTGTTTCCGCAGCCCGCAATACCGGTCTCCAGCATGTAGCAGGTGAATATATCCAGTTCCTGGATGCGGATGACTGGATCCCGTTTGATTCTACAAAGTCACTTGTAAGAGCAGCAGAAGAAAACAAGGCAGATCTTGTTGTCGGTGATTTCTACCGGGTTGTAGGCAGGAAGATTTCTCATAAGGGCTCCATTCAGGACAATGACAAAGAAGTCATGACCTTGCAGGAATATGCTGAATGCATGATGGAATCTCCGGCTGATTTCTATTACGGTGTTTTGTGGAACAAGCTCTACAAGACATCAATCATAAAAGAATACGGCGTCGTCATGGATGAAGATATTTCCTGGTGTGAAGATTTCCTCTTCAATCTTGAATATCTTCTTCATGTAAAAACGGTTGCTTTGACAAATGTGCCGGTTTATTACTATGTAAAGACGGAAGGTTCCCTGGTTACCCAGTCCATGTCGTTATCGAAGTTAATCAATATGAAGTCGACGATGTTCACTTACTACAATGACTTCTATAAAAATATTCTGGATGAAGAACAATATCGGAAAGATCGTCCGGCAATCATGGGGTTTCTGATCAACGGGGCAAGCGATGATAGTGTTCTGCCGATCCTGCCGGGGACGCATAAGCTGGGCAGTGAAACGGTGAAGGCGCATTTTTCAACCAATGTCGACAATGCCGTGACGCTTTCCTATTATCTCAACAAGGCGTATGAAAAGTATCTGGCTTCTTTAGCCGGCAAGCATGATCTGGATCTCAAGGAAGTCAAGGTCATTGCGGCAGTTGTCCATGCCGGTGAAATTCATTCCCTGAAGGAAATTGCCGATTTTGCCCGGATTGGTGAAGTCAACCTGACTGCGATTGTTTCCCGGCTGATGATGCGCTCCTTATTGTCTGTTCATAAGGGTGATGAAGGTCTTGTGATCAATCTCGGAGATCAGTCTGATGAAATTATTCATGATCTGTTAGTCGCTCTTGATGATCTGAAGGACATGATGGAAAAGAATCTGAGCGAAGAACAGAAACAAAGTCTGCATGAAGCAATGGAGACCATGACTCAGAATCTTTGCGAATTTATCAAATGAGAAAAGAAATACAGGAAAAACTGAGATTATTTGAAGGGGATACAAAGTGGCGGAAAGACACCCTTGTTTTCAGTGACGGTCCGAACGGCTTGCGGATTGAGGAAGGAAAGCACCTCGGTTTCGGCCAGTCCAGACAAGCCAATATGTTCCCGACGGCATCGTGTGTTTCCTGTTCTTTTGATCAGGATCTTCTGTATGAATATGGAAAGCTGTTAGCAGAAGAGTGCAGAAGCGAAGGCGTGGATGTTCTTCTGGGTCCAGGGGTCAATCACAAGCGGTCTCCGCTTGGCGGCAGAAATTTCGAATACTATAGTGAAGATCCGCTTTTATCCGGCAAGCTGGCCGCCGCTTATATCAAAGGCCTGCAGGAGCAGGGGATTGCTGTTTCCCTCAAGCATTTTGCGGTAAACAGCCGGGAATACAGCCGGCAGATTTATGATGCGGTCGTCGATGAAAGAGCCCTGCATGAAATTTATCTCCGTCCTTTTGAAATTGCTGTAAAAGAAGGCAAGCCGAAGACCATCATGTGTGCATATAACAAGGTCAATGGTGTTTACGCTTGTGAGAATAAGAAACTTATGGACACGGCAAGAAGCTGGGGCTTTGATGGAATTTTCATCTCCGATTGGGAAGCTGTTTCCAATCCGGTGCATTCTTATAATGCCGGCCTGGGGCTGGAAATGCCAGGTCATTCCGGTTCTCATGTTCTTCTTGAAAAAGCGTATGAAGCAGGACAGATCAGTGATGAAATCATTGCAAAAAGAAGTCAGGAAATGAATTCTTTCATGCAATGGTGCAGCCATTCCGGAAGAAGAGGCTTCAACCAGATCGAACATCTGAACTTTATTCAGAAAGCTGCGGAAGAATCTATTGTGCTTCTGAAAAACGACGGCATTCTGCCTTTGGACCAGAAGGCAAGAATTGCAGTCTATGGCGACAAGGCAATTCACCCTCTGATGCAGGGCAGGGGTTCTTCGAAAGTCAATACGCCTGAGTATGACTGGTTTTTACAGGCATTGGATGAAAGGAAGATCCATTATGCATATGCCTCAGGTTTCAACAGAGGCATGGAACTGGAAGGATACGATGCTGTGATTGCCTTTATTTCTGACAAAGAAGAAGGCGAAGAAGGCAGAGACAGAAAGAGCCTGGCACTGAAAGAAGAAGATGATCAGCTGATTGAAAGACTGGTGGAAACCAATGCAAAGGTCATTGTAGTGATTCAGTCACCGGGACCGATTGAAATGCCGTGGCTGGACCAGGTTTCAGCAGTCATCTATGAAGGCATGGCTGGTCAGAGATCCGGGACAGCTTTATATAGAATTCTTTCCGGAGAAATTTCTCCTTCCGGGCATCTGAGTGAAACCTGGCCGAAGAAACAGGAAGATGTTCCTTGTGCTGCGTATTTTGACAATGACCGGCGGCAGATGCAGGTAAGAGAATCCATCTTTACCGGCTACCGCTATTACGATACGTATCACGTACCGGTCAATTTCTGCTTCGGATATGGATTAAGCTATACGGACTTTGCCATGCAGGATCTGTCTGTTCAGAAGAAGGAAGACGGCATTCTTGCGCGTCTCAAAGTCAGAAATACCGGCAGCAGAGAAGGCAGATGCCTTGTGCAGATGTATGTCTCCATGCCGCAAAGCAGGATTGCAAGAACTGCCCATGCCCTGGCCGGGTTTGCCAGTGTTTCCCTGAAAGCGGAAGAAGAAAAAGAAGTTTCTGTCATGCTGCATTCATCTGCTTTTGCTTATTATGATGTTCAGCAGAAAAAGGATTGCATAGAAGCAGGCGTTTATCAGATTGAAGCAGGTTTCTCTCTGGACGATCTTCTTTTGAAAACAGAAATTACGCTGGCAGGAGAGGAACATCCTTACACAGATATACCGATGAACTACGGCATGCACGAAGTCAGTGACGAAGATTTTGCGGGCGTACTTGGTCATGAAATTCCTTCTTCTGGTCCGCTCCAGCCGTTTACACCGGATTCGGCAATTTCAGATCTTCAGGAAAAGGTTCTCGGCAGAATGATCGTAAGTGCAATCCGTCTGAAGCAGAAAAGCTATGATGCGGATGTTCTGGACGGTCCGATTCGTCAGCTTTTGTGGATTGATGATCGTTTTGACTGGACAAGTGTAGCTGCTGTATGTGATTATATGAATCGTCACCGCATGAAAGAGCTGAGGAAGCTTCTCATGTCTATGAAGAAAAAATAAAAAAGGGGTATTTGAAATATGAAAATGGAAATGATACAGGAACTGCCGGTACCGGAGGAATTGAAAAGACAATTTCCGATTACCGATGATGTCAAAGCAGTCAAGGCAAAACGGGATGAAGAAATCAGAAAGATCTTTGCGGGGGAAGATGACCGCTTTCTGTTAATCATCGGTCCGTGTTCTGCCGATCGTGAAGACGCAGTTCTTGATTACATGGAAAAACTTGCCGCATTACAGGAAAAAGTAAAGGACAGAATTTTCATGATTCCGCGTGTCTATACCAACAAGCCGCGTACCAAGGGCGTCGGCTATAAAGGCATGCTGCATCAGCCGGATCCGCTCAAGGGCGAAGACATGCTGGCAGGCATCATTGCCATCCGTCAGCTTCATACAGACGTTGTTGAAAAGACAGGCTTTACCTGTGCCGAAGAAATGCTGTATCCGGAAAACCACGCATATCTGGATGATCTGCTCAGCTATGTAGCAGTCGGTGCCCGTTCCGTAGAAGACCAGCAGCACAGACTCGTCGCTTCCGGCATCGGCATTCCGGCCGGCATGAAGAATCCGACTGGCGGAGATCTGAGCGTCATGATGAATTCCATCATCGCAGCTCAGTCAAAGCAGACCTTTATTTACCGCGGCTGGGAAGTAAAGACAGAAGGCAATCCATATGCGCATGCAATTCTGCGCGGGTATGTTGATAAGTTCGGCAACTCGCATCCGAATTATCATTATGAAGAACTGATGAATCTGGTTGAATTGTATGACAAAAATGACCTGAAGAATCCAGCCTGCATTGTCGATTGCAATCATAATAATTCCGGCAAGAAGTATATCGAGCAGATCCGGATTGCCCGTGATGTTCTTCATTCCCGCCGTCATAGTCCTGAAATCACAAAGCTGGTCAAGGGATTGATGATTGAAAGCTATCTGGTTGACGGCAATCAGAAGCCGGGCGGAGAAGTCTATGGCCAGTCTATTACCGATGCCTGCCTGGGCTGGGACAAAACCGAAAATCTGGTACTGGATCTTGCCGATGAATTAAGCCGCTAAGGAGGAAAGCATTATGCTCAAAGGGGCAATTTTTGATCACGACGGACTTATGTTCGACACCGAAAAACTCTGGCAGAAAAACTGGCAGAAAGCCGCAAAGAAAAGAAATGTCGTGCTGGCGGAGGGCTTTACTCATGATATCTGCGGTACTTCCGGTGATCTTATGAACAAGGTTGTCTGTAAGTATTATCACGTTGAAGACGGACACGACATCATGCAGGAAGTTACGGAAGCCGTACAGGCAGACTGTGCAGTTCACATTGATGAAAAACCGGGACTCAGGAAGATTCTTGACCTGTTTCAGAAAAACGGGGTCAGAATGGCAGTTGCGTCTTCTTCGCCAGAGTCTTTATTACACAGAAATCTGAAGAATGCCGGCCTGGATCAGTATTTTGATGCAGTTGTCTCCGGCCAGCATGTCGCCCATGGCAAACCTGCACCGGATATTTTCCTTTCAGCTGCTGAAAAGCTGAACCTGGATCCGAAGGACTGCTATGTCTTTGAGGATGCTTACAACGGGGTCAGAGCAGGTCACGCAGCCGGATGCAGAACCATCATGGTTCCGGATCTGATCCAGCCGGATGCAGAGATCAAATCTTTAGCTGCCAAAGTCTGCACCTCTTTGTCAGAAGCTGCAGATCTTATTGAAAAGGGCTTATGAAACGGGAAGAAGAAGCTGTCTGTTCTGCTTTTCTCAAACAGCTTAACGATGTAGGCGAAGGTAAGTTTTTACCGGAACTTGCTACAGAAGAATTGAACAGACGCTTTCAGATTGAACACGACAATGAAAAGCGGCACAACCTGAATCTCAGTCTCTATTTCCGGCCTTTTACTACGGAAGCCAGGGAACATTACCTGAAACTTGGCAAAACCGAAACGGGAGATCTTATTTATGCGCTGCCGCTCAGCCGGGAAGTAAGATATCTCAGAAACAATCTTGCCGTCTATAAGACTGTCAGAAATGTGATGTGCTATCTGATTCTGAAGAAGGAAAACGACCAGCTCAAAGTTGATGAGTTCTATTGCCGCTCTCTGCATCTTCATGACAATATAGCCCTGCCGCAGGTAAAGAAGTATCTTCTGTGCGGTCTTGTGGCAGGTCTTGCCTTCGGTTTCACGAAGACATTGATGACACATGAAATGATATGGCTGCTTGCGGTGGTTTTCTGTCTCCTGGCTGCCTACCTCATTTTCGGCGGAAGGCTTGTCTATGTCACAAGAAGAAATCAGAACAAGGGCAGACTGACTTTGCAGAAGGATCATCTGAATTACCAGAAGAATATCCATGCAGAACCGTTTTATACAAGGCTTTGCTTCAGTGCATTGCATGCCGTCGTTGAAGAAAATCTGCAGAAGGAAAACAATCCGCTGCTTCACTTTGATCTGGAAGACTTTCCGGTATTGAAAGAAGAAAAGGGAGAAAAGAAGCTGACCCTGGCGCTGACCGCCATGGAAGACGACCATACCCATATCAAAGACGCACATCTGAAGTTTGAAGCAATATTTGATCAGGATGAAAACCTGAAGGAGCTGAAACAGATATAAAATGATTCGACCAGTAGGGGATTTGAGTGAGGAAGAGATCAGCCGGATCTCACACGACATCGCGGACGCTTTCTATGATTACCCGTATGCCGAAGGGGAAAAGGGCATGCGTGGCTTTATCAGGACAAGAGAGGCAATGTATCAGTTTATGCGCGGGATCTTCTCAGCCGGCGTAAAAAGCCATTGTGCCTATCAGAGTGAAAACGGCGAAGCATATATGATCATGACCGATACCGAAGGCAAGCAGATCAAATTCTGGGAAGATGTCAAATCCATCATTTCTGAAATTGAAGCTCTCGGCGGGATTGTCAATATGATGAACTTTGCTTTTGCCCAGTCAAAAGGCGGCACGCTGGATATGGAAATTGCGGAACACAACAATGCCCCGCATCTCGATATTGAAATTCTGGTTGTATTGAAACAATACTGGCATAAAGGATTTATGAGACCGATGATGAATTATGCCTACCAGAGAGCAGAAAAATTCGGCATCATGGTTGCACTGGAAACAGATGATCCGATCAAGGCTGCCAAGTATGTGCATTGCGGCATGGTGCTGTACAGAGTTCGTGACTGCGGACCCGGCTATCATGTGTATGAACTGATCCGTTAGAAAAAAATATGTGGAATAAGAACGAGCATAAAATCGAAATGAAGGAAGAAAAGAAGGACATCACAACCTACGTCTGCACTTTGATCTGCGACGAGAAAGTGGTGTATCAGAAGGAAGCGACTGTCTTAAGCAGATTCTCGCTTCTGGAAGAACATAATTCCTTTCTTTCTCTTGTTGAAAAATATCAGGCAACCGGAGAATTGCCGGGAAGGGCAGCTTCGCTGCTGAAGAAATTCAACTGAATACCATCAGAAGTCCAAAATGAAAATGACAGCTCACTGAAGTGAACTGTCCTTTTAACATGCATGCATTACTTAACGGCTGCGTTGAGGGCAATCTTCATCATATTGGTGAAGCTTGTCTGTCTCTGCTCAGGGGTTGTAATTTCATCGGAAACAAAACTGTCTGAGATGGTCAGAATGCAGGCGGCGTTTTTATGAAGTACCTTTGCGTTTGAGAATAAGGCAAAGCTTTCCATTTCAACCGCAACGCATCCTTTTTCATGGACCGTCTTCAGGTAATCAGAGCTTTGGCGATAGAAGACATCGGAAGAATGAATCAGGCCCTTGTGGAGCGGAATATTCAATTCGTCTGCGCTTTCTTCAAGCTTTCTGTTGAGTTCTTCAGAAGGGTAAGTGATATCCCCTTCATAGCCGCATTGTTCTCTGGCAAAGGTAGATTCACTATAAGCCCCGGTTGCGAGAACGACGTCGAAGATATGAAGATCTTTGACATAAGCACCGGCAGAGCCGATCCGGATGATGTTGTCAACATCGTATTCTTTGAATAATTCATAAGAATAGATGCCGATGGAAGGCATGCCCATGCCGGAAGCCATCACGGTAACCGGTTTTCCTTCCCAGGTGCCTGTATAGCCCTGGACGCCGCGGACATTATTGACGAGCTTTGCGTCATGCAGGAATGTTTCCGCAATAAACTTTGCGCGCAGGGGATCACCCGGCATCAGGACAGTCTTGGCAATCTCTCCTGGTTTTGCTTCATTATGTGGTGTAGACATAGTATGTATTTTCTCCTTGGATTGATAATCTGTGTTTCAATTTTAACATACTATGCATTGGTTGAAATCTTATTCTTTGCCGAACCATGCAAAGCCAATGCAGCCAGGACCTGAATAGACGCCGATGGTAGGATCAAGCTGGGAAACCGGCAGGGTTTCAGCTGTGTAGTGGTTCTTGTATAAAGGTAAAGAGTCTTCAATGTATTTCTTCAGCAAAGTCTGATCAAAGCCGCTGTAGGCACATGTCAGAGGTTTGGTGAAATCAATGCCGGTATCAAGTACTTCCTTCAGCAGCATGTTTCTTCCTGACCTGGATCCTCTTGCTTTGCCAAGTACATGGACTTCGCCGTCTTTGAAAGTAATAACCGGCTTGATGGAAAGCATTTTGCCCGCAAAAGCAGCTGTCTTGGAAATACGGCCGCCTTTGGAAAGATATTCCAGCGTGTCGAGAAGGGCAATGACATGGATCTTTTTGTATTCCTGCTCTAATTTATCTGCTGTAGAACATCACGTTATTTTCAGCTAAGCGAATAGATTCAAACCAAATTATATGCAAATAGAGGGGCAGTGAAATGACTAAGTACTAGTCAGATT
>OMXQ01000102.1 GCA_900315065.1 uncultured Erysipelotrichaceae bacterium
TGCTCATAACAGTAATCATGTTGTCTGAATGTAAAAATGGCACCCGCAGGGGCGCCAGAAATCTGTCAGACTTCTGTTCTCCTTACGGGTACCACTTTACTGTCCATGCGGCAGGCATCTTTTCTTTTTTCTGCAAACTTTCGCCATAGTATAACGAGAGCGTGCGTGACAACAGAATTGAAAATGCAGGAAGCTGATCCGCAGGAACTTTCTGAAGAAAATAAGGAAAAGAAGAGGAAACTGAAAATGGCAAACTACATTGATCTTCACGATCTGCGCGCGACACATCGAAGCTATAATTCTTTTTCTTCTTTGATGATTTTTTTATGAATACTAAGGCATTATTGTGCATTCCAAGGTGTCCTGTCTGTGCTTGTAATCCCGTAAAAGAAGGCCGGAAATCTTCGTAAGGTCAAACTTGGGTAAATAAATAAGTATGGTAAGTAGTAAACCGGTTAAATGTTTCTTTCATTTGTGAATTTCTGCGTTATAATAGAAACGGTTTACAGGAGGACATATGAGTACTGAAAACAAGAAGGTTTTCGAAGCCATGGATGGTAATACCGCTGTTGCTCATTCTGCGTATGCTTTCACAGAAGTAGCCGGTATCTATCCGATTACGCCATCATCCCCGATGGCAGAACACATTGATGAATGGGCTACAGCCGGCCGCACCAATGTCTTCGGCGACAAGGTCAAGGTCGTTGAAATGCAGGCTGAAGGCGGCGCTGCCGGTGCAATCCACGGCGCACTGCAGGGCGGATCTCTGGCTGCTACATTTACAGCATCCCAGGGTCTGTTGTTAATGATCCCTAATCTTTACAAGCTGAAGGGTGAAATGCTCCCTGGTGTTATCCATGTTGCAGCACGTACCCTGGCTACACACACATTGTCTATCTTCGGTGATCATTCCGATGTATATGCCTGCCGTCAGACAGGTATCGTCATGATGTGCTCTCATTCCGTTCAGGACTGTATGGATCTGGCAGGTGTTGCTCACCTGGTAGCTATCGACGGTTCCGTACCGGTTATGCACTTCTTTGATGGTTTCCGTACATCTCATGAATATGACAAGATCGAAGTCATGGATTATGACTTCCTGAAGAGCCTGCTGCCAGTCGACAAGCTCGAAGCATTCCGTGCTCATGCACTGAACCCGCATACAAACCCGGCTGTTCGTGGTGCCAACCAGAATGACGATATCTTCTTCCAGGCTGAAGAAGCTCAGAACAAGCATTTCGAAGCTGTACCGGATATCGTAAACAAGTATATGAAGGCTGTATCTGAACATACAGGCCGCAACTATGCTCCGTTCGTATATGTTGGTGCACCGGACGCTGAACGCATTATCGTTGCTATGGGTTCTGTTACAGACACAATCACAGAAACAATCAACACTCTGCTGAAGAAGGGTGAAAAGGTTGGTCTGATCAAGGTTTATCTGTATCGTCCGTTCTCCCAGAAGTATCTGGAAGCTGTTCTGCCTTCCACTGTCAAGAAGGTTGCAGTTCTCGACAGATCCAAGGAAGTTGGTACAAGAGAACCTCTGTTCCTGGATGTCTGCTATGCTCTGCGCAAGCACAACCTGACAATCATCGGCGGCCGTTATGGTCTGTCCTCCAAGGACACTAACCCTAGCCACATCAACGCCGTATTCGAAGAACTCAAGAAGGACGATCCGAAGGAAGAGTTCACAATCGGTATTGACGATGATGTTACAAATCTGTCTCTTGCTCCGGTTGATATCACAGTTGATGCTGACTACACATCCTGCCTGTTCTATGGTTTAGGTTCTGATGGTACAGTCGGTGCTAACAAGTCCACTGTCAAGATCATCGGCAACAACACAGATCTGTATTCCCAGGCTTACTTCGCTTATGACTCCAAGAAGTCCGGCGGTGTAACTCGTTCTCATCTGAGATTCGGCCCTAATCCGATCCATTCTCCGTATTATATCGACAAGGCAGACTTCATTTCCTGCTCTCAGGAATCCTATGCTCTGAAGTTCGATATGGTTCGTGACCTGAAGGACGGCGGCACATTCTTACTGAATACAACTGTTCCGGCTGATCAGATCGAAGACAGACTGCCTAACAGAATGCTGAAGAGACTTGCTCAGAAGCATGCTAACTTCTACATCATCAATGCGAATGCAATTGCCCGTGAGACTCATATGGGTACTCATACAAATACAATTCTGCAGTCCGCATTCTTCAGACTGAATGAACAGATCATGCCGTTCGAAAAGTCCCTGAAGCTGATGGAAGACTCTGCCCGTACAACATATGCTCGTAAGGGTGAAGATGTCGTTAACAACAACATCGCTGCCATCAACAAGGGTTCTGAAGGTCTGGTCAAGATTGAAGTCAAGCCTGAATGGGCTGACCTGACAACAAAGAGCCAGCTGTTCGAACTGACAGGTGATGAACACTACGATACAAACGTTCAGAGAATCAACGCTCTGGAAGGTTATGACATGAAGGTATCCGACTTCGCTAAGCCGGGTGTCATCGATGGTTCCATGCCTCTGGATATTTCCTTCAAGGAAAAGAGAAACGTTGCTGCTTATGTTCCTGAATGGAATGCTGACAAGTGCATCGAATGCGGTCAGTGTGCATTTGCATGTCCTCATGCTACAATCCGTCCGTTCCTGATGACTGAAGAAGAATGCGCTAAGGCTTCTGAAATCGCTAAGGAAAACGGCTTCGAACTGACATACAAGGATCCGTCTCCTGCATATAAGACAGCTAAGGCTGATGGTCTGAAGTTCAGAATCCAGCTTGCTACTGAAAACTGTGTAGGCTGCGGCGTATGTATCACAGTCTGCCCGGTTGGTGACGGCACTAAGGAAAATCCGAAGGCTCTGGTAGCTCGTCCTATCGCTACCCAGACAAAGCAGGAACCTGTTGCTGATTATCTGTACAAGCACACAGAATACAAGCCTCAGTATGGCAACCCTGACACAGTTATGGGTGTTTCCCTTGAAATGCCTTACTTCGAAGTATCCGGCTGCTGCCCAGGCTGCGGCGAAGCTCCTTATTACAGAATCGCTTCCCAGCTGTTCGGCAGAGATATGCTGATTGCTAACGCAACAGGCTGCTCTATGATTTACTGCTCTGGTACTCCATCCAACCCATTTGCTACAAATGCTAATGGTGAAGGTCCGGCATGGGCTAACTCCCTGTTCGAAGATAACGCTGAATTCGGCTTCGGCATGGCTATCGCTCAGACAACCAAGGAAGCTAGAATCCTGCGTATCATGGAAGAAAACCTGGACAAGGTAGAACCTGAACTCAAGGCAGCATTCCAGGGTTACATCGATGCAGGCAACGACCGTGACAAGCAGAGAGCTGTCAAGGATGCTATCGTTGCTGGTGTCAAGGCTTCTTCTTGCGAAGCAGTCAAGCCATTGCTCGAAATGGAAAGAGATCTTGTCGGCAAGTCCGTATGGATCGTCGGCGGTGACGGCTGGTCTTACGATATCGGTTACGGTGGACTTGACCACGTTATGGCTAACAACCTGAACGTCAACGTTCTGGTTCTCGATACAGAAACATATTCCAACACAGGCGGTCAGGCTTCCAAGTCTACAAACGCTTCTGCTATTGCCAAGTTCGCTGCCGGCGGCAAGCCAACAGCTAAGAAGGATCTGGGTCAGATCTTCATGGAATACGGCACAGCTTATGTTGCATCCGTATGCATGGGCGCTAACCAGATGCAGACAATCAAGGCCTTCAAGGAAGCAGAATCCTATAATGGTCCATCCATCATCATCGCTTACTGCCCATGTCTTGAACATGGTATCAAGGGCGGTCTGATCTCTGCTCCGACACGTGAGAAGGATGCAGTAGCTTGTGGTTACACAACAATGTATCGTTTCGATCCGCGTCTTGAAAAGCCTCTGCAGATTGACTCTACAAAGACTCCTGACTGGTCCAAGTTCAAGGAATTCCTGATGAAGGAAGGCCGTTACTTCAACCTGCCGAGAATCAAGGGTCAGGAAGAAGCAGACAGACTCTTTGACAAGACTCTGCATGATGCTCAGACTCGTTTCAACAAGCTCCTTGCTAAGGAAAAGCTTCAGAACGAAGAGTAATTTGATACATCTCCTGTAACGAATTACACTGATCAATAATACAAAGAGAGAGAATTGCAATTGCAGTTCTCTCTTTTGTTATTCCGAATCAAAAACATGCTTGACCGGTTGTTCCTGATCATATTAGTAACATCAGTTATTTTTTTTTTTTTTTTCGTAAATAATCTTTAAGATCAGAGAAAATGAAAGACTGTATGCAATGATCAAGAATGAACTCAACCGGCAGCACATTCCTTATTCCATTAAAATACGTGAGATACTTGGATCCTACGGGTTTGCAGGATTGAACAGGTGCACGACACCTGCCGGTCCTCTCAACAACAAGGAATGCAATATTTATTCTCTCTTTGTCAGAAAAAAAGATATACCGGCAGTAAAGAATATCATTCATAAAGCCAATATGCAGATTCAATCGGAAGCCTGATCAGCTTCCTTTTTTGTATGACGGGCATGTCATACATCTAGGGCGAAAGTTCCAAAGGGTCACCTGTTGCAGGTGAACCCTGCAGCGATCCATAGGCGGGAAAAAGCAGCAGCGAAGTTGTGACCTGACGGACAGAAACGCGATATCAAAGCAGCTTGGATGGCCAAGCTGGCGAAAAGCAGTAAAGTCCAAGTAGGAAAACTTAAACCCGAATTGTAAATCGTGCAGGCAAACAATGAAAGAGGTATGGCTTATCCCGTGAGAAAATGACGATGGCCTTTAATCGTGTCGTTGCCAATAAAGGTGCGGACGGAGGCGATGGTGTAACTGTCGAAGAAGCCAGAGAATACGTCAAAGAACACTAGGCAGAGATTAAGGAAAGCATCCGGACGGGAAGTTACAAACCACAGGCAGAAAGGCGGATAGAAATACCTGAGCCGAACGGCTCCTCCGGTGGTGTGAGAGGAACAAAATTTGATAGCGATGTCACTCTCAACTTCCTGCCCGATTGTCGTGCTAAAGGACAAACACCTTTTGGCTGGATCCTTCGAATCTCCATGAGCCATAAATATCATGCGCATTGTAATTCACATCAGGGTCTTAGATAAAGAAGAGCAGCAGAGCTGCAAAATAGCTAACTCCATCAGATTGCGTATCAAAAACAAATAAAAACAGTTGACTGTAAACCTTGTTCATACTCTATGATGAGGATGACGGAAAGGAAAATGAATATGACAATCAAGGAATTGGAAAAAGAACTTGGTGTTCCCAGAGCAACAATTCGTTTCTATGAAAAGCAGGAAATGATTCATCCTCTGAGAAGAGGAAATGAATACAGGGATTATTCGCCGGAAGATGTAATTCTGTTAAAGCGAATTATCATTTTAAGAAAATTAGGTTTCAGCATCGTAGAAGTTAAAGCAATTCTGTCCGGAAAAGTTTCCCTTACAACAGCGGCAGAAGCGCAGAAAAAAAAGCTGCAGGAACAAGTCAAAGATCTGAATGGTGCAATTCTGATCTGCCAGGAAATGGAAGCTGAAAATGAAGATATACAGTCCTTTGATGAATCGTACTATTGGAATGAAATACAGGAAAAGGAAAAGGATGGATATCGATTTATTGATTTAGAGTTAGCTATTTCTCAAATGGCTGGACAGATTGAATACACCCCTGGACATGGACCGATTGTGCCGGATCTGGTATGGAATCCACTTCAGAAACAGGAAAAAAAGGTCCGATCGTTTTGGCAAAAGCATGCAATCGTTCAATTGATTCTGGCTTTAACAATCATATTAGCATCCATTATTTTAGTGATTTTCATAAATAATTGTTAAGGCCAAACCACTTTGACAAATAATAGATCTTCCAGAATGTCACTCAATTGATCGATATAATGACTCTGCGGTAGAAAGTAAAAATAAAACGCTATGTTCGAGCTAAGTGTTGGTCCCGGTATCTGAATTAGTCTCCGCAAATATGCCATAGTGGTATTCCTCGTAGGCCGTGCGGAGATCTAT
>OMXQ01000071.1 GCA_900315065.1 uncultured Erysipelotrichaceae bacterium
ATTCAAAGAATCATGAGTTGAAAATATCAAAATAAGGACCGGCGATGTGTCGGTCCTTTAAATGTCGTGATTATTTTTGTTTATCGGTGAATAGTAACAATCCTGCAGACAAAGAAAAAACCTGATCGATCTGACCAGGTTTCACATGGAGCGAGTGAGCAGAATTGAACTGCCGTGTCCACCTTGGCAAGGTGGCGTTCTACCATTGAACTACACTCGCAGATGGCGGTTCTGACGAGGTTCGAACTCGCGATCTTCTCCGTGACAGGGAGACGAGATAAGCCACTACTCCACAGAACCACTCTGCTGTTTCTTTCGAAGTGCCTATATAATATACCAAGGCACAAGTCAGAATGCAACAGGAAAATTTTTTATTTTTTGGCGTATGCGTTATAGAAGGCAGTCATATCTTTGAACCATTTGTTTCTGACTCTTTCATTGCCGTTGTATAACTCATGCTTGGCTCCTTCTATTCTGACCAATGTAATGGACGGGCACTTTTCTTTCAGCAGATTCTGGCCGTCGTTATTGACCATGCCGTCATTGCCTGACTGGAACATCAGCACCGGCGTCTTCAGCTTCTTTGCATTTCTGAAGATTTCATTGGTACATTCATTGGCAGCTCTTGCCCAGGCCCAGGTAGCACCGGAAGTCTGATATTGTTCGTTCTGCTGACGCAGGCGGAACTGATAGGCATAGCGTTCTTCATTCATCGTAGAGCTGTTTTCAAAATCGTAGTGATTGTCCCAGCCGTGCTGCTTCGGGGCATATTCCTCTTTCCATCCCCTTGCTTTGGAATAAACAGACAAGGCATCGACTGCCGGCTTATGCAGACCGGCAAAGTTGGACTGGATCATCGGAGAAGAAAGAACAGCACAGGTAAAATCATCAGGATATTGTTCCAGATACAAGGCACCGGCAGCCCCGCCCATAGAATGAGCCAGCAGGAAGAGTCTTCTACCCTTCTTTTTAAGAACGCCTTCAACGACAGAATGCATATCATCGGTATATTGATAGAAGGAATCAACATCAATGCGCTGGTCTTTGACCTTGCCTTCACTATTGCCATGTCCTCTTAGTTCCATAAAGCAGACGGAATAGCCTTCCTGATAAAGCTTGTAAAATGTTTCATGGAATTTGCCGAAGAAACCGCAATAACCATGAACAATCAGAATCATGGCTTTTTCATTCTCATGTTCTGCCTTGTACCAGGCAATCTTCTGATCATCACTGTTTCTTACAAAACCGGATTCCACATGTTCCTTCAGAAAGACCGGCAGTACTTCATCCGTAAAGTGCGTGAATTCACTCATATTCTTTTATTACCTTTCTGATCAGAGCAGGATAATTTCCGATAATTGCATTGACCCCGTACCTGATGCATGCACGAATGTCTTCTTCCGTGTTCACGGTCCAGACATTGACATCAAGACCGTATTTTCTGCATGCTTCCATATATCCGTCAAAGCGGAGGTTATAGAACCATGGATGCAAAGCATCTACCTCGTTCTTCTTACCATATTCAGGCATGTCCATATTGCCGTCTGAATACAGGAAAGCAGTCTTTGCATGCGGATCGAGAGCCTGGATGCGCTTGATGGAATAGTGATTGAAAGAAGAATAGATGACTCTGTCTTCATATCCTTCTTCCTGCGTCAGGGCAATGATCTTTTCTTCAATGCCTTCATAATCAAACATGCCTGTCTTCAGTTCGATATTGATACTCAGACCGGTGTCTTTCAAAGCGTCAAAGACTTCCTTCATGGTTGGAAGTTCGGCATGTCCATATTCCGGATGCGTTTTGTTGAAATTGAAGCTCTTGAGTTCCTTTAATGTATAGTCTTTGACAAAGCCGGTATGATCGCTGGTTCTGTCGATTGTTTCATCGTGACAGACAACAATTTCGCCGTCCTTTGAAAGCTGGATATCCAGTTCTATTCCGTCAGCCCCTTCTTCAGCTGCTTTGAGAAAAGAAGGCAGTGTATTTTCAGGCATTTCACCGGAAGCCCCCCGGTGCCCCCATACTAAAGTTTTCATATGATTTCCACCTCTAATGACAATCGTAATCATATTTTTCTGCTTTGTCATTGTTCATTTATGTAAAATCGTCAAAAAGAAAAAGAGTGACTTTGCTCAATCACTCCTGTTCTGTATATCGTTAATGGTTGAAAGCATCCGGCAGGTCGTTTTCCAGAAGAATGGTATCTTCTCTGCCTGCTTTCTGCCAGACTATACCGAAGGCTTCCCTGACAGTATCAACGACGATGACATTTTCCATGTCAAAGCCGCTTTCCTGCAGGCCTTCATAAATCGGCTTTGTCTGCTGTCTGCCAACTAAGACAACAACATCTGCCTTGTCCTTCATCAAAGTACCGAAATGCTTGTTGATTTCATTCTGCTTTTCACCCAGATCAATCATGCCCGGGGTGACAATCCATCTTTTTGCCGGCATCATAGCCAGCACATCCAACGCTTTGCCGGAACCTACCGGATTGGCATTGAAGGCATCATCAATAAAGCGGAAACCGTTGATTTTCTTCGGTTCCAGTCTGTGCTCAACCGGTGCCATCTGCTTTGCGGCTTTCTGAATGACATGCCAGGAAACACCTAAGTGCCTGGCAACTGCAATTGCCGAAAGAATATTGAGAATATTCAATTCGCCTAACAGCTTTGTTTCAATCTGTACTCTTTCTTCCCCATGAGCAACGGTAAACAAAGAACCATTCTGACGATAGGAAATTTCATCAGCGTAGTAATCAACATCGCGGGAGTGGATGCCGTAAGTTGCAATTTTCACAGAATTCTGAATCTTCCAGCTGCGGATGAATTCATTATCATAATTCAATACGCCGAAACCATCCTCCGGCAGCATTTCAATCATCTGCATCTTTTCTCTGGTAATGTTTTCCTGAGAACCGAAAGTGTTGAGATGCTGAGGACCGATGGAAGTCACGACACCGATGGACGGATGCACAAAATTCATCAATTCCGTAATGTCACCGACATGGTCCGCACCCATTTCACACACAAATACCTGATGAATCGGCTTGAGATATTCACGGATGGTTCTGGTAATGCCCATCGGGGTATTGTAGCTGGCTGGTGTCATCAGGGAAGAATATGCTTCTGACAACATGCTCTGCATGATATTCTTGGTGGAAGTTTTGCCGAACGAGCCGGTAATACCGACTTTGATCAGATCCTTGTGCTCATCAAGAATCCGCTTTGCATCATTGAGATAATGCTGACGAACGCCGGCTTCAATCGGGGCTGTAATCCATGCCATCGGATAAACCAGAATCCATGGCAGGAACAGACCTGCCAGAGAGGCAATGCTCAAAGCAGCCTTATTGCCAAAGACAAACAAGGTCAATGCCGCAAAGAGAACAAACAGCACTGCCATGACAATTCCCTGTCTTTTTACACGCGCTGTCCAGACCAGAGGCTTGATGTATTTCTTCTTTTTCTCAGCCGCATACAGGATCACACCGCTCAGAATAAAGAGAAGATTCATCGCATATAATACAATCTTTCCATTCAGGAAAAAAGGACACAGGGCTGTCAGAATCGTCAGAATCAGAACCGGAATCGTGATCATGCCGAGGTTTCTGTTTTCTCTGATCCAGCCTGTATAGCGGCCGGTTTCATACCGGTTCTGCTGAAACATATGCAAAGCGTGCTTGGCCGGAACGGCTGCGGCAAATGCCAGGCACACGCAGGTCAGTAATTTTTCTGCTGTAACGATATTCACTTCACGTCTCCTTTAAGAAATATATCCAGCACCGCATTGAATCTCTGCGGCTGGTGCCAGTAAGCCCAGTGATCATCGCCTTCAAAAACGGCAAGACCTGCATCCGGCATTTCTTTTTCCATTTCCTGTCCCATCCATAGCGGAACTGCAGTATCAAATTCTCCCCATACCAGAAGAACAGAACACTTTACGTCTTTGAGAACCGGGGTAACATCATCATTGACGACTTTGACAAACGTCGGTTTCATAACACCCTTTGCATTGCGGTAATCTTCTGAACCGGCATTCTTCTGCATTTCTTCCAGTTTCTTTTTCTGACCGGTGACCTTCAGCAGCCACTTGCCTGTCTTATAAGCTTTTGTCTTCACCTGCCACTCAAGACCATGTTTCGGCCGGATGCCGGCTGCCCCTGTCAGACACATCTTATTGACATTGTCAGGATGATCTGCAGCGTAGCGGATCGCAACTCTGCACCCGAAACTATGGGCAATGATGACGGGCTTTACAATATGATTCTTCTCAACAAATTCTGCAAAGAAGTCTTCATAATCAGGAACACCCCATGCTTCCTCAGGATCATCAGACTGGCCGAAACCAGGAAAATCAAGCGACCAGACTCTGAATCTGTCTTTGAAGTGATCAAAGATCAGATCCATCATTTCCTTGTTCTGTCCCCAGCCGTGAAGCAGGACCATATCTTTTCCATTACCTTCGCATTTATATGCAGTACGGATGCCTTTGATTTCAATAAATTCACTCATGCCTCCCTATTGTAACTGAAAAAGAGGCCTGCGTTAAGCCTCTTTTGCCTTTGTACGTACGCGTTTCCGCGGTTTTCTGCGATCCGTCCAGATATGAAAGCAAACCCCCTGCGGGAGATTTTCTGCACAGACGATATACCCGTATGTCGTGCACACCTGATGCACAATGCTCAGACCCAGACCAAACTGGCCTCCGGTTCCTTTTTCATAAGGCTTGAAAAGAGAATCCAGTCTGTCTTCTTCTACCGGCGGGCCGTCATTGATGACTCTGAGATTACCTTCTGTCAATTCAATGGAAATCTTTGTCTTTGCATAGCGGAGGGCATTGTCCACAAGATTTTCAATGACAATCCGCCATGGTTCTTCTTCCCCATGAAAACGGACTTTGTCATCCAGCTTTCTTTCAAAAGTAATTTCCGGACGCACAACCTTGAGAGACAGCAGAACTTTATCAACGATCGGTGCCATCAGCAGATTCTCACCTTCCGGCAGGGTATCCTTCAGATAATCCATCTTGTTCAATAAGATCAGGGAACGAACCTTCTTTTCAAGTCTGTCAGCGTGTTCAATAATGACATCAACGCTCTTTTCCAGCGTTTCATACGGATAGATGCCGTCCTTGATGGCTTCTGAATATGACTTGATGGTCGCAATCGGCGTCTTCAGATCATGGGAAATATTCTGGATCATTGCCTGCTTTTCCCTGTTCTGCTGGGCAAGTTCATGGTTCATCTGCACAATTGCATCCGCCACATCGCCGATTTCATCGTTCCGCTTGATATTCAGCTCCGCCGGCTGATCATATTTGATCTTTTCGACATAAGATTTGATCTGATTCAGCGGAATAATAATACTGCCGACCCAGATCATCAATAAGACAAACAAAGCTGAAACGAACAGAACATTGATCATGACAACCCCGTTTGTAAGCGAGGTCGAAAACTGTGCCCGGTAAGCATCACCCATAGCACAAACCAGCCATCTGCCGTCCTTGAGCTCAATCATGGAATAAAGATATTTGTCCAGATTAGAGGATGAAGAATCTTCAACTTCCACGCTGTAGTCAGAAGTGCCGCTGGCTTCCGAAGCAGTATGCAGAATAACATCCTCTCTGACCATGTCAGGCAAGGTAGTACCGCCTAAAGCAATAAAGCTGCCGGTGTCTTTATCATAGATGTAAGAAGAAACCTGATAAACTCTGGATTCTCCCATATCCGGTATGCCGCCGGGATGATCTTCCAGGTATTCTATAATGCCGGCCTGTTCATTATGAAGAATACGGAACATCTCGGTTTCCGAAAAATTCTGAATTGCCGGGGCAATAAAGACAAAGATAAAACCGGCAAATACAGCTACAAAGATAAAGATAATGGTTAAAAGCTGCTGGGAAAGAGAAAATTCCCGCAGCCACATGTTAAAGCGTTTCATCCCAGCCGATACCCGAAGCCGTAAATTGTATGAATGGAAAGATCAGGCATCTTTTTGCGCAATCTGCGCAATGTATCATCAACAACTCTGTCTGATCCGTAATAGTTTTCCTCCCAGATCTTCGCCAGAATCTGTTCTCTTGGGAAAGCTGTTCCGCGGTTATTGACAAACAGCATCAGCAGATCAAATTCCTTGGTTGTCAATTCCACGGAAGTACCATTTTTGGCAACTGTTCTCTTTTCTTCATCAATTTCATAGCCGTCAACGGAAATTTTATGATCATCATCCCGATAAACTCTGCGGATCAGGTTATTGACACGCAGCACCAGTTCCTTTGGTGAAAACGGCTTTGTGATATAGTCATCCGATCCTTTTTCAAGACCGATGATTCTGTCAAATTCCTTGTCGCGTGCACTCATGAAGATCACCGGCACATTTTTGTCATGAAGACGGATTTCTTCGATCAGATCAAAACCGCTCTTGTCACCAAGCATAATATCGAGAATCCACAGATGCACGTCATCATCCTGGCAATGCGGATACGCTTCGTCAAAAGTCAGATATGACCGTACTTCATAACCTTCTCTTTCAAGATATCTTCTGACAAGGGAGTTCAGATCTCTCTCATCTTCTACAATTGCAATTACTTTTTTCATGTATACTCACCGCTTTCATCATACCACAAAATGTATGTGCTTTCATTTCACACAAAAAGGAGACATTTCTGCCTCCATATAGTATTCACGCAATGCCGCCCTGGATCAGGTGTAACTTTTCCAACAGCTGAAAATGCCTACCCGTTATTGACTCCTGTTCCACTATCTTCGCTTGTGTTGGTTTCACCAAGTACGTTCATCTTATAAGTAGATTCCACAAGGGAATATTTGACAAGACTGCCCTCAGGCTGTTCAACGAAAAGCTGGAATTCCTGCAGACCTGGCTCAGCTTTGCTCATATCAAAGTAGACGTTGATATCAGATGCCTTGATCTTATCGACATTCTTCTGCGTCCCGAAGACAACGACACTGGTTGTTGTTTTGTTATCAGGCTGAGTTGCCTTGTAATTTTTGACATTGTTGATGTAGTTGATCGTAACGCCGTCGATCGTCTTCTTCACGCCTTCCCCCAATGTAACCGCCATCGTTACCTGGGAAACGGAAGCAGAACCGACGCCGGAAGGAAGCACAATCGGCCGCACAACCGAACTGTCTTTGGTTAAGGAAGACGCATCGAGATTGACCACAACCTGTTCAATATTGGCCAGTACAGTTTCCGACCCATAAATGGTTACGGACTGCTGATCCATCGTAATGGAATCAATCGCCTTACCATCAGGAACTTCACCGCTCACTTCAACATTGATTGGAACAACTTTACTTGGGGAAGTTACCGGCACTTTGACATGAACGGTTTCCGGCACAATATCTGCCTTGACCGGATTGCCGGAAGTATCATAGGCAACCAGCTTGGCATCCTGTTCGAAATCAGATGTCTGCTTGGATACATCGATCAGAGCCTTGACGAAGGCAATGGAATTCAGCGTATCTTTGGAAGCACGGACATTGACCTTGGTGTAATCAAACTCAGGCGTTCCCGGGCTGTAGATATCATCCATCTGATTCTGGTTGATGAAATCATATGAAATATCAAACTGCTGGGTTGTCTTCTTCTTCAATGTAACAACGACGTTAGTCGGATTGGTAACGACCGTGACACTGGCACCATAGCCGTCAGTTTTCAGCTTGACCGTATGTTCACCTTCAGAAAGGCCGTCAAGATCTGCATAAACTCTGCCTTCGGTGGTATTTGCCGCATTGGTGACACTGGCAGCGTCGCCTGTGATTGTGATATCTGCCTTTTCAGGAAGACCAGTCAATTCATACGTATCGCTGTTGTACTGGGCAGTGACTGCTACATCGCTCACTGTCTTGGTATACTTCAGAGAAGTCGTATAAACCTTGGACATGGAATCGTAATTGACGACCAGATACATCAGAACTGCCAATACAAGAGCTACCAGCTTTGTATGTTTGGAATTGAAGAGAAGCTTGTCGAGCAGCGTTGAAAACCAGCGGGTAGCCTTGAAAATACCGTTTTCAAGATGCTGGTAAGCATCTTCAGCTTTTTTGGACTGTCTGGCAATCTTCTGCGCAAGTTCAGTTTTGGACTTTGCTTCTTCTTCATCCACAGGCGTGTGTTTCTTATCACTCATGATCGTCACCTCCCTGCTTTGAAGAATGGGAATAACGGCGCAGAACTTCCTCTCTGGCAGCCTGAACTTCTTCCGGCGTCATTCTTCTATCTGAAGAGACGGTTCCATCTGTCTGGAACGGATTGGCATTGGACTGGGTTGGATAAGAAGGCGCAGGTCTTTTCTTCTTGTGCGGCAGCTTGATCGCAGCTGCACTTGCCTCAGCATCTGCATCTTCGTGAATCTTATCCATGGAACGGCTGTCAGTTTCTTCTCTGACGCCGCCGCTGACAACTTCTTCAACCGCAACCTTGTCACTTTGAGGAACTGGTTTCTTTTCTTCTTCGCCAATGACGACATCGCCCTCATCGGCAGCTTCATTTCTGTTATGACTGGATCTGACTTCCGTGACTTCACCGCAGATCGTCCGCATCAGATACTCACGCAGTTCTTTTCTGTTCACAAGGAAAATACGGCCGTGTTCAGTAATCGAAACGTTGCCGGTTTCTTCCGAAACAACAATGGTAACAGCATCCGTAATTTCAGAAATACCGATTGCCGCTCTGTGTCTGGCCCCGAAACGGGAAGGCAGTTCCATGTTGGTCGGCGGGAAATAGGCGGAAGCACAGGCAATCTTGTCACCCTGAATGATGACTGCCCCGTCATGAAGAGGCGTTGAAGTAACGAAAATACTGGTTAACAATTCCGCAGAAACATCTGAATTCAGCGGCGTGCCGGTTGAAATAAAATCAGCCAGGGAATGAGACTGTTCAATGGAAATCAAAGCGCCGGTAGAATCCTTGCTCAATAACATGACGGCAGTCACAATCTGATCAACCAGATGTTCCTTTTCATTGCCGGAAAGCGTCGTAATCCGTGAAAAAACATTAGACTTGCCGATTCTTTCCAGCAAGGAACGAAATTCCGGCTGGAAGATAATAATCAGAGCCAGAAAGCCCCAGTTGATAAAAAGATCCGTGAAAAACTGCAGAGTCTTCAGATGCAGAACTTTGGCAAGCACATCGACAAGAACAACCAGAATGATTCCCTTGAAGATCTGAATTGTACGGGAATTGGTACGGACAATCTTCAAAGCATAATATATAATCAGCCACATGACGAAAATATCGACGAACATCACTGTGATGGACCGGATATTTTCCAATGTGAGATTCAGGGCATAATCAGACAAAACAGAATCTCCTCCTTTTCAGAAGATACGAAATCATTATACCATACGCCTTATTGCCACAAAGAAAAAAGATGCTTTTCAGCATCCTGTACCATCGAGGCGGCATGCCTGACCGGCAGCTTTGGCAAGCGGTTCATGACCGCATTCTCTGATGAAACCTTCCCAATCAAGCGTGAAGGAACCATCTTCCCTGATAATTGTCGGAATACCGACAAAATGATCCTGTCTGGCTTCTTTATATTCTTCCTTTGTATCACGCAGGGCAAGGAATTCCTTGAGATTCTTCATACTGCCAGTGATATCGGTAAATTCATAAGGAATGCTGTAAGCATCAAGAGAAGCTTTGCATGCCATGCAGTCAGGGCACAGCGGACTACCATAAACTTTGATCATAGAACATAACCTCCTGATATTTATATATGTGCATTATGCCCACATTCACACTTTTTGTCCATTTATATGCAAAAAGAAAAGAGAACCGCAAGAGATTCTCTTTCCATAACACATTTTCAGATTACTTCCAGAGGACATCCGGATATTCGCCGGCATCTTTCTTGGCCTGGATCTTGGCAACAACATCCGGCTTGTCTTCCTTGTACGTTACGCCGAACCACTTGTCGGAAGAAGACAGCATCTTCACGGTAATCCTGCCGTCTGCAACCAGATCTCCTACTGCTGTCGGAATGACATGTTCGCACTTCATCGGGTTCTTGTCGATGTTGTTCTTCAGAAAGTCAGTGAAGATCGGTTCAAGTTCATCGAAGATCTTCGGTGTGAAGCCCCAGAAGTTCATGGATACAAGCGCATCATCAGAAAGCGGCTTCCATTCACCGTTATCTTCATAAACGGCATGATCGTCCTTCAAAGCAATCTTCTGTACTTCTACAATATGAGACAGGTTGCCGTTCTTTTCTTCGCAGACCCCGCGGGTAACAGTACCATTGGCAGTCAATGTGTTCAGGCACTTGAAACCGACCATTGCATAATGATCATCACTGACATCATTCTTCAGGAAGTTATAAACAACCTGGTAAGCATTTCTGCCGTAGAAATCATCTGCATTGATGATGGCAAATGGTTCTTTGACGATATTGCGGCAGGCAAGCAGAGCATGTGTTGTGCCCCATGGCTTTACTCTGCCTTCCGGAACTGTGAAACCTTCCGGCAGATCATTCATATCCTGATATGCGAATTCTACTTCCATTCCGCCAGCCTGTACTCTGTCTGTCAGAGCCTTGCGGAAGAGTTCTTCATGTTCCTTCTTGATGATCAGGACAACCTTGCGGAAACCTGCCTGATAAGCATCATAAATAGAGAAATCAATGATTGGTTCGCCATGTGAACCGACACCGTCGATCTGCTTCATGCCTCCATAACGGCTGCCCATGCCGGCCGCAAGAATTACCAATACTGGATTTGTCATATTTTTTTCTTTTATTCTCCTTGTTTTAGCACGTTCATTATAACATTGTCGCAATCATTTACAAAATCTGCGTTATATTTAAAACATGAAAGAAATTATTCTGGCATCCAAAAGCCCGCGTAGAAAAGAACTCCTTGAAAAATGCGGCATTGACTTCACCTGTGATCCGGCCGATATCGATGAAAGCATGAATCTGAAGAATGACCTCAAAGAAGAAATCCAGCTTCTTGCCAGAAAAAAAGCGGAAGCCGTTCTGAAAAGACACCCGGGGGCTTTAGTTATCGGCTCTGATACAATTGTCGTTGTTGACGGCAAAGTTTTCGGCAAGCCGAAGAACCATGATGAAGCAGCAGCCATGCTGAAGCAGCTGCAGGGAAGAAGCCATGAAGTCATTACAGGTCTTTGTTTCTGCAGTAAAAAGAAGATCTGGACAGATCAGGTCACTTCCAAAGTTACTTTTGTTCCAATGGATGAAGCTGAAATTGAAAAATACATTGCCAGCGGCGAATGTGATGACAAGGCAGGTGCCTACGGCATCCAGGGACTGGGCGGCAGATATATTGAGAAAATTGAAGGTGACTACTATGCCATCATGGGTCTGCCTCTGTCACTTGTTTATCGTGAATTGAAAAATATCAATTCTTATTGATTTTATGGCAACAATTCGTTACTATAATTGAGCAGCGCCGATTTAGTATAGTGGTAATACAGATCCATGGTAAGGATCAGCGGGCAGTTCAATTCTGCCAATCGGCACCATGAGAAAGGTCATCCTGATGCGGGTGACCTTTTTTTTAAAGACTAGATTTGCAGAGTGTTGGTAAAACAGCACCCTGTTTTTTGATTTTCTAATATAATATCACTGGCGGCTCGCCAAGAAAGATGCTTTAGGTGGGCAACAGTG
>OMXQ01000076.1 GCA_900315065.1 uncultured Erysipelotrichaceae bacterium
CTTACCTCATTTACATATGTGAGTATAGCTGAAGGTCAGAGAAGGGCTGTACGTTCCAAGGTACAACGCCAACACTTAGCTAGAAAAGAGCGAAAGGAATCACGATGATCGGAAACACCTGGTTTCCGTACACCATAATTCTTTATCCTGTATTTCTGATGCTTTTTTCAGTTTTCTTCTTTTTCATCCTCATCCTTGATATCTGATTCAGGATGCGGATTGTTGGCTTCATAGTTTTCCAGGAAGCTGTGCTTTTCACCATTCAGTACATAACCTGGGAAGGTCTTGATATGGACAGCGTGGATGGCACGGAAGAGGTTGTGTTCGATTTCCGGATTGTCTTTCTTCAGTCTTCTGATCAGGTTCTTTGTTTCCTGACGTTTACTGCCGCCGCCTCCATTATCACAGATGGTGCAGTTTTCAGTAAATCTGCATGCGCATTGGATAAACTGCAGGTCATTGTAACGGGCCCAGGCTTTGATGTCATCTTCTCTGACACCATACATCGGTCTGATCAATTCCATGCCGGCAAAGTGTTCACTTCTTGCCTTTGGAACGATGGTTTCAATTTTGGATGACCACATCATGGACATCAATGTTGTTTCAATGACGTCATTGAGATGATGACCGAGAGCGATCTTGTTGCAGCCAAGTTCCTTTGCCTTGTTATAGAGATGGCCTCGGCGCATTCTTGCACACAGATAACACGGTTTCTGATCATCCGCATTGGCAATATCAAAGATGTTGGTATTGAAGATGATTGCCGGGATGTCAAGTAACTTCAGGTTGTTTTCAACATACTGGCGGTTGATCTCGTTATAGCCGGGATCCATGACAAGATACGTGACTTCAAAAGGAATATCAGAGTGCCTCTGCAGCATCTGCATTAATTTGGCCATGCACATGGAATCCTTGCCGCCGGAAATACAGACGGCAATGTGATCGCCTGGTTCAATCAGTTTGTATTCATTGATGGCAGTTAAAAAAGGAGCCCAGAGCTGCTTGCGGAATTTGACCGAGATGCTTCTTTCAATCATCTGGGCTGGTGTCAGTTGTCTTTTCATTGGTACTCACTTTCTGCAATCTGCTTCAGTACAGACGCTGCGGTTATGACTTCTTCCTCTGCAGTCAGAGCAGAGAAGGAAATCCTGAAGCTTTCGTAGCTTCTTTTTTTATCATGATAGATCGTATAGACTGCTTTGCTTGGCAATAAATCAGAAGCACAGGCACTCTTGACAGAAACACAGATGCCTTTCTGATCTAATAATTCCTGCATTCTGATGCCGCGGATACCGATCACACCGAGATTCAGAATTTCCGGTACAGCACTTTCCGGAGAATTGATGCGGATGTTTTCCGTGTCTTTGATCTGCTGTCTGAACAGATTGTTCAGTTTCCGGATCCTGATCTCATTTTCCTGCATGTTACCCAATGCATCTTCAATGGCCGGCAGGGTGGAAAGAATCAGAGAAACAGCAGGAGTGCCGGGTCTGTAAGCAGTCGTGCTTAAGCCGCCTGTCAATACCGGTTCCATACTGACGCCTTCTTTTTTTATCAGAAGACCGATGCCGTTGATGCCGCCGAACTTGTGCGGGGCAATTGAGATGGTATCACCGATTGAGAAATCCACCGGAATTCTGCCGAAAGCCTGGGAAGCATCAATGTGAAGCTTTACCCACGGGTATTTCTTCAGTATTTCTGCGATTTCTTTTACCGGCTGGATGATACCGACTTCCGGATCAACCAGACTGAAAGAAACAAGACACGTATCTTTGCGGATCAGTTCTTCGAATTCTTCCAGATCAATCTTTCCCTTTCTGTCCATCGGACAGAGATCTATTTCATAGCCTTCCGCCTGGAGTCTGGATAAAGAAGCAGAGACGCTGGAGTGTTCAAGACCAGTCGAAATAATGTGTTTTCCGACATGGCGCATAGAAGCAGCCATGCCCCGGATTGCCAGATTGTTGGATTCCGTAGCACCGCTTGTATAGATGATTTCTTCTGCTTTGATGCCTAAGAGTTCTGCCGTTTTCTGCCTGGTTTCACCGATGGCAGCCCTGGCTGCTCTGCCAGCCGCATGATGGGAATTGGCATTGCCTGTATATTTTTCTTCTGCTTCCAGGAAAGTATCCAGTACACGTCTGGAAGAAGGCATGTGTGCACAGTAGTCTAAATAAATCATAACGTCTATTAATATAGTACAAAGGCTTATGAAGCGCTACTGAAAGCATATCAGAATGATAGGAATGAATTATTTTCCACAGTTTGCCGCGTCGATTGCCAGAACTAAAAGAAGAGCCGGAATTTCATCTTCGTCGTTCTGAATATCTGCAATGTAGAAATCAGTCAGACTGATGATTTTCTTATCAATGGAAAGAATTTCCTTTCCTTCTTTATCTATTACCGTGTAATCAAATCCGAAGATATCGCCCTGACATTTCCAGCCGAGATAATCAATCGAATATTTCGGAACGAAGAAGGATAGATCCTTTGAAATTGTGCCAATGATTTTCCCGTTCATTTCAATTTTGAAATCAGGAAAAGCAAGCGCAAATTTCTGATGAATGACACCGACTTCCTTTTCATCTTTGTCATAGACATGGATGTGGTGAAGCAGGGAGAGAATTTCGTTGCGGACATAGTACTTCGGCTGATCCTTTTCATCATAAATGTCATACGTGTCAGCTAAGGCAAACATTCTCTGCCGGATCTTCAGTTTCATGAATTGTGTTCCTTTCTGCAAATTGTATTTATGGTATTACTCTACTGATAATATAGCAGACTGTTTTCCCTCCATTCAAGTTGTCATTGTCACGTTGGAAAACAACAGGTATAATCTTCCTGTTTGAAAGCGCTTGCACATAAAGGAGTAATGATGGCAGAAGAAAAAGAGATCAGGCCTGTTCTGGAGGCAAAAAATCTGAAGAAAGTTTACGGACTGAATACAAGAAACGAATTTGAAGCTTTGCACAAGATCAATTTCAAAGTCATGCCGGGTGAATTCGTCGGCGTTATGGGACCTTCCGGCTCCGGAAAATCTACTTTTATCAATAATATATCCACCATTGACAGACCTACCGAAGGGCGTGTTTATATCAACGGCAAGGATGTACAGACCATGTCTGAACAGGAAATCGGTCATTTCCGTCATGATAATCTGGGGTTTATCTTCCAGTATTTCAATCTGCTGAAGACCCATACCATGTATGAAAACATTGCCATGCCGCTGGCCTTGGGAAAAACAGATCCGAAAGATATTCAGGAAAGAGTGGAAGCAGTCGCAAAGGAGCTCAATATTTTTGAACTTCTGAACAAGAAGCCGCTGGAGTGTTCCGGCGGTCAGAGACAAAGAGCTGCCATTGCCAGAGCTCTTATCAACAATCCGACTTTGATTGTGGCAGATGAACCGACCGGCAACCTGGACAGTGCCAATTCCAATTCTCTGATGAAATTATTGCGGAAGCTGAATCAGGAAAAAGGTGTTACTGTCGTCATGGTTTCTCATGATCCGCTGGTTGTTTCCTATACGACCAGACTTGTTTATCTGCGCGATGGCAATATTGAAAAGGAACTGATCAGGGGAGATATGAACCAGAAGGAATATTTCCGTGCAATTACAGATATTTCTTCCGTCGAATCCGAAGGGGTTTTTGAAATATGATCTTCCGCGATGCGATGCGGTCATTGAAAGATGATCCGGCTCATACTTTCTTTTATCTGCTGACTTTCTTTATTACCACCATGTTCATGTTTCTGTTCTTCAACATTGCTGAGTGCGAAATGGCTGTCAACCAGGACATCATTATGGCAGATCTCGGCAATGCGGGAGAATATATGGCCAATGGTGATATTGCCAATGTATTGAGTATTTACGTCGTTGTATTGTGCTGCGTAGATATTATCTTTGCCAACCGGTTCTTTATCCGCAACAAGGCGCCGGAACTGGCGGTAAGAATGATCTGCGGGGCAGCTTTTACCCAGATGACAGCCTATCTTTTTCTGCAGACAACGGTGTTGTTATTGATTGCTTTGCCTCTGGGTATTCTTGCCGGGGCAGCTTTGATTCCGGTATTGAACCGGATTCTTGCCGTGTATCTTTCCTCGCCTTTTACCGTCACGATTACTTCCGGGGCAATCGTCAAGTTTACGGCAATTCTTGTCACAGTTCTTTTCTGGACAACAACTTTGAATCTTTCCTATGTCTATCAGAATGAAGCTTCCAAAATCCTCAACGGCATGGGGGAAGAAACGGATAAAGAAGGTTCTGCCTTCGGTTCTTTATTGAAGAAAATACCTGGCTTCCTCAAAGGCATTGCCGGAATTGTGCTCTTTCTGCTGCCTTTGTCTGAATTTATCAAAACGCCTGGCTCTGCTGCTTTATGGGTGATCGTCGGTATGCTGGGTTTGGAGATGATGGTTTCCAATGCCTTATTGCCGGGCATCACAAAAGTCATGAAAAAGAAGGCATTGAAGATGCCGGTCAAAGCAGTCGTGCTCGGCTTATTGCGGGATGACTTTACCAAGATGAAGATTACCTTGTATCTTTTCATCGGCAATGCCGTCTTATTGACTGCGCTTCTTGTTTCGAGAATGGACAATGCAATTGCCCAGTTATTGATTCTTGTCACGTATGCGGTCATGAATTTCCTGCAGGCAATGACCATCATGTTCCATCTGCAGACCCTTCTTTCTTCAAGAAACAACGAATTTCATGTCCTGGATCAGCTGGGTTTTTCAAAGAAACAGTGTTTCTCTGCCATCCGTAAGGAAATGATCTGGTTCCATGTTTTAGTCGGCGGCACCGCTTTGTTATATATGGCAGTGCTTCTGACTGCTCTGGTCACAAGGGGCGTATTTACCGCAGTGTCATCTTTCCTGATGATTCTGGTCATGTTAGTGCCGTTATTGATTGCCGGCATCATTTCCTTCTTCATCTACCGCAAGGCAATTCAGGTAAGAGTTGCTGAAGGTCAGTAATCCCGCAGGGAAAAATAAAGAAAATAATCAGCCGATAAATAAAAACGGAACTGTATCAATTAATGCATGCATACATACATGCAGGAAATACAGTTCCTTTCTTTGTGCTTATTGCGAGATCTGTTTCAGTTTGTCTCTGTCAAATACCTGCAGACGGGCCCGGCCGGTTCTTTGAATGCATCCTGCTTCCGCTAAGCTTGTCAATGCTCTTGAAATGGTTTCCGGACGCAGCCCGATAAAGCTGCCGATATCTTCCAGTTTCATCGTGATTTCCTGCCCGCTCATTCTCCGATCACGCCAGAGAAGAAAGCTTGCCAGGCGTTTGACAGGAGACCGCATGCCCAGCAGCAGGTTCTTTTCTTCCGCTTCATCAAGATCCGTGCTCAGCATCTGAATCAGGTTCATTGCGGCTTTGGGATATCTGCCCAGTACATTTTCAAATTTTTCTCTTTGCAGAATACAGAGATTTACATCAGACATGCATGCAACGGAATAGTGATAGATATGATCTTCCAGAAACATGCCGTGCCAGATGGCCTGGCCGGCATGGAGAACATCCATGACGTGTTCTTCACCGGAGGCATCGATGCGGTAAGTTTTGATAATACCGGTTCTGACGACCAGGATTGCGTCAATGGATTCTCCTTCCTGAACAAGAATTTCACCTTTGCGATGGGATGTGTGTCTCATTTCTTTGAGAAGGGAAGTCCTTGCCTCATCCGGCAATGCTTCAAAGAGGCGGATGTGATCCACGCAGGTGCTTTTCTTCTCATGATAGGGACAGGATAATGTACTTTCCAATGTCATATTCATTATTTTACATCAGATCTGTGAATGCAGAAACCGCAGAAACATTTTCAGCTTCTGCGGTCTTTGGCCCTGGTCACAGAGAAGAATGGAAAGTTCTGGAAATGACATCCAGCTGCTGTTCTCTGGTCAGGTCAATGAACTTGACGGCATAGCCGGAGACGCGGATGGTGAAGTTTGCATATTCCGGCTTTTCCGGATGTTCCATGGCATCCTTCAGCTTTTCAATGCCGAATACGTTGACGTTGAGATGATGAGCACCCTGGTCAAAATAACCATCCAGAACATGGACAAGATTATTGACTCTCTCGGTCGGATTTGAGCCAAGGGCGCCAGGATTAATGGTCTGGGTATTGGAAATTCCGTCCAGGGCATATTCATACGGAACTTTGGCAACGGAATTCAAAGATGCCAGCAGACCGTTCTTCTCGGCGCCATAGGAAGGATTGGCACCCGGAGAGAATGGTGCAAAGGCCTTTCTGCCATCCGGCAGAGCACCGGTAGCCTTGCCGTATACGACGTTGGATGTAATTGTCAGGATGGAAGTTGTCGGTTCGGAATTACGATATGTATGGTGCTTCTTTACCATAGTGATGAAGGTCTTCAGCAGCCATACGGCAATTTCATCTGCTCTTTCATCATCGTTTCCGTAACGCGGGAAATCACCTTCAATTTCAAAGTCTGTTGTCACACCCTCAGCATCCCTGATTGGCTTTACTTTTGCATATTTAATGGCACACAGGGAATCAACGACATGGGAGAAGCCGGCAATGCCGGTAGCGAAGGTGCGTCTGACATCTGTATCAATGAGAGCCATTTCAGCAGATTCATAGTAGTACTTGTCATGCATGTACTGAATGACATTCAGCGTATTGACATACAGGCCTGCCAGCCATTCGAGCATCTGCGTATATCTGTGCATGACTTCCTTGTAATCCAGGTATTCGGAAGTAATCGGCATGTATTCCGGCCCGACCTGCATATGGTTTCCGTTCTTATCCAGGAACTTTTCATCCCTGCCCCCGTTAATGGCATAGAGAAGGGCTTTGGCAAGATTTGCCCGGGCACCGAAGAACTGCATTTCCTTGCCAGTCTGGGTAGCTGAAACGCAGCAGCAGATGCTGTAGTCATCGCCCCAGAACGGACGCATGATGTCATCATTTTCGTACTGGATGGAAGAGGTGCGGATCGAGATATCAGCCGCATATTTCCGGAAGTTTTCAGGCAGCCTGGAAGAATAAAGAACTGTGAGATTCGGCTCTGGTGAAGGGCCCATGTTTTCCAGGGTATGGAGGAAGCGGAAGTCGGTCTTTGTGACCATATGGCGCCCATCCATGCCCAGACCTGCTACTTCCAATGTTGCCCATACCGGATCACCGGAAAAGAGCTGGTTATAAGAAGGAATGCGGGCGAACTTGACCATGCGGAATTTCATGGTCAGATGATCGATCAGCTCCTGTGCTTCGCTTTCTGAAAGAGTGCCGTTTTCAAGATCACGGTTGATGTAAATGTCAAGGAAAGTAGAAATTCTGCCGACTGACATGGCAGCTCCGTTCTGTGTCTTGATAGCAGCGAGGTAGCCGAAATAGAGCCACTGTACTGCTTCCTTTGCATTCTTTGCAGGTTTTGAAATATCAAAGCCGTAGATTTCAGCCATTTTACGGATGCCTTCGAGTGCTCTGATCTGTTCTGCCAGTTCTTCCCGCAGGCGGATGACATCGTCGCTCATGGTGCCGTCGCCGCAATTGGCCAGATCTTCCTGTTTCTTTGTCTTCAGGTAGTCAATGCCGTAGAGGGCAATCCGGCGGTAGTCACCGACAATTCTGCCTCTGCCATAGGTATCCGGAAGACCGGTGATGATATGGGAGTGTCTTGCTTTTCTCATCTCTGACGTATAGGCATCAAATACAGCATCATTGTGGGTCTTATGGTATTCCGTAAAGATCTTGTCAAACTTTTCATTAATCTTGTAGCCGTAGGTTTCAGCTGCTTCTTTGGCCATGCGGTAGCCGCCGTAAGGCATGAAGGCACGCTTCAGAGGCTTGTCAGTCTGCAGACCCACGATCTTTTCCTTGTCTTTCATGGATTCGTCGATGTATCCCGGTCCATAGGCAGTCAGGCTGGTGACGATTTCGGTTTCACAATCCAGGACGCCGCCTTTTGCGCGTTCTTCTTTCTGTAATTCCTGCAATCTGCCCCAGAGTTTGTCAGTTGCTTCACTCGGTCTGGCAAGGAAGGATTCATCGCCTTCATATTGCGTATAGTTGTTCTGGATAAAGTCTCTGACGTTGACTTCGTCTTTCCATCTGTTTCCTTTAAAGCCTGTCCATTCTTCTCTCATTTTCTTATTCCTTTCTGCAGAATTTCCTCTGCTTTTCTGATTGTTTCCTGATCCGGAGGATTCACATTGCCAAGCGTATAGGGAATTCCGAGTTCCTTCCATTTGTATACGCCCAGCGTATGGTAGGGAAGTACATCAATTCGTTCTACGTTTGTCAGTGTTGATATGAATTGTGCTGTTTTTTCAAGATATTCTTCGTTGTCATTGACACCCGGCACCAGAACGTGGCGGATCCAGATCGGTTTTCCGATGTCTGAAAGATATCGCATGCCTGCCTGAATATTGGCATTGCTGCAGCCGGTCAGCCATTGGTGCCGGTCAGGATCAATGTGCTTGATGTCGACTAACAGCAGATCCGTATCTTCCATCAATGCCTGAAAGTCAGTCAGCCATGTTTTTTCTTCCGTAAAGGGCTGCAGGGCTGTATCAATACAGGTATTGATGTTTCTCTGTTTTGCCTTATGAAAGAGTTCCTGCAGAAATTCCATCTGCAGCAGGGGTTCGCCGCCGCTTACGGTAATGCCGCCTTCTTTTCCCCAATAGCTGCGGTATCGTTCTGCCTGATCCAGAATCTCATCCGCACGCATCATGGTTCCTTTGGACGGATCCCAGGTATCAGGGTTGTGACAGAAGCGGCAGCGCATCCGGCAGCCCTGAAGGAAGATGAGATAGCGGACCGATGGTCCGTCGCTTGATGCGAATGATTCCAATGAATGTATTCTTCCCAGCATGTTTACCTCCTGCATGCGTAAGAGTAGCACCGGGAACATATCAGTTCTTTGATTACAATCAAGTAACGAAAAAATATTTTTCTTCTGTTCCAGAAATGGAAAATGTCCATGTATGGATGAAAGGAAGCGTAAAGAGGAAGTAAAATATGACATAGTCGGAAGAAGAGGGAGGAAACAGGAAATGGCTGAAGAAAAAGAAATGATGAAGAAAAAACAGATGGACATGACCAGCGGGTCTATTGTCCGTCTGATTATTGCTTTTTCCATTCCTTTATTACTAGGCAATATTTTCCAGCAGCTCTACAACATGGTGGATTCCTGGGTTGTCGGCAACTTTGTGTCCAATGAAGCTTTTTCTGCCGTTGGTACGGTAGGACCCATTGTCAATATGCTGATCGGCTTCTTCATGGGTCTTTCCAACGGTGCCGGGGTTGTCATTTCCCAGTTCTTCGGTGCCCGCAAATATGAGGAAGTTTCCAAAGCTGTCCATACGACAATGATTATGACGTTTGCGATGTCAGCAGTATTGACGATTGCCGGGGTTGTATTGACGCCGCTGATGCTCAGACTGATGAATGTACCGACAGAAGTGTACAGCGATGCGGAAACATATCTCAATATTTATTTCAGCGGGGTTTCCGGTCTTTTGTTTTACAATGCAGCAGCTTCCATCATGCAGGCAGTCGGAGATTCGAAAAAACCGTTCTATTTTCTTGCGACGGCAGCGGTATTGAATATCATCGGCGATCTTGTTCTGGTGATCGTCTTTCATATGGGTGTTGCCGGGGTTGCCTGGGCAACCATTCTTTCCCAGTTTGTTTCCGCAATTCTGTCTCTGCTTGTGCTTGCCAGGACAAAATTATGCGTGCGTATTTCCCTGCATGAAATGCATATGGACTGGAATCTGTTGAAGAAAATTTTCAGAATCGGCATTCCGGCTGCTTTGCAGATGACGATTATTTCTTTTTCCAATGTCTTTGTGCAGAGTTACATCAACTACTTCGGTGCTGACTGCATGTCCGGCTGGACAGCCTATACCAAGATTGATGCATTGATGTTTCTGCCGATGCAGTCAATCGCTTTAGCAGTAACGACCTTTGTCGGCCAGAATATCGGCATCGGCAATGCGGCAAGAGCGAAGCAGGGCATTCATACCGCAACGATTATGGCGATGATCTGTACGCTGGTATTGATGATTCCGACAATCATTGCGGCTCCATATCTGGTTGCCTTCTTCAATGCCAGAGGGGAAGTTGTATACTTTGGTACTTTGTTTCTGCGGTGGCTGACGCCTTTCTACTTTACAGCTTGTTCAAATCAGATTCTGGCAGCTGCTTTACGAGGATCAGGTGATGCAAAAGCGCCGATGCTGATTATGATTTTTTCCTTTGTCATTGCCCGCCAGATTTATCTCTTTATTGTCACAAAGTTTATTTCCAATACGGCTTTGTCTGTCGGCTTGTCCTATCCTTTCGGGTGGATGCTGTGTACCGGGATTCTGCTGTGGTACTATCGTCATACCAACTTCGGCGGACAGAGCGTTACCAGGGAATAAAGCAGAATTCAGGAAAGCTGAAGACAGGCATGCCGCACAAAAACGTGCAAAATCCTTCAGCTTTTTCTATACTAAATAGTAGAATCTCAACTTCCGAAGTAAAAGTGCAATTTTCCGCTTAGTACAGCGATAAATTGCACTTTCTCTATGTAGTGATAAATGGTGTTTTTTACTGAATCAGAAAATATTTTAGTATTTTGCCATCCGCCTTATCTCAAGACGAGTCCTGTACTTCAGTTTTGTGTTTATTTCAAAGGCTTCTCCA
>OMXQ01000078.1 GCA_900315065.1 uncultured Erysipelotrichaceae bacterium
AACAAAATATGATCTTGGTAAAAATGGAACATGAAAAGCGGGAAAATCTCCCGCTGATCTTTAACCCTTTACAGGACATTATCGAAAACTATTGACATGGAAAAGTTACATTTTATTTATGTAAATTTTTACATATAAGGAAGAAGAAAAACACGGAAACCCGTGCCTTTCATTCAGATAAGATTTTCTTTGCGTAATCAGGCTCACGAAGAACGGGTCTGCCGATACCGATCAGATCAGCTTTCCCATTGACAAGGATATCTTCCGCCTGCTCTCTAGTCTGAATCCCGCCGGTTACCAGAACAGGAACAGATACATTCTGTCTGATCAATTCTGATACATCCTGAAACCAGCCTGGTGTCGTATTGCCGCGGATCATAAAACCGTTCATGCCGCCGGAAATATCAATCAGATCAGCGCCGGCTGCTTCAAACAACTTTGCCGCTTTGCCGGCATCTTCCTTCTGACTGCCGCCTGCCTGATAATCAACTGCCCCGAACCGGAACAACATCGGGAAGTCAGGACCGACTGCTTTTCTTACAGCCTGCAGAACTTCTACTGCAAACTGACATCTTTTTTCCAAAGTGCCGCCGTAAGCATCTTCTCTGAAATTTGTTAATGGAGAATAAAACTGATCCAGTAAATAACCATGGGCGCCATGAACTTCAACTGCATCAAAGCCAGCTTCCTTTGCCCGTACAGCGGCATCTGCGAAAGCCTGCTTGATTTTTTCAATTCTGTCTTTCTGAACGGAATTGACATTGAGCGGCATATAACCGGAAATTTCCCGCTTGGTCTTGGAACCGGCATGATTGATCTGTGCACAGATCTTTGTGGTCCCCTTCGCATGCACTGCATCAGTGAGTCTCTTCAATGCTTCCATATCTGCAGTTTCCGAAAAATTCACCTGATTGATAGAAGCCATGCCTCTCTGGTTGATATAAGCATGTTCCAGAATAATGAGACCGACATAACCGGCTCTTACTGTGTAGTAGGAAATCTGATCTTCTGAAACAGATCCATGATTGCTCTTTTCCGTTGCCATCGGCGGCATGACCAGGCGATTGGCAAGTTCCATATGATTCACAATAATCTTGTTTTCCAACATGGCTTTTCCTCTTTTCTTTTCCCTATTATACAGATACTTTCCTCAAACAAAAGAAAAGAACGATGCATTTGACACCGTTCTGATAATTCAGATTGCACGGAAATTCTTCCACCGGCCGCTCTTCCATCTCCATACGAAGCAGATAATTCTTGTGACCCAGTCACAGAACATCGCAAAATAGGTACCAAGTACATACATTTTGAGAACAGTACCGAAAACAAAGGCAAGAGAGATTCTGGTCGCAAACATGGAGACAATACCGACAATCATTGTAAATCTGGCATCGCCGGCTGCTCTTAAAGCGTTCGGCAGAACAAAGGACATCGGATGCAGAAGCGTTGTGGCTAAAGCATTCCAATACATAATCGTCGTAACAATCCTTGCGGTCTCAGGTGTCAATGTATAAAGCTGCAGTCCATACGGCATGATCAGAAGAACCAGAATATTGTTGAAGAGACCCATGATATACGCTGTAATCATCATATGTTTCATGTAATACTGGGCCTGATCGTAATCGTTGGCACCAACGCACTGACCGACAACCGTCACAATGGCTAACTGCATGGCAGCGGAAGAAATAATCGCTAATGTTGAGAAGGAATTGGCAACCCCGTTAGCAGCGATCTGGGAAGTTCCGTATCCGGATATAAAGATCGTCACAATGACCCGGCCGACCTGGAACAGACCGTTTTCAATCGCATTCGGAATGGCAATATTGAGGATTCTCTGAATAATGTCCCAACGGAACATGAAGACATCCTTCATGACCACACGGACCTGGTTTTCTTCACGCAGGGACATAACCCCAATAATAACAGCAGCTACGGCTCTTGAAATCAAAGTCGGCCAGGCAACCCCGGCAACGCCCATATGGAAGACATAAACACCGAAATAGTTGCCGACGATGTTAATGACATTCATGATGATGGAAACAAACATGGTTACCTTTGTCTCATTCATAGAACGATACAAAGCAGAAATACTGTTGTATACGCCAAGGAACGGGAAGGACAAAGCAGTTATCCAGAAATAGGTAACGGCAGCTTCCATGACATCCGGGGCAACACTGCCATACAGGGTATTCAGAATCGATCTGCAGAAAACCAGACACACAATCATCAGGACAGTGGAAATCACAAAGGAAATCATTGTCAGCTGGGAAGCAGAAAGAGATGAATTTTTCTGATCACGATTGCCGATATATTGGGAAACAATGACGGCCCCGCCGGCAGCCAGTGCTGACAAAATCGTAATCACAAGGTAATTGACTTCGTTGACAATGGAGACACCGGAAACGGCAGCTTCCCCAGCGGAAGAAACCATGACAGTATCCAGCATGCCTACCAGCATGACCAGCAGCTGTTCAACCAGCAAAGGGATGATCAGTCTTCTTAATTGTGCTCTTGAAAAAAAACGCTTTCCGCTCATACTCTGTTCCTCCCTGCGATAGTTACTAATTTTACGCTTGGGAAACATGGAGTACAAATGGAAAGCATTTCAGATTAAGGAACTAGCAGAAACGTGCAAAGAAAGCACACTCGTCATCGTTGCACACTTTGCCTTCTGCCTCTTTCATATTGACATGGAAGACATGTGCCAGCGGCTTTTCTGCATTGCCGTAGACATGATAGAAGAAAGGAACTTTGTTTTCCTTCAATGCCTTTACCAGAACTTCCGGCGCATGAAACAGGAAGTCACCAGGACATGTCATGATAAAGCACGGCGGATATTTTTCCGTCACATAATTGACAGCTGTAATTTCATCATAATCCTCTTCATCCGGCACTTTGCCGAACAAGGCTTCCATCAGACCTTCCGTTGAACCAAGGTCATGATTGGCAAAATCATACACGCCGCAATTCAGGGCAATTGCCTTGAAGGAGAAGTTTTCCGGCAGCTTGTACGGAACCGGTTTGTCACTGGTGAGTGCACCAGCAAATACAGACAACATGTGTGCACCGGCACTATCTCCTACCCCGAAGACGTGATCCATATCAAACCCGTATTTCTCAGCGTTTGCCTGCATCCATGTACATACTGCACTGCAATCCTCAAAAGAAGCCGGATAAATATATTCCGGTGCCAGCCGGTATGAGAAATTGACGACCGCAAAGCCTCTTTGTGCCAAAGACATGGTATAGAACTGATAGCGTTCCTTGTCGCCATAAACCCAGCCGCCGCCATGGATACTGACAATGACCGGCAGCTTTCCTTTTTTATTCTTCGGACGATACACATCCAGTGACTGCCAGTTTTTGTCTACATCGCCATAGATAATGCCGTCAAAGCGTTCAACGTCGTCCGGAGTGGTCAGACCTGCATCTCTGATCTCATCGCCGTCGCCGAATTGTTTTCTGACAGCCAAAGCCATTTCTGTTGCATTCATGCTTTTTTCCTCCTGCATCCCTGCGTAATATTTTCTTCTTTTAATTTATGATTGATTTGATTCAGAACATTGCGTTTGTCTTTACTCCAGAGAGGTGCTAATAACAGATCTGCTGCCCCGTCCCCAGTCAGCCGGTTGACAACAATGGAAGGATCAAGCCGGGCAATACAATCCGCAATGATCGATACATATTCTTCTATCGATAATACATGAAAAGAATCCGGTGAGGCAAGATACAATCTGCCAAGATCCGTTCCTCTGAGATAATGAAGCAGCTGTAATTTCACGCCGTCAATCCCCACTTCATTCAGATGATCAATCGTCTCAAGTATCATATTTTCATCTTCATTGGGAAGCCCGATAATGACATGAGCAATGACTTCTGCACCGATCGCATGAAGATTCTTTACTGCTTCATCAAAGACAGAGAGCGGATAGCCCCTTCTGATAAAAGCTGCCGTTCTTTCATGCATGGTCTGAAGGCCTAACTCCACCCAGAGAATTTTATCCGGATACTTTGCATGCAGGTCGTCAAGCAGAGCAATCACTTCTGGTCCAAGACAATCAGGCCTGGTCGCAATCGAGATGCCTGCAAACATTGGATCTTCCATGGCACTTTCAAATAGAAATCGTAATCTTTCTACCGGCGCATAGGTATTGGTATAGGACTGGAAGTAAGCAATGTAATCTCCTTCCGGGGCATCCTGATGGTTGTAGATCAGATCTGCTTTTGTCAGCTGCTGCCCTTCATAGGAAATCGCAAAGTCGCCGGATCCTCCTTCGTCACAGAAAATACAGCCTCTTGTGCCTGACTTCCCGTCCCGGTTAGGACAGGTCATATGGGCGTCCAGGGCTGCCCGATATAATTTTCTGCCGTATTTTTCTTTGCAGTAAGCAGGAAAAGAATAGTAGCGTTCCATACTGAAAGTATACTACAGACCCAAAAGAAGCAGGAAACCAATGAAGGTCCTGCTTATTTCTTCAGAAAATCACGGATGGCTCTGGCATCACGGTAGCCTTTGATATAAAGCTCACGGATGTCGTTCTTTTCCTTGTTCAGCGTCCGCATATGACCGATGGAATCCGGCGCAATGATCAGGACATTGCCCTGTTTTTCCATTTCAATCAATTCAGCTTTCTGATCGTTATAGACTAAGCTTCTTGTCCGTAAGCTTCTGGCAGCTTCCGGGAATTTCTTTTCCAGCAGCTTTGCGAACTTTTCATCTTTGTCTGCCTTGCGGATTTCATCTTTCGGTCTGGTCAGGATGACAACCAGTCTGTCGCATCCGTCTGCCAATGCCTTTTTGTAAGGAATCGGATCAGACATGCCCCCGTCATAATACGGGACGCCGTCAATATAGAAAGGACGGTCGACAATCGGGACATTGCAGGAAGCCTTGATGGCACAATAATCATCCTGCTTCATGCTGGTCTTGTCAAAATAGACAGGTTTTCCTGTATTGGCGTTTGTCGCAACAATTCTGTATTCAGCCGGATTATCCAGAATGCCCTTCCAGTTCAGCGGATACGCACCCCAGGAATCAGATAGGTCGCCGTAAATATATTCAAGACCTACATAGGAACCAGTCTTCAGTAAAGAATGGAAGCCCATGTACTGAGGACGGGACATATAGTCCATATAGAAAACATAATTACGTCCTTTCTGATGCCCCAGATACGAAGCTACATTGGCACTGCCTGCAGAAACACCGATGCCGTAGTCAAATTCAATTCCGTATTCCATGCACCAGTCAAATACCCCGGCGCCGTAGGATCCTCTTAAGCCGCCGCCGACATCAATTACACCGATCATCTGTTGTCCTCCAATCCATCCAGAATGCCGCTGACTTCATCAATGGCATCTTCGATTTTTTTCTTTGCTTCAGAGATTTTCACCTGCGCAAGAATATCGCCGAAGGAATTATCAAAGAAATAATCCGCAAATGTAACAAAACCGTCAATATCAATATCGACATCCGGATATCCGTTCAGATCATGAAGCTCATTCGCAAGTTTCTTCAGCGCTCTCTGGGAAGCCTGGATCTCCCTTCTTGCGTCATTGATCCTTGAGTGCTTGATAGCCGTAATGATCATGCCGCCGCCGAAAATATCTGCCCAGCCCCAGTTCTTAGCCTTGTCCATGAGTTCATCTGCTTTCTGCAGATGATACAAAGCATCATTTGCCGCATTGACTGCTTCATCAATTTCTCTGTTTTCATCATATGTCATAGGTTTATTTCCTTTCCATAATCATTCTTGTCGGTGACAGAATCCGGGTCACCATAAACCCGGCCTTTTCATACATATGTATTGCAATCCTGTTTTTCTGATATACATAAAGATACACAGGATCTTCGCTTTCTTCTATGATGTGATCAAGAATCATTGTCCCGATTCCCTGGTTTCTGAAGGAAGGAAGCACGTAGAAGTCATCCAGTTCATTGCGCAGATCCAGACCTTCTACAAGATGATAATAAGCACATATTTTCCCGTCACACATAACTCTGGTATAGGTTTCCCAATTTGCCTCGATCTTGGTCAAAGACCATTGAAGTGCTTTATCAATATCCTGTACAGTCGGATCTTCATAACGCAGAATGAGTTTTTTCTGCAGTTCATAGACCGCCTGAATATCTTTTTTCTCACAGCTTCCGTACGTCAGTTCCATGTTCATCATTATAACAAATGCGTATAAAAATGACTCACGCATTACTGCATGTGAGCCAGTTCCTGTATCTTATCATCCACAAAGGACTGCGCTTTCAACAGAATGGTTTCCATCTGTTTTTCTGCCTGCGGATTGTAATGGAATCTTTCGAAGTTCTTCTGCAGTAAATTGCTTTCCTTCAGAATTTCCAAAGAAGGCAGATAGTTATAGTCAAAGACCATGGCAAGACCTGAAACCCAGTAATCCAGCGGCAGTTTGCGGATATCACCAGGAATGCATTTTCCCTGCATGAATGTTTCATAAACAGCCGGCGTGATCAGAGAATTTTCAACTTCTTCCTGCGTGCACGGTAATACATCAGACACGGCATCTTCAACTCTGACCCTGTAGATATCCGTCTTATCCGCATCACGGATAATTCCTGCATGAAGCAGCTGTCTTTCATTCAGGCCTTCTTCAACAGAAAGTTTGTTATGATTGGCAATCGCCGCAAAAATGATGTCATCATCCCTGGGATCTGGTCTAAATTGGCGGATCAGGTTGTTTTCTTTCAGAACTTTGACGCTTAATTCCGCATGGTCTTCCGTCAGATAATCACGGAAGTCATTGTATTTTCTGAGTTGTTCAAAACGGCCGATATCATGCAGAAGACCGATCAATTCTGCTAGTTCAATGTCTTCTTGTGATAAATGAAGACGTTGGGCAATTTTCTTTGCCAAAGCCATGACATGATACGTATGAACGATCTTGAGCCGGACTTTGCCGTCGGATACGTCATAGTGATTCACGTAGGCATTGAATACTTCTTCTTTTGTCATTTCAGCCCTTGTTTTCAATTTTGCCGATGCGCTTGATTTCAATCGTCAATGTACCGTCTTCCCTGGTGACAAATTCAATGAAATCAGGGTTTTCAAAATATTCCGTCGGAAAGGTAATTTCAATACCGGTATCCGTTTTGATTTTCTGGTTCTTCATCTTCCGGGTGGAAACGCTCTTAGGTACCTCAATTTCTTCCGGCAGCTGCTTTTCTGCACTTTTGGAAATAAAGGAATTCTGCATTTCTTCCGAATCATTGAAAACATGAATTGCAAGATCTTCTGTCTTCAGCGGCTTTTCATCCGTGACAGTTTCATGGATATAATTCTTGACTTTGGATAACATCAAAGATGGATTTTCTTCATATTCTTCGGCAATTTCAGAAGTGATTTCACTTACCTGATCCAGAATTTCAGCTTTGCTCTGACCAGAGGAACAATTGAGGATGACATCTCTCATCACAGAAAAATCAGGCTGGTCCCAGTCTGTATCATCTACGTACTGAACTTCTTTGTTTACAAGATTTACCACGGCAAAAGTATCGATCTTCTTTGTCGGTGCCGGCAGAACAGAATTCTGCAGCAGAATTGTATTTGACTCAAGACCATCCGATACTTCAGTCTGATGGGTATAAGCAGGCTGATTTGCCAGCAGTGCCATGGCAAAAGCAGGTACATCTTCCTCCTGATAGTAAATCATCAGAACATCATAAGACTGCAGTGCCTTCTCTTTGAGAAAATCATTAAAGGAAGAAACTGCCTGAATGGAAAAATCCGTGAAATTGTATTCTCCGGAAGTAAACTGACCGATCAGTCTTTCCATTAAAGAACCGTCATTGAAGGTACCTTTTTTCAGCCGGATGTCTTTTCTCATTTTATTGAGCATCCGCTTTACATATTTATTAATCGTATCGTCTTCCAGATTCAGAGACTTCTTTGAAAGAACAGATACGCCCCTTTTATAATCCAGCACATGAAGAACGGCTGTATTGATCACAATTCCTTTTTTCTCAACTAAATCTACGTCTTCCATATTGTTACCCCGCGGTAGTAGTATACACCATTTCCTTTTGTGCCTCAGAGCAAAAAAAGCACAGGTTTTCTGCACCTGTGCTCTGTTTCAGATTCAGTCGAGATCTTCACCGTTGGAAGCGATGACTTTCTTGTACCAGTAGAAGGAATCCTTGCGGTATCTGTTCAGAGTACCAACCTTCTCATCAGTTGTATCGACATAGATGAAGCCGTATCTCTTGCGAATGCCTTCATGGGTGGAAACCAGGTCGATTGCAGACCATGGGCAGTAGCCCATCATTTCAACATCATCCGTAATGGCAAGTCTCATCTGCTCAATGTGCTGTCTGAGATAGTTGATTCTGTACGGGTCATGAATCCTGCCGTCTTCCAGTTTGTCATATGCGCCTAAGCCGTTTTCGGTAATGACAATCGGCAGATGATAACGGGAATATACTTCTCTCAATGTATTGCGGAAGCCGACAGGATCAATTTCCCAATTGAATTCTGTTCTCGGCAGATTAGGATTCTTGAAGGACTTGTATACACCTGGGATACCGGCAGAAGACTGCTGGTCGCCGCCTTCCTTTTCATTGCCGTCGGAAGCTTCAACCGTAGCTGTGGAATAATAGTTGAAACCGATGAAATCAGGATGGGCGTTGGCAAGAGCTTCCATGTCGCCAGGATGAATTTCCGGTGTTGCATCATTTTCTTCCAGCCAGCTCCATACCAGATTGTTGTACTTGCCGTAAACAGCCATATCCAGATACAGCCAGTTGCGGATTGCATTGAAGTTCTGGGCAGCCAGGATATCTTCCGGCTTGCAGGAAGCAGGATAAACAAGGGAAATATTCGGCGCCGGACCGATCTTGGCATCCGGCAGCATCTTGTGGCAAAGTTCCATAGCCTTGGCCTGAGCTACCAGCATGTGGTGATTCTGCTGATATGTTTCCTTCAACACGTTAGTTGTGCCTTCCGGAATACGCAATGTACCGATGACAGGACCAACCAGGGTTAACATGTTCTGCTCATTGATTGTCAGCCAGTATTTGACTCTGTCACCGAAGTTTTCAAACATGACTTTGGCAAAATTGACAAACCAGTCAACGGAATCCGGATTGGACCAGGAACCTCTCTTGTCCAAAGCATCCGGCATATCAAAATGGAACATGGTAACTAAAGGCTGAATGTTGTACTTGAGGCACTCGTTGATGACATCATTGTAATGGTCGATACCCTTCTGATTGACTTCACCGGTACCATTCGGCAGAAGTCTTGTCCAGGCAATGGAGAAACGATAGGTTTTGAATCCCATTTCTGCCATCAGGGCAATGTCTTCCTTATATCTGTGATAATGATCTGCGCAGATATCCAGAGATGCTGTACCGGCAGGAAGTTCCTTGACATCCTGGCAGGAAGGACCCTTGCCGTCTGTCAGGTTGGCACCTTCTACCTGATAGGCAGAAGTAGATGCACCCCAGAGAAAATCCTTTGGAAATGGTTTCAATGTCTTATGCTGCATAATGACCTCCTTATTGTCATATTTACACAAATAATGATATCGGAAGCCTGCCGACTTCTCAAGTGAAAGCGTTTGCATACAGAGGAAGGAAAACAGAAAAAAACCTGCATCACATGGACACAGGTTTCATAGACAATGGTGGAGACGGGTGGTTTCGAACCACCGAACCCAGAGGGAGCAGATTTACAGTCTGCCGCGTTTAGCCACTTCGCTACGTCTCCAAAAAAAATGGTGCCGACAATAGGAATCGAACCTACAACCTACTGATTACAAATCAGTTGCTCTGCCAATTGAGCTATGTCGGCAAATGGTGGAGGTTAACGGGCTCGAACCGCTGACCCTCTGCTTGTAAGGCAGATGCTCTCCCAGCTGAGCTAAACCTCCATGTGTCTGCGCTCTCCCGAGTGCCTAAATATATTAACATAATCCGGGATAAACGCAAACACTTTTTTATTCATACCGATTCAGATTTTCCTAAGGATTTTTCTTCTTTTTTCACATCTGCACTTTTCTTCTGAATCAGAAAATACAGACTGGAAAAATTCAAAGCCAGAAGAACAAACCAGTCATCGCTTTCGCCAAGCAGCCGGTATTCCGTAATACATAGCAGCAATACCACAGCCGAAAGAATAATCACATAGGTTTTATCAGAGACTTTGAATAATTCTCTGATTTTCTGATATAACGTACCGCACAATATATTCACCAGACATGTTATATAAATCAGCGGATAGGCAATTCCATGAAAATGAATTATGGAATGAATGCACTTGTAAAGAATAAATGCGGATAAGGCAATGATATAAAACGGATATATCTTTTTCTTCATTCTGAAATCCTCCATCTCATATCTATCATCAAGTCCGGATCATGATTATTCTGCTGCAGGCACTGATTACAATTTCGTACTAAAGGAAATTGCTCATTGTGTCAAATTTATGAATATATCAATAACCTGTTAACACAGTTTTCATTGTCACTTACAAATACATTTCTCCGGTTTTAATATTTATGAAGCATTAAATATATGACTCCGCCTTCTGACTCCGGAAACTCCGTTGGTTTTTCGGACTTATCACAGTCATCAGACTGCAGATCATCAACTGCTGTATTCGTTTGTCTGCATAAAGCACAAAAAAACAGTCCTTTTCAGAACTGCTGTTTTCATGGAGCGAGTGAGGAGAATCGAACTCCCGTATGCAGCTTGGAAGGCTGCCGTTCTACCATTGAACTACACTCGCATATAAAATGGTGTCTCGGAAGGGAATCGAACCCTCGACCCACTGATTAAAAGTCAGTTGCTCTACCACCTGAGCTACCGAGACATCAGTGGTAACAATAAGCTGGGGCAGCGAGGTTCGAACTCACGAATGAGGGAGTCAAAGTCCCTTGCCTTACCGCTTGGCTATGCCCCAATACGATGTATTACAACAAGGACACTGTCCTGCTCTTTATAAAAATGGTGGAGACGGGTGGTTTCGAACCACCGAACCCAGAGGGAGCAGATTTACAGTCTGCCGCGTTTAGCCACTTCGCTACGTCTCCATGAAAATGGTGCCGACAATAGGAATCGAACCTACAACCTACTGATTACAAATCAGTTGCTCTGCCAATTGAGCTATGTCGGCAAATGGTGGAGGTTAACGGCTAAACCTCCAATTTTCTGTGCATTCTTTCGAGTGCTCAATTAATATACCACGGCCCCTATTTAGCGTCAATCATTTCTTTCTCTTTTTTCCCCTCTCCTGTCGTCCTGATTATTTGTGTGTGGTACAATAAACTGCGTATGCGGAGGTATTGCAATGCAGATATACAACACTGATTCATACAATAGTAACCAGCGCTTTATAAAGGCAATTCTCATCGGTATCGTATCCGGAATCGGAATGGGAATCCTTTACGGGTTGTTATATCGTCTGGTCCGGATCCAGATGGAAATCCTATATATAATGATAGGAGCCGGCATCGGTGAACTGGTTCAGAAATATTCTCACGGCGTCGGCAGAAAATTTCAGGTAACTTCCGCTTTATGCACACTGCTTGCGATCATCATCGGTGATCTGATGGCATCAGGGGCAGGTCAGTTTCTCCTGTATCCGTCAATGTGGTTAACCGGGCTGAGAGTCTGGATGCGGCTGTATCTGTCCACCAGTCTGACCAATCTGCTGGGTATTATATTCCGCGGTATCGGCATTTATGCCGGATATCGGAACGGCAGCTTATTCTGATAAGGAGTTAGTAAATATGTATAGAGACACGTGGATGAGCGTTGATCTTGACGCCATCGCTGATAACGTAAAAGTCACAAAAGAAATCTGCGGCAAGAAATATATTGCCGTATTGAAGGCAGATGCCTATGGCTGCGGAGATTCTCACGTTGCCAGGGCAGTGATCGAAGCCGGCGCAGATATGCTGGCAGTTTCTTCTCTGGATGAAGCTGTCATGTTAAGAAATGAAGGCTTCCATGAAAAGATTCTGATCCTGGGACCAGTCAATGCAGATGATGTGGATGTTCTGATCCGTTACGGTATTTCTACAGCTGCCTATTCCATGGAATTCATCAAAGCTGCTGCCGCTAAGGGATGCAAGGGTCTGCTGGTACATCTTGCCGTGGATACAGGCATGAACCGGATCGGCTTCAAGACAAAGAAAGACCTGAAGGAAGCTTTTGATCTTCTGCAGCAGGCTGGTGCAGTTATCGAAGGCATCTTCACTCACTTCTATCGTTCGGATGACTTTGATCATGTTGTTACTAATCAGCAATACGCAAAATTCAAAGATGCAGTTACTTCTCTGAATTATCCGTTTGAGTGGATCCATTGCGACAACTCTGATGCGACCATCTTCTTCAAGGATGATTTGTCCAATGCCTGCCGCGTCGGCATTACCCTCTATGGTATTTCTCCATACAAGAAGGATCTGAAGAAAGCTATTTCTCTTTACACAAGAGTTTCCATGACAAAGACTGTCAAAGCTGGTGAAGAAATCGGCTACGGCGGTACTTATACAACAAAGAAAGATGAAATCATCGCTACCATCCCGATCGGTTACGCAGACGGCTTCATCCGTGCCAACCAGGGCAGACATGTTTACATTGATGGTCAGATGTGTGAAATAGTCGGCAGAGTGTGCATGGACCAGTGTATGGTTCGTCTTGATCATGATGTTCCGGCCGGCACCTTAGTTGAAATCTTCGGTCCTCATATCGATCTTGAAGACATGGCTGCTGACCTTCATACCATCTCTTATGAAATCATCTGTCTGATTTCCGGCAGAGTTACCAGAAAGTATATCTGGCATGGTCAGGAATACGACGAAGATAATCCTCGGCTGAGTCTCTCCAGTGCAAAGTAAAATGCAGTTTTCCTGCATTTTTTCTTTTTCCTTTGTAATGTTCTGATTACTGCTCTTCCCCCGCTGCATCAACAACGGTAATTTCCGGATTGTTGAAGAGACGCGGCAGCCACGGGTTGCCGGAGGCCAGTCCTCTTGAAATGACAATTCTGTCATCAATGACACCTTCTGTATATTTCGGGAAAAAACCTTGCTGGGGTGCATAAAGGCCCTGCTTTGTAAATGGAATTCTGAACTGACCCCCGTGCGCATGCCCGCATACAATCATATCCGCATGCAGCTGACGATAAAAATCCATAAATTCAGGCCGATGCGACATCAGGATCTGAAAACTGTCCGGATGATGAAACAAGGCATCCGTCTGTTCCGGGGTATACAAAGGCCTGCGGCCATGATCGCTCAATCCGGCAATTTCAATCAGCTGATTATTTACCTGCAGAGTAATGGTCTCATTTTCAAGAACGATAACGCCAAGATCCCTTAATCTTTCTCTGAGCTGATCCATCTCATCGAGATAATTATCATGATTTCCGGAAGTAAAGAAAACCGGATATTTCTGCAAGCCTCTGACCAGATCAAAAGAATTTTCAAAGTTCCTGTCAACATCAAACAGATCCCCCGGAATCAGGATCAGATCCGGCTGCAGCTTTTCGATCTGTTCAAGCAGTTTTCTTTGTCCTTTGCCGAAAGCAATGCAATGCAGATCAGCAAGGATAACCGTTCTGAATGGTTTTCTGACCTTGGCAGATTGAACGCCATATTCCTTTATATCCATTTTATATGGAAGGCCTGAAACAAGGAGTGCAGTTCCGGCAAGCACACAGGCAGCTGATATCTTATTCATCTTCCCCATAGTCTTTCAGAATCTGCCTTTCTGCAATTTCCCGATATAAAAGATTATTGGCAAAGATTGTATAGAAGCTGCCTTCTTCCCTGGTTTCAATCTTTTCGATTGTTCCATAAATGTGTTTGTCATTTTCGATAAAAAGAACCACATCATTTACAAAGTATCTTTTCATTTTTCCATTTTATCCGAAAAAGGCGGAAAATAACAGCATATCCGGTCATCACTATGTAAACCGGTTAAGATAAGTTTTCATATACTTGCAAATATTTTCACAAGATCATTCATGATCAGAAAATTTGTTAAATATTCGCTCTTTTCTAGCTAAGTGTTGGCGTTGTACCTTGGAACGTACAGCCCTTCTCTGACCTTCAGCTATACTCACATATGTAAATGAGGTAAGCGT
>OMXQ01000079.1 GCA_900315065.1 uncultured Erysipelotrichaceae bacterium
GCACCCCATAGTACTGGAAAGCTGTTCATTCTCCTCCTTGAACATTTCCCTATGTAAATTTTGAGGAATCATTTTCCCCAACCATTTTTGGATAGTCCTGATTATTATCCGGATTGCCAATATTGCAAAAATGCGCAATGTCATTTCGAATGATGATTTTGACAGACTTCTGCGGGAATTTTCTGCACATATCACGAAAGTCAGATCCATCCGGGAAACAGCCTATAACTATGAGCCGGGTGTCATGGTCATCATGGGTGAAACGCTGGATGACAAGCTGCTGCAATTGCGGATGGAAAGTCTGCGTGAATCCTTTTCTGACTTCCATCTGGAAGGAACCGGCAGAATTACCCTGAGTGCGACCATTGATGCCGTCCGGGTACCGGAAGATGTAGATTCCGCCGAAACGATTTTCGCCATGTGCGATGACAAGAAAGGCTTCCAGGACGGCAAAGTCATTGTCCGCTCTCGTGAAGAAGCAGAAAAACTGTCCTTGCGCAGAATCCGGGTCAGAGAAGCTCTGAAGCGGGCACTGGATGACAAGACGCTTGAAATTTATATCCAGCCGATCTGGTGGGCAGAAGACAACCGGATCCGTACCGGTGAAGTGCTTGCCCGTCTTCATGATCCTCAATTAGGACTGGTCATGCCTGGAGAGTTTATTCCGATTGCGGAAGAAAGCGGCTTTATGGCAAGACTCGGAGACATGATCCTGGAAAAAACCTGCCAGTATATTCAGAAATACAAGCCGGAAGAATTCGGCATTGAGTATCTTGAAATCAATGTTTCCCCATACCAGCTGCCGGATCCGGCCATTCATGAAAGATTCCTTGCCTGCATGCAGAAATACGGAATTCCGATGAACAGGATCAATCTCGAAATTACCGAAACGTATGATATTGAAACTTCGAGTATTATTATGAAGAATGTACAGAATCTCCGGAATTCCTGCTTCACATTCTCGCTGGATGATTTCGGTACCGGCTATTCGAATTTCTCCATCATTTCTTCCGGTATTTATACCAATCTGAAGGTAGATAGGTCCCTGCTTCTTTCCGCTGACAAGCCGGATGGCAGACAATTGCTGAAGACCATTTATACAATGGGAAAAACACTGGGCCTTTCCATTATCCAGGAAGGTGTAGAAACAAAGGAACAGCTGGCACTGGTAGAGTCCTATGGCGGCGATATGATCCAGGGCTTCTATTTCTCAAAACCTGTACCGGCAGAGGAATTTACCGCATATGTGAAGGAATTCAACATTCCAAAGAATATAATGACTGCATAAATGAAGGAAGCTGACCGGTTGATCAGCTTCTTTTCAGATCATCGATGTAAACTGGAAGAGAGGAATATATATGATGTTTGACCCTATGGAACAGCCCTTTGCGTCCAACCGGTATTGTGAGACTGCTCTCAACGGCATGGTCTGTACAGGTTCGTATCTTGCTTCGCAGGCTGGTTTATCTATTTTGAAAAAAGGCGGCAATGCCATAGATGCCGCAATCGCTACGGCAGCGTGTCTGACAGTTGTAGAACCGACATCAAATGGTCTGGGCTCGGATGCTTTTGCGATTGTTTGGATAAAGAATAAGATGTACGGCCTGAATGCTTCCGGCTATTCGCCCCGCAATATTTCTCTGGAAGAAATCCGGAAGCAGAATCCTTCCGGAAAAATGCCCAAGCACGGATGGACGCCGGTCATGGTGCCGGGTGCAGTAAGTGCCTGGGTTTCTCTGGTAAAGAGATTCGGCAGGCTTTCTCTTTCTGAAGATCTGGCCCCGGCAATCTTCTATGCAGAAAACGGTTATGCGGTTTCTCCGATGCTTGGTGCGATGTGGGAAAGAGCAGCAGCGAAGTATCAGAAATTATTTGCCGGCAGATCAGAATTTGATGAGTGGTTTCGTGTCTTTACGAAAAACGGGGAATCATATCATTGCGGAGACATTGTAAAACTGCCGGATCACGCGCGCTCTTTACGTCTGATTGCAGAAAGTGAAGGAAAAGAATTCTATGAGGGCGAAATTGCCCGTCAGTTTGTAAAGCAATCTGCCCGTGAGGGCGGTTATTTCAGTATGGAAGATCTTTCTTCCTACAAACCGGAGTGGGTAGAGCCGGTTTCAGTCAGATACCGCGGGGTTGATGTATGGGAGCTGCCGCCCAACGGCCAGGGGATCAATGCCCTGATGGCTTTGAATATTCTGAATTCCTTTGCGTTTGATAAACGGGATGAGAAATATTTCCATACCCAGCTGGAAGCGATGAAGATGGCGTTTGCGGATGGCATGCATGCGATTACGGATCCCGCATGTATGAAAGAAGACTGGCATGCATTCCTGAAGGAAGAATATGGAAAGCAGCGGGCAATGGAAATCGGTGAAAATGCAAAAATGCCTGCGGTGCGTCCATCTGGTTCCGGCACGGTGTATCTTTGTACAGCCGACAAGGAAGGCAATATGGTTTCCTACATTCAAAGCAACTATCAGGGCTTCGGTTCCGGCATCGTTGTGGAAGGATATGGGGCAGCTCTGCAGAACAGAGGTGCAGATTTTTCTCTGAATGAAAAGGATGCCAATGTACTGGCACCGCATAAGAGAAGCTACCATACGATTATTCCGGGTTTTCTGACCAGGGATGGAAAGGCACTTGGTCCTTTCGGGGTCATGGGCGCATATATGCAGCCGCAGGGACATGTGCAGGTTATCTCGAATCTGATCGATTTTCATCTGAATCCCCAGATGGCTCTGGATGCCCCTCGCTGGCAATGGATCAGGGATAAGGAGATTCTGGTGGAACCGGACTTTGATCCGGAAATTATAGAAGCATTGAAGAAAAGAGGACACCTGGTCACCATTGCAAAGGACAGGGTTTCTTTCGGCAGGGGTGAAATGATTCTGAGAATGGAAAACGGTGTTCTGATCGGCGGCACAGAATCACGGACAGATGCGGGAATTGCCTGCTGGTGAGAAAGAACTGATTTGTAATCAGAATGAAACAGGCTTGTTGAAGAGCGTTGAAGAAGAAACGCTCTTTTTTCCTGTGCTTTTGTGAAATATCCGGATTTTTATGTGTGTATCTGGTGCCTGATGAACATTTTTATTGAACTTTCGCTTTCTATATAAGACTTTTTCTGCAGAAGACAGTATAATTGTGTCTGCGCGTCTGAACGTACGCGGTTTTTATATTGGATTTTATGATGAGCAACAAGAGTAAAAAACTGATACAGTTTCTGATTGTCCTGTGTCTGCTGCTGGCGGGAGTTTCCTGGCTGGCGGGGCCGAAAGGATACAAGGCATATGATATTGTGGCAGTAAGAAGAAAAGTCAATGCCATGAAGAGTGAGCCGGACAACAGCCTGGATGTTCTGTTTGTGGGGGATAGTGAAAGTTGTGATGTGTATTCACCTTTTCAGCTGTGGGGAGAATATGGTTTTACTTCCTATAATACAGGGTCTGCAGCCCAGCGTATTTCTGACGGCTATGCAATTCTGAAACAGGAATTGCAGCATCAGTCCCCGAAGCTGGTTGTGATTGAAGCCAACACCTTGTTCAGAGACTGGGATATCTACAACAAGGGCTATCCGGGTGAATATATTACCGAAAGAATCATTCCTCTGACCCATTACCATTCCTTCTATAAGGTTATGGAATTGCCGGAATGGTTTATCGCTCAGACTGGTCAGCTGCAGAATGCCAATCAGATGAAAGGCTTCTGGCTGCGGAAAACCAGCCGTCCGTATACCGGTTCTGCTGCATACATGGAACGTGAAACAAAGAAGCAGTCTATGGCAGAAGGAACGAAATCTTATTTTGAAAAAACAGTACAGCTTTGCAAAGACAATAACATTCCGGTTCTTGTCGTTGCATCTCCGTCTCCGAAAAACTGGACAGAAGGCAGATATCTGGCTATCAGTGAGTGGTGTTCTCAGAATGACGTCGGTTTCATTGATCTGAATCATTATATTGATGAGATCGGACTTGACTGGTCAAAGGATTCTCTTGATTATGGGGATCACGTCAATTTCGATGGTACTTTGAAGGTCAATACTTATCTGGGACAGAAGATCCAGTCTTTGTATAACCTGCCGGACAGAAGAAAAGAAAATTCTTCCATCAGTGATTCCTGGAATGAACAATATCAGAAACTCGGCATCTACGGAGGCAATTCATGAATTACAGTGCATTTTCCTACGTATTGATGTTTGTGCCGGCTGTCATGCTGGTATATGCCTTGTTTCCGCAGAAATACAGATGGATTGTTCTGCTGGCGGCAGACTATATCTTCTTTATTTCCTGGTCAAAGTGGCTGGTGGTGTATCTGCTTGTTTCGACCCTGGTCACGTATCTTTTCGGCCGGAAGCTGGAATCCATGCGGAAGCCGCCAAAGGATGTTGATCGTAAAGTTTTTAAGAAGAAAAAGAACCGGATCAAGGTCATTGGTGTTCTGATTCAGCTGGGTACTTTGATTGTATTGAAGTATACTAATTTCATCGGTCAGACACTTCTTGGTGATTCTTTCACGACGATACATATTCTGGTGCCGATCGGGATTTCCTACTATACATTGCAGAGTATTTCCTTCATGAGTGATGTTTCCAATAAAAAGGTTCATTGTGATTCCTTCTGGAAAGTTGCTTTGTATTTGTCTTTCTTCCCGACAATCGTTGAAGGACCGATTTCCCGGTATGGGGAAGTGGCGGATGATCTGTATGCCGGCAGGCAGCTGAGTGCTGACAATATCATTGCCGGTTACCGCCGTATTTTATGGGGGTTGTTTCAGAAGGCAGTGATTGCGGATCATCTGGTGCATGTCGTAGATTCTATCTTCAATTCCTATCAGCAGGATGGTTTCCTTTGTCTGCTGGGAGCTGTATTGTGTACAATACAGTTGTATATGGATTTCTGCGGGTCCATTGATATCGGCATCGGTACTGCAAAGATCTTCGGCGTGACTTTGCCGGAAAATTTCAGGCAGCCTTTCTTTGCAAAGAATGCCGGTGATTTCTGGCACAGATGGCATATTACTTTAGGTACTTTCTTCCGTGATTATATCTTCTATCCGGTTTCCTTATCAAAGCCGGTACAGAAGTTAACGAAGAAGGTTGGTTCAAAGAGCAGGCTTCTGCAGAGGTATCTGGGTCCTGCCATTGCCTTGTTAATGGTGTGGCTGGCCAATGGTTTCTGGCATGGGCCTTATTGGACGTATGTGGGCTACGGCATCTATTATTTCGTACTGATGCTGATCGAAATGCTTTGGGAGAAGCCGTTTGAAGAATGGTGGCGCAGGCGCGGCTGGGATGGAAAGCCTTTGAGGATTTTCCGTTTCTGCAAGCTTCTTGTCATCGTCTTTATTGGTGAAATGTTCTTCCGCGCTAAGACTTTCGCAGACGGGTGGACCATGTTTACATCCATCTTTACCAACTTCCATCCTGTGCAAAGCTGGGGAACAATCGGTTTCCTTGGCATGGACGCCTGGGACTGGCTGGTCTGCATTTTGTCTTTCTGTGTCGTGATTGTTGTTTCTGTATTGCGGGAAAAGGGAATTTCCATCTGGGCATGGCTTGAGAAAAAGCCTGCTTACATCAGGTGGTCTGCTGTGTATCTTCTGATTTTCGCAATTCTGATATTCGGTGCATACGGACCTGGCTACGACAAGGTTGCAATGATGTATGCAGGATTCTAGGAGAATAAAGAATGAATCGTAAAAATGTTTTGCAGTGGCTGGAAAACAGCGCACATATCTATCCGGAGAAAATTGCCTGTGCAGATCCGGATTCCAAAGGCACCTATCTCTGGCTGATGAATACTTCCCAGGCAATTGGTTCCTATCTGACCGGTATCATTGAACCAAGAGAGCCGGTAACTTTCTATCTTGAAAAGAGCACATTGGCTCTGGCCGGCATGTTCGGTGCAGTTTATGCCGGGGGTTTCTATTCCCTGCTGGATACCAGACAGCCTTCTGCCCGTCTTCATACGATTCTTTCCGTATTGGAGCCGAAGATCATCCTGACGGATCTGGTCAATTATGACAAGGCAGTTGAATTATTCGGCGATCAATACCGGATTGAAAAGCTGGAAGATATTGTAAAGAATTCTGTCATTGAGATTGAAAAGCTGGATGCGATCAGAGCCCAGGCTCTGGATATCGATCCGCTGTATGTCAATTTTACTTCCGGTTCTACCGGCACCCCGAAGGGTGTGACTGTTGCCCATCGTTCCGTTATTGATTTTGTCGAAGTGTTTGTTTCTACTTTCGGCATTACCAAGAATGATGTCATCGGCAACCAGGCACCGTTTGATTTTGATGTTTCCGTCAAGGATATCTTCTCCTGCATGTATACAGCTGCTGAGCTGCAGATTATTCCGCGTGAGTATTTCTCCAATCCTACTTTATTGATGGATTTTCTGTGTGAGAGAAAAGTGACGGTTCTGGTCTGGGCAGTCAGTGCCATGTGCTTTGTTTCCATCATGAATGGTTTTGGTTACAAGACACCGGATACGATCCGGATGGTTCTCTTCTCTGGGGAAGTCATGCCGATGAAGCAGCTGAAGAAGTGGCAGGAAGCTTTAGGGGAAGGCGTTACCTACGTCAATCTCTACGGGCCGACGGAAACTACCTGCAACTGCACTTATTATGTGCTTGAAAAAAGACCGTATGCTCTGGATGAGATTCTGCCGATCGGCAAGGCTTTCATGAATGAAAGAGTCTTCCTGCTGGATGAAAACGACAAGGAAATCACGGAACCAAACAAGCAGGGGGAACTGTGCGTCTGCAGTACGGACCTTGCGATCTGCTACTACAAGGACAAGGAAAAAACCGATGCGGCATTCATGCAGAATCCGCTGAATCATAACTACTACGAAAGAATGTACAGGACAGGGGATCTGTGCTACTACAGAGAAGACGGCAATCTTGTCTACGCAACCAGAAAAGACTTCCAGGTCAAGCACCTGGGTCATCGTATTGAACTTGGTGAAATCGAAGCTCAGGTTCAGGCAAGAGACGGGATTACCAGAGCCTGCTGCCTGTATAATAATGTGAAGAAGAGAATCATTCTCTTCTATACTGGCGAGAGAGAATCCAAAGAACTTCTGACGGAGCTGAGAGATGTTCTGCCGCCGTTCATGTTACCGAACAAGCTGGAAAGACTGGAAGAAATGCCGCTTAACAAGAACGGCAAGATTGATCGTAACGCACTTAAGAAACTGGGAGGCATTGCCTGATGCTGGAAGAAAAAGAACTGAGAAAAATTGCCGGAGAACAGGGAACGCCTGTCTTCGTATTCGATCTCGAATCCTTGCGTGAAAGAGTTGCCGCAATGAGAAAAGTTGCCAACGGAAAGTATCATCTGTGCTATTCCATCAAGGCAAATCCATTCCTGATTCCGGAAATGGTCAAGCTGGTGGATAAGCTGGAAGTATGTTCCCCAGGGGAACTGGCAATTTGTGAAAGCCTCCATGTACCGGCTGAAATGATCCTCTATTCCGGTCTGAACAAGACAGAAGAAGATATCAGAGAAGCCATGACATATGGGGTTGGTGTTTTCACAGCCGAGTCCCTCAAGCACATGAGATTGATTTCTGCTGAAGCAGTGCGTCAGAACAAGGTTGTCCCGGTATTGCCAAGACTCAATGCCTGCACGCAATTCGGCATGGCAAAGGATGAATTGCTTTCGATTATTGATCATCCGGAACTCTATCCCAATACTGAAGTCGTCGGGATTCATTATTTTGTCGGCACCCAGAGAAAAAATACCCGCAAGCAGGAAAGAGAACTTGCTTTCCTGAAGGATCTGCTGAAAGAAATTGAAACGCAACATGGAAAGAAGATTGAAAGAGTTGAATATGGACCGGGTCTGAGTGTTTCCATGTTTGACAAAGATGACTATTCCGATACGCTTGCGCCTTTGAAGAATATTCAGAAGGAACTGGAAGATCTTGGCTCCGTTTGTGATCTGACCATTGAAATGGGCAGATTCTATGCAACCTATTGCGGTTCCTACATTTCCAAAGTCATGGATCTGAAGAGTGCAGAAGGGGTGAATTATGCCATCATTGACGGCGGTATCAACCACATCAATTACTATGGTTCCATGATGGGCATGAATGCACCTGTCATCCAGCACTTTACAAATGGAAATGGAACCGAAAAGAACTGGTGCATCTGCGGTTCCTTGTGTTCCATCAATGATATTGTGGTAAGACAATATGACGCTCCATTAGCAGAAGGAGACCTGCTTGTTTTCAATAACATCGGTGCGTATTCTGTTACCGAAGGCATTTATCTGTTCTTAAGCAGAACCATGCCGAAGATTCTTCTGAGAAACAAGGAGAATGATTATATTGTTGCCAGAGACTTCACGGAAAGCAGTGTCTTGAATACACCGCAGATTGAAGTAAAATAGGATTGTTACAAAAAGAGGTAAGTATGGAAGAATTAATTGATTTATTGAAAGACATCAAGGAAGATGTAGATTTCGAAAACTGCACAACACTGATCGATGATCATATTCTGGATTCTTTTGATATCCTGCAGATCATTTCTACATTGAATGACAACTACGACATTTCGATTCCGGCCAGTGAAATTGTACCGGCTAACTTTAACAGTGCTGCCGCTATGCTGGCTCTGGTTAAGAGACTGGAAGAAGAGTAAGAAGGATAGAAGGTGTTCTGCGGAGCACTTTTTATTTGCAGAAAGAAAACAGCAGAGGCAACAGAAATGATTAAAGTATATGGCATGCCGACATGTCCTTATTGCGACTATGTCCATGAACAGATCAAGGATCGTACGGATGAATTCGAATATATCAACATCGGTGAAAACATCCGCAATATGAGCGCCTTTACCAGAATGAGAGATACCAGTCCGGTTTTTGACAATTGCAAAAAGACCGGTGACGTTGGTATTCCGGCTTTTGTATTTGAAGATGGAACCATTTCCATTGATCCGGCGGATGCGGGTCTGAGAGAATATGGCAAAGCTGATGCCTGTTCCATTGCGGACCACAAGAGCGGCAGAAAAGGCTGCTAAGCAGAAGTATTCCTGAAAAGGAATGCTTTTTTTTCGAAATAACACTTCAGAAACAATCCCTTAACATTTGTAATGATTTTCTTTCCTACAATGCAGTTGTAATCAATAAAGGAGAGAACATTATGACAAACACAAATGTAGAAAATAAGAACAGAATCTGGCTGGTAACAGGAGCTGCAG
>OMXQ01000087.1 GCA_900315065.1 uncultured Erysipelotrichaceae bacterium
GGAAGCCAGTCTGGCAATAAAAACTGTCAGTTTCAGGCTGTATCTGCCTGGGACATTTTCCCTTTCCAACACTTGAGACATTATCATGGAATAAACACATGCTCCTATAGGCTGAGACACTTCACGGATGATAATATTCAGTGGAAGATGTACAATATAAATGTTGAAAACAAATGAGGGAGAAACAAAACAAATGGGTAAATACTTTGGAACAGACGGCTTCAGAGGCGAAGCAAATAAAAACCTGACGTATGATCACGCTGTAAAAATCGGACGCTTCTTAGGCTGGTACTATGGTGCAAACAAAGGAAAAAAAGCAAAAGTAGTAATAGGCAAAGACACAAGAAGATCTTCCTATATGTTTGAATATGCACTCTGCACGGGCCTTATGGCATCCGGCGCAGATGCATACATCATGCACGTAACAACCACACCATCTGTTTCTTATATCACAAGAGTAGATGACTTTGACTGCGGCATCATGATTACTGCTTCACACAACCCTTATTATGATAACGGCATCAAAATCATCAACTCTGATGGTGAGAAGATGGATGAAGAAACCATCCTCAAGATCGAAGACTACATTGACGGAAAAACTGAAATTCCTGCAGCTACAAGAGACATCGGCCGTACAGTTGACTATGTAGAAGGAAGAAACCGCTACATGGGCTATCTGATCTCTATGTCAAAATACAGCTTCAGAGGCATTAAGATCGGTCTGGACTGTGCTAATGGCGCTTCCTGGATGATTGCCAAAAGCGTCTTTGATGCTCTTGGCGCAGACACATACGTCATCAACAACCAGCCGGACGGATACAACGTCAACAAGGACTGCGGCTCTACTCACATTGAACACCTGCAGAAATACGTTGTTGATAACAAACTGAACGTCGGCTTTGCCTTTGACGGAGATGCAGACAGATGCCTTGGCGTTGATGAAAAAGGCAATGTCATTACCGGTGACCACACAATCTACATCTGCGGCCTCTACATGAAAGAACAAGGCAAACTCAACGGCAACAAGGTTGTCACAACTGTCATGTCCAACTTCGGCCTCTACAAAGCCCTTGATAAAGTCGGCATTGAATACGAAAAAACCAAGGTCGGCGACAAATACGTCTATGAGAATATGAAAACCAATGACTACCGCATCGGCGGTGAACAATCCGGCCACACGATTTTCCTGGAAAACGCCACGACCGGTGACGGCATCCTCACTGCTATCAAACTCATGGAAGTCATGCTCGCAAAAGAAAAACCAATGAGCGAACTCGCTGCCCCGGTTGTCTTCTATCCTCAGGTACTCAAGAACGTACGCGTCAAGAGTAAGCCGGAAGCACAGAACGACCCTGATGTCAAAGCTGCTGTTCAGAAAGTAGCAGACGCACTCGGTGACACCGGCAGAATCCTTGTCCGTGAATCCGGTACAGAACCGCTCATCCGTGTCATGGTAGAAGCAGGTGACCATGATACTTGTGAAAAATATGTTGACTCTGTCGTAGAAGTCATCAAAGCAAAAGGGCACGTTGCTGAATAAACCCTGAATACTTCAATTCTCTGAAAAATCAGGAAACCGGATAGGAATTATGATATGAGATCAGGCTTGGAAACCCACCCTGATCTCATTTTTCTTCAGCTTACATTTGAATATTTATTCAAATACTCAAATGTGTATTTACCTTTGTTTATTATTATGAGAACAAGAATTATGGTCACTCTCTCTGACATATGCACATGAATATTGAAAAAAGTGATACTTTGAACGATATACATTTATAATCAGATAAGCAGCAGGATTTGCACACAGACAATTTTCTTTCAGAAAATCCAATGATCATAAGGAGTAAACATATGGCTATTATCAAACAATACCACGCAGACACCGATACAACTTATGTCTATGAATCCACCAGTTACTGGGATCCTGAAAAAGGACAATCCCGTGCTGTACGCAAATGCATTGGTAAGATAGACCCTGCTACAGGTGAAATCGTACCAACCGGCAAAAGAGGAAGAAAGAAGAAGGAAGCTGTTCCTGCTCTCAACCAGGAAGAAGTTGACAAGTACAAGGCATTGTTTCTCCAGGCAAAGCAGGAATGTGCAGATCTGACAGTAAAGAATAATGACCTGCAGGCACAGGTTCGCTCTCTGACTGAAAAGAACGAGAAGCTTACATCCATGATCAGAAAGATTTCTGACTTCATTGAAGAAGTTTGATCATGCGTGCAGAGACACAATGAACAGGAGCCCTGCCTATGAACTCTGGTGACTATACTAAGGAAGACGAACGCATCATTATCAGAAACCTGCAGGAAGAAAACAAAATGCTCAGAGCTATGCTTGCTCGAAAAGGGATCAATGCGCCTGAGTCTGTTGCTTTTTCTCCTCTTTCCAGGAACAATTCTCTCTATGAATCTGACCAGGGAGGAAGAATCCAGTTCCCGTTTATTACGGAACAAATGATTCGCGGGTATTATGCATACTTTCATGGCCGGGATCATTGTGTACGATACAAATTACCTGTAATGCGCACTCTCTGACTCTAAGTATGTTATTGCTCACTATGCTAAAATTATTAAATAGAGATTATAGAAATCGAGGTGAGAACTATGCGTAAACTGCCAATCGGAATCCAGTCATTTGAGGATCTGAGAAAGAATCATTATGCATACGTTGATAAGACAGAATATATCTGGAACATGGTATCAGAGGGAAAATCGTATTTTCTGAGCCGGCCGAGAAGATTTGGAAAGAGCCTTCTTATATCCACAATTGCGGCATATTTCCTTGGACAGAAGGATTTGTTTAATGGACTGGCTATTGCAAAGTATGAAAACAGCAAGCCGGTCGATGAACAATGGATTTCCTATCCCGTCATGGTATTCAGCCTTTCTGGAGGTGCTTATCAAGACAAGAATGGATTAGCGAAAAGTCTTGGATCAATGATGGAAGACTTTTCACAGACATTTGGTATAGATTTAAACCCCGATCTGGATCTGCCAAATCAATTTCGATCTTGCTTGAAGAAGGTTTATCAAAAAACAGGAAAGCAGATTGTCATTCTTGTGGATGAATATGACAAGCCATTGCTTGAAACAATGAATGTTAATAATGAACAGGAAGAAGCAAATCGTGCGCTTTTCAAAAACTTTTTCAGCATACTTAAAGACCAGGATCAGTATCTGAAATTTGTCCTTTTCACTGGTGTTACAAAGTTCAGTAAAGTTTCCATTTTCTCTGACTTGAATCAGCTGAGGGATATTTCCATGTCTACAGCATATGCAACGATCTGCGGCATTACTGAAGAAGAACTTCTTCATAGTTTCTCTGAGAAAATTACAACCTTAGCCGAAGCACAGCACATGAGCAAAGGGACAGCTATCCATGAACTGGCCAGGATGTATGATGGATATCATTTCAGCATAGATGCAGAAGGCGTGTACAATCCTTTCAGTCTTCTGAATTGTTTCGCTGAAAAAAGGTTCGGACGTTATTGGTTTGAAACCGGGACCCCTTCGTTCCTTCTTAGAGAGCTAAGAAGATCTAATAAAGCAGTACAGGATTTTACAGAAGGTGTCAGTGCTACACAAGCACGATTAAGCGATTATAGAGCGCACAATCCGGATCTTGTGCCTTTGTACTATCAAACGGGTTATCTTACGATCAAAGGCTATAACCCAAAATTTGATGAGTATACTCTTTCTTATCCAAATGATGAAGTGAAATACGGGTATCTGGAATCATTGATTCCAGCAATCAGCCCTGAAACTGAGTCACCCGATGATTCCTTCAGTGCAGCAAGAATGACCGGTTATCTGGAAAATGGTGATGCGGATGCTTTCATGAAGATGCTGAAGGCATTGCTGGCAAGTATTCCATATTATGAAGGAAAAGCTCCTGTGCAGGAACAAGCATGGCGTAATGTCATCTATGCAGTGTTTGCAGTCCTTGGTCAATATGTAAAAGCAGAAGTTCATTCAGCTGGCGGCAGAAGTGATTGTGTTGTAGAAAATAACCAGTATGTATATATCTTCGAGTTTAAGGTTGACAAGTCTGCTCAGGAAGCATTGCGGCAGATTGAAGAAAGAGGCTATGCTGAACCGTACGGCGCATCCGATAAGAAGATCATGAAAATTGGTATAAACATTTCTTCTGCTAAAGGAATTATTGATGAATGGCAGGTCGGCTGAACAAAACTGTTTATATCAATGAAAAATTGAACGCATAAGAATATCAGTGATCAGGAAAAATTGATCAGTTTTTATAGCAGATTGCAGATACCGGTTTAATATCAGACATAATAAGTGCGATAAATTGATTTGCTCAATGAATAGGTCTGCAAATTATTCGAAATATGTGCCGGCAAGAGAAAGGACTGTGATAATTTTCGTTGCTCTCTCCAAATGTAAAGAAATGTATAGAAATGTAAAGAAATATAAAACCGGAAGAACAGAAAAATGAAGACAAATCCGTATAATCTATTTTTCAGACAGGTGCCTTCTGTATATATGGATCGTTCCAGACAAACTGAAGTTGTGTTAAATGCTTTTTTGAACGGGAGCCCCGAAAGCCACGCATATATATTTACCGGCGTCCATGGTTCTGGAAAAACAGTCATGCTTACCGCAGTTGAAAAAGACATCTCCAGCAATCATGGTTGGAAATCTGTAGATGTGGATCCAAGTGGAAATATTATTTCTGGAATTGTAGAAAAATTATTATCAGACGAAGGATTACTGCAGGTTCTCAAAGAAACAAAAGTGAATCTTTCATTGTTTGGCATTGGTGTCAGCGTTGGTGGTGAGAAATCAGAGAAAAGTCCGGAAATTCAATTGGAAACAATATTACAGGGAATGAAGAAAAAAGGACAGAAACTTCTGATTACAATTGATGATGTTGCAGCAACGAAAGAGATGAAGTTCTTTGCCAGCAGATTCCAGAACTATATCCGCCATGATCTGCCGGTTTATCTTCTGATGACAGGACTATCACAAAATATTCAGAATCTGCAGGACGAGAATAACCTAACTTTTTTATATAGATGTCCGAAAATTATGATGACACCTCTGAATGTAACTGCAATGGCAGACCAATATCAGCAGGAATTTAATCTTGAAAGAGAAGATGCCAGAAATATGGCCAGAATGACCAGAGGCTATTCTTTTGCCTTTCAGGTATTAGGACACTATACATGGGAAAATAATGGGAATTATCAGAAAGCACTCCCACAGACAAAGATATATCTGGCAGAAATGGCTTATGACAAAATCTGGTCAGAACTATCCAATAAGGACAAAGAAATAATGATGGCAATCTGTAATATTGCTGATAAAAACAATGGGAAAGCAAAGGTACAGGTTGTCAGGGAAAAAATTTCCGAATCCGGAAATACATTCAATCAATATCGCAGGCGGCTTATTACTGCGGGTCTTTTAGACGGAAGCGAACACGGCTGGGTATACATTACTTTGCCATTCTTTGAACAATATGTTCTTGAAACATATGGTGAGTAGGCAGATTGCAGTAACAATCTTATAATCCCTTGTTTCATAGACCATTTTCGAACAACATGCCTGCAGGTTGATTCACAATACACAATGCTTTATACACAGGCACAGAGTTATCAGAAAAATAATGCACCTGTTAAATTCAGATACAAAACAATATTTTCTATTGTTCTCCAATCATCTGAATATTATTGATAAATTTGTACATTGCAGCGATATCAAATGTATGCTCAGATAAAGAATCAACACTGGTATTTTCTCTGCTTTCCTTGATGTAGTCTGAAAGTATTTTCATGTATCCCCTTGTTTGTTTCAAATAAATAGAAAAAATCTATTTCTTATACTTTTCTCACAAAGGAATCCATGTATAATCTGCGTGATTACAACAAGGGAGAATGAAAATATATGGACATCATTGCTGTACTTAAAAAGGCTGTTCGCAAATACACAAGCACAAGCCTGATCCTTCGTATTCTCATTGGCATTATCATCGGTGCTTCCATTGCACTCATTGTAAGGATGCAGGTACCGGATATCACTGACACAGGCGTTCCTGAAAACATGACATGGCTGCTGATCATGGGAGACCTGTTTGTCGGCGGCCTGAAAGCAATCGCACCAGTTCTCGTCTTTGTCTTAGTCAGTTCAGCGCTTGCCCAGTCTTCCAGCAGACTTGACTGAAGATTCGGCAATGTCCTTTTCCTCTATATGTTTACAACCTTCATGGCTGCTTTTGTTTCTGTATGCGGAAGCTTCCTCTTCCCGCAGACACTGATCCTGGATCAGGCTGCTCAGGCAGAATCCGTTCCCCAGGGATTGGGAGAAGTCATTCGCAACTTATTGCTTAAGTTAGTAGAAAACCCATTTGCTGCGTTAACTAATGCAAACTATATCGGCATTCTTTTCTGGGCAGCTATGTTCGGCTTTGCCATGAAAAGATTTGCTTCTGAATCCGGCAAAACTTTCATGAAAAATGTAGCTGACTCTATTTCCCAGATTGTCAGATGGATCATTAATCTTGCCCCATTCGGCATCTGCGGCCTGGTCTTCAATACGGTATGCACTAACGGCCTGGGAATATTTACTACATACGGAAAAGTACTCGCTCTTTTAGTCGGATGCATGCTCTTTGAATCCCTGATCGTCAACGGCATCATTGCCTGGATTCACCTGAAAAGAAACCCGTATCCGCTGATCTTCAAGTGCATGAAAGAAAGCGGCCTGACTGCTTTCTTTACCAGAAGCTCTGCTGCCAACATTCCGATCAATATTGCCCTTTGTGCTAAACTCGGCCTGGACCCTGAATTATATTCTGTATCTATTCCCTTAGGTGCGACCATTAACATGGACGGTGCAGCGATTACCATTGCCGTCCTGACTCTTGCTTGCGCCCATACACTCGGCATCCCTGTTGACTTCGGTACAGCCATTGTACTTAGTGTTGTCGCTACCTTGGCTGCGTGCGGCGCATCCGGTGTAACCGGCGGTTCCTTGTTATTAATCCCAATGGCTTGTTCTTTATTCGGCATCTCGAATGATATAGCCATGCAGGTAGTCTCTGTCGGCTTTATCATCGGGGCTGTACAGGACTCTGTAGAAACTATGCTCAATTCTTCAGGTGACGTGATCTTTGCGGCAATTGCAGAATACCGTGACTGGCTCAAAGCTGGCAGAAGACTACCTGGCTTTATGTATACAGAAGCCGAAAGAAAAAAGATGGGCATTGATAAAGACTTCAAAGGCGATACCAAGGCCAGTCTGGAAAAGAAATAAATAGAAAAGGAATACAACTAAAATAAACAAGAGACTGGGAAACCAGTCTTTTGTATATAATGGAAAACAAACAAGAACAAAAAAACATGCATGCAGAAATGTAAGGGGTCTCATAAATAATAGGAAACAAAAAGGCTCAAGTGAAAAGTTAAATTCCAGTTCTAAAAGCGGAAAAATAAACCGGAATTAAATCTTACAGATGGCTCTATTAAAGTGCCATCTTTTTATTTTGGGTTGATCTGTTTGCGTTATCGTATACAATAATAGCTGCCTGGATAAC
>OMXQ01000131.1 GCA_900315065.1 uncultured Erysipelotrichaceae bacterium
CGATGCCAGACCTGTCTATCACCGTCTGGAGCCGCGGATCAAAGCACACTTTCTGATCTGCTATACAGCACTATTAATCGAGCGGCTGATGGAAGCCACGCTGGACAAACAGGGAGTTCACTTCACTGCCCGCCAGATTATAGAAACGCTGCAGGCAATGAACCTGGCAGGCCAGGAAGGCGTATATCTCCAGGCGTTATACGAAAGCAGCGACCTCGTAGATACCCTGTGCAAGCTGTATCCGGACCTTCCGTTAGATCACCAATACTATCAGCCGAAAGCCCTGAATAAAATAATCAAAAAAATTTCTTCTTAGAAAATCCATACTACAAAATTCTGAAGAAATTAAAAGAGGCTAAAATCCCATAACAACGGACTTTAGCCTCTTTTTACTATTTCGTAACTGTCGAACTCCGGATTATACACAAATTCCTTCTTTTCAAGTATGCATAATAAAAACATGATGCTATGCACATCATGTATTACAGCAATCTCTGATCATTGATAATCAGATGAAACTTCATGCCGAGAAACTCCGCTGCCTTGCTGCAAAGCAGCATTCTTTCCATAAAGATTTCCAGGAATTCTCCCATTTCAGAGAATCTTGTGTCCAACTTCAATTCAAGATCGATATCTGTATGACCGGCATTGATGACTAGTCTTGATTCCGTGACGGAGTAATTGACTCTGTCATGTATATCGAACTTGTGGTGATCCGGTTCCTGGACTCTGCTTCGGCGGACATCTGACTTATCTGCCAGAATCTAAGCAGCTGAAATTGTGGATACCGGAACCCCGTTGCCTTCATCATGATTTCCGATTGCACAGATAATCGGTGCAATGTCTTCCGCTTCAAAGCCAAGCCGGTTGAGAATCTGGAAAGCCATCAGGGCACCGGTCTGGGAATGATCAACCCGGTTGACGATGTTGCCGATATCATGAAGCCAGCAGGCACACAAAGCGATATCAATTGTATGTTCATCTGCCTTCAGGGTTGTCAGAATTTCTTCCGTTCTCTGCGTAACCATGCCGACATGGGCAAAACAATGCTCAGTATAGTGCAAGGCCTTCATGGATACGTTCTGTTCTTCAATATATACGTGCACTGCATGATCATTCTGCAGTTTATGGAATAAAGGATATTTGTTTTCTTCTGTCATTGAATTTCCTCCGGATACATCATAGTTCTTAGTCCAATGGTCTTCAAAGAAAATTTGTGTAAAAAGCAGCTGACAAAAAACAAGCAGAAATTTTACAAATGAACATACTGCTCTGCTGCTTTCTGATCATGGTAATACGGATAATTTACAAGAGCTTGTCTCCTTTTTTCCTCTTCCCTGTTATAATGGCCTTGTTTTGAAAAGGCAATCCAATTATGAAGTATTTATTTTTTGACATTGACGGCACTTTGGTCTCCCATAACTCAGGCCTGATTCCAAGCGCAAAAAAAGCGATTGAAGAAACCCGCAGACAAGGCAACAAGTGTTTCCTTTGTACAGGCAGACACCTGGCTTCTTTGAGCAGTATCAAAGAACTGGAAATGGACGGGGTAATTTACTGCAACGGCGGCGGCATTTATATGGACGGAAAAGTTATCCGGACCGATCCGATTCCGCATGCAGTCTGTTCCAGAACGGTTTATGAAGCAGAGAAAAGAGAAGGCACGTATTCTCTGATGAGTTCCTGGATTTCGCTGATGAATGATGCCATGATCGACCACATCCGCAAAAGCGTCTTCTATGATCCAAGATATAAGACATTTGAAGAAAAGATGGAAGCATTCGGTGCAGCCCCTTTTACTTCCTACCGTGATCAGGAAATTCTCAAAATTGATATCGGCTTTGCCAATGAGGAAATCATGGATGACTTTCTCAAAGTCATGGACCCGCAGCTGAAATTAGCAAGTACGGCCGGCTATAATATTGCCGAAGGAAAACGGTCTGGTGAAATCACCCGGAAAGATGTCAATAAAGGCACCGGCATTCAGAAACTCATCGCAATGCTGGGTGCAGACATGAAAGATACCTATGGTTTCGGGGATTCTTCCAATGATCTGGAAATGATCGAAATGTGCAATACCGGTATAGCCATGGGCAATGCCTTTGATGAAGTCAAAGAAAAAGCCGGCTTCATCACAAAAAATATTGATGAAGACGGCATTGAATATGCCATGAAGCACTTCAATCTGATCTGAAGAGATTCTGCGGAATCTCTTTTTTCATGCCTGGTCAGCTTTGATGACCTGCCCGGCACAGCTCTTCAAGCCGGCTGCTACAAAATATTCCAGATGATTCTCACACCTTCTTGCTTCATGCATGATCCGGTAATATGCGGAATGGGACATGGCATTGGTCTGCAGGAAGATCACATCTGCATCTTTGATAATAGAAGCAGTAAAGCCTTTGTTGGTATCGATAAAAGTAATCTTTCCGGTCAGCAGTTTCTGCATGCCGCTGATAAAAGAAGGATGACCTCCGAAAACCAATGTCTTCTTCTTTACTTCATAAGGAAAAGCAATTGTTTCTTCCGGGCTTTCCTCTTCTTCCTGATGCAAAGCAAATACTGCTTCCCTCAGACTTGTCAGTTCCTTTTGTTCTTCCGCCTGACTGCGTTTGTTTTCTTCTGCTTCCAGATTCATCTTCTGGAGTTTCTGTTCAAGGGTATGGTTCCTGTGCTTCAGCTCGGAAATTTCTTTTTTCAATTGACTGATATCGATCTGCGGCGTTTCATCTGTTTCCTTTTCTTCTTCACCTTCGCCGGAATTGAAAACATCCATTATATCCAGCATTGAGAATATACGCTCTGCCTGATCGCCCGACATGGAAAGCAATGCCTGCAGGCCGGCAATCTCTTTCTGATCTAATCCATAGTCTTCCAGATATTTTTCACCTGGCTGATAGCGATGCAGGTTGCGGGGAAGAACAGCTTTGGTCTGTTGATAAACAAGCTGGGCGATATTCAGTTTCCAGGCTTCTTCACCAAGCATTTTAGACAATATGTAAAAGCCCTCCATTAACTTGTGTGTTCGAGGATCATCCCGCATACTTGTTATTGGCTTAAAAAGATGGGGGAAGTTGCCTCATCCAAG
>OMXQ01000084.1 GCA_900315065.1 uncultured Erysipelotrichaceae bacterium
ATAGATCTCCGCACGGCCTACGAGGAATACCACTATGGCATATTTGCGGAGACTAATTCAGATACCGGGACCAACACTTAGCTCGAACATAGCGTAAATATTTTACTTCTTTTTCCGACATCTTCATTTACAAATAATTAAAATAATAACTAGTCAGAAAAGGAGAACAAATAATACTATGGCTAACAGATTTGTTTTAAACGAAACATCCTATCATGGCGCAGGTGCCATCAAGGAAATTCCAGGTGAAGTTCAGAGAAGACACTTCAAGCATGTTCTGGTCGCTTCCGACCCGGATCTTGTAAAGTTCGGTGTCACAAAGAAGGTAACAGACCTTCTTGATGAAGCAGGCATTGCTTACACACTGTTCTCTGACATTCAGCCGAACCCTACAATTGAAAACGTCCTCGCTGGTGTTGAAGCATTCAAGGCTAACAATGCAGATGCAATCATCGCAATCGGCGGCGGCTCTTCCATGGATACAGCAAAGGCTGTCGGCATTATCATTACAAATCCGCAGCACGCTGATGTAAGATCTCTCGAAGGCGCTGTTACAGACACTGTACCATGTGCACCAATCCTCGCTGTTCCTACAACTGCAGGTACAGCTGCTGAAGTTACCATCAACTACGTCATCACTGATAAGCAGAACAAGAGAAAGTTCGTCTGCGTTGACCCTCATGATATTCCGGTTGTCGCATTCGTTGATCCGGATATGATGTCCTCTATGCCTGCCGGCCTGACAGCTGCTACAGGTATGGATGCTCTGACCCACGCTATCGAAGGCTATATCACAGCCGGTGCATGGGAACTCTCTGATATGTTCCACATCAAGGCAATCCAGCTGATCGCCAAGAACCTCAGAGGTGCAGTTAAGAATGAACCGGAAGGCAGAAAGCAGATGGCTCTTGCACAGTACATCGCCGGCATGGGCTTCTCCAATGTAGGCCTTGGTATTGACCACGGCATGGCTCACACACTGTCCGCTTATTATGGAATGCCGCATGGCAAGGCTTGTGCAACTCTGCTTCCGACAACAATGGAATACAACAAGGACTACACAGGTGAAAAGTACAGAGACATCGCTGCCGCATTTGATGTTGAAGATGCATACACAGGCGATCTCGAAAAGGTACGTGAAGAAGCTGTCGCTGCCGTCAGAAAGCTTGGCGAAGATGTCGGCATCAAGATGAGCCTCAAGGATGTTATCCCGGCTGAAGATGTTGATGCACTGAGTGCTGATGCCCTCAAGGATGCATGCACACCAGGCAACCCGAGACCTGTTACGGTTGAAGACATCAAGGCTATGTTCCTGTCCCTGATGAAGTAATCAATAAGAAAATTCAATCTGTTTCAAAGAGGATGGCAGTCAGACTGTCATCCTTTTTCTGTGTGCTGATCGTGCTAAAATAAGGCAGAGGAGAACAGACTATGACAAAACTTACTGTTGGTTCAAAATTACCTGCATTCGATTATGCAACTGTGTATGAATCCGGTCTTCATATTTATGACACCCTTGCCAAAGCTGACAAGACAGCCCTTGTCTTCTTACGCTACTACGGCTGCCCGTTCTGCCAGCTGGACATGCATGAATATGAAACGCACTATTCTGAAATCACTGCGCACGGCGGCCAGTTCCTGGTTGTCCTGCAGTCCGATCCTGCCAGGCTGAAGGAAAAACTTGAAGGACACACCTTTCCGTTTACAATCATCTGCGATCCGGAAATGAAACTCTACAAAGAATTTGAAATCCAGGCTGGTAAAGAAATGAAAGACATCGCTGGTCCTGGTGTTCCAGCCAAGGCATTGAAAGTTAAGAAGCTCGGTTATACACACGGTGACTATGAAGGCATTGAAACCCAGCTGCCGGCAACCTTCGCCATAACGAAAGACGGTACTGTTACCTGCGCTGACTATCCTGCTTATGTTGAGCAGTCTGCTACTGCCGAACAGCTGATTGAAATTCTGAAATAATTATGAAGCAATTGAAAACGTCTGTATATTCATTCATACAGACGTTTTTTACTTTATTCGGTTTCAGTTTTATCTTTTGTAAGCGCCTTTTCTTTCTTACTCCAATGGAAATAATAATACAGCAGCTCAATGACACAGCAGCTCATCCACCCCATCGGATAACCGAAGGCAACGGTCAGATAGGTATTGGAAATGAAACGGGTCATGACAAAGAGATATACCTGACGCAAGGCAACGAAACACAACAACATGATCATCATCGGAGCTCTTGAATCTCCTCTGCCTCTTAAGGCACCAGCCAGAACATGATTGATGCAGTTGAATAAAAGGAAATACATATTGAGTCTCAGAAAATCAGAGCCATATTGAATGACTGCCGGATCGTTGGTAAACATACTGGTCGCGTACGGTGCAAGCAGGACAACGACAGTAATGACACAGAAAGTAAATAATTCCGTGATAATCAGAGAAGTTCTGGTTCCTTTGTTTGCACGCATGGGATTCTCAGCCCCCATATTCTGGGAAACAAAGGTTGTAGCTGCCATTGCCATCGTCTGCATCGGCAGCATCACAAACTGATTAAGCTTGTTATAGGCAGCCCACCCTGCCATGATCACAGACCCGAAATAATTGACATATGCCTGGACAAATATATTGGAAAAAGCTGTAATGGAAGACTGCACTGCAGCCGGCAGACCGATCGAAAGAATTTCCTTCAGAATATCTTTGTCAATTGTCATGTCTCTGAAGCGGAAGCGATAAATATCTTTTGTTCTGATTAACAAAATCATAACCGCCGCTGCGGAAACAAACTGAGAGAAAATGGTTGCCCAGGCTGCTCCGGCAATGCCCCATTTGAAAACGACAACAAAAACAAGATCCAGAACAATATTGAGCAGACTGGTCAGGATCAGAAAATACAAAGGCCGGGTGGAATCACCAACTGCCTGCAGAATTCCGGCACCGATGTTATAAATCAGAAGACCTGCTACCCCGAGGAAATATATCTTCAGGTAAGTTTCAGCCTGCGGGAAGACATCATCCGGCGTACTCATCATGCGCAGCAGAAAATTCTGTCCGAAATAGCCGGCAATGGTAAACACCACACCAAGAATAAAAGTAACAGAAAAAATGGTTTCAACTGCCCGGTGCAGATCATCCAGCTTTCTGGCACCGAAGAATCTGCCGACAACGACACCTGCTCCGATTGCAAAGCCGTTGAAAAAGAAAACTGCCATGTTGGTTATCAGGGTTGTATTGCCGATCGCAGCTAAAGCCTGGGTGCCGACAAACTTGCCGACAACCACGGAATCCACTGTGTTATAAAGCATCTGAAAAATATTGCCCAGCATTAACGGCAGCGCAAATAAGACAATCTGCTTTGCGATTGGTCCTGATGTCATATCTCTGGTTCTTGTCTTTGCCATCTGATTCCCCCTGTTCCTGAAGAAAACGCTGTCTTCAGGCAGCGGTTAACTTCTATGTGTTTTACAATTTTATTACAATCTGCATAGTTTTCAACCAGAATAAAAAGAAGGCATCAGCCTTCTCATGCGATTTTCTTCAGCCACTTTTCCTGTTTCAGCCTGATCAAAAGCAGGACTCCCCGGCAGCTTAACTCAACTGCCATCGCAATCCAGACACCCGTCAGACCCATGATCTTTGACAGGAAATATGCCATGGTAATGCGTACGCCCCATATACTGACGAGATTCAGCAGTCCTGGCACGAAGGTATCTCCGGCACCTCTTAAGGCACCGGTCGCAACAATGCTGGCCGCAAACAAGGCTTCCGCAAATAACTCAATTCTCAATACATGAATGCCAAGTTCCTGTACTTCCGCAACCGGCGTCAGAAAGGAAAAAACAAACGGACACAGGAAATACATCAATACCCCCATCAGGGACTGCACAAGAATACCAACTCCGGTAGTCAGCCAGGCAAAAGATCTTGCCAGATCTTTCCGCTTTGCCCCGATTGCCTGACCAACCATGGTAGTTGCGGCAGAACCGATGCCGTATCCAGGCATATAGCAGATGCTTTCAGCAGTCACGGCAAAACTATTGGCTGCGATTGCAATAGTTCCAAGCGGTGCGACAATTTTTGTAGAAACTACCTGGGCGCCCGTCGTAGCACTTTGTTCCATAGCAAGCGGTCCGCCGATTTCAAACGCCCGCTTCAGAATGTCTTTGCGGACAAGCCAGGAATCATGATTGCCGGTCAGCTTCAACGCATCTTCCTTTCTGATCGCATAGAAAAGAAGTATCACCATGCTGCAGACAAAGGCAAACGATGTTCCTAACTGCGCACCGGTAACTCCTAAGCCGGCTCCATATACATACATGGAAAATGAACCGAATGAAACACTTCTTGAAGGAAAGATCAGCAGGAAATTAAACACCACATCCATCAGACACATGAAAGACGCACAGATAGAAGGCACTTTCATATTGCCTGCACACTGCAGCATATTCATGCATAAATTATTGATCATTCTGACTGGCAGAAACAAGGAGAAGAAAAGAAAATACATCCTGGCATCATACCAGATGGCTTCTTCTGCCCCAAGCCATTGCGGCAATACAAACGCAAGACAGCTTCCCAATGCTGCCACAATCAGGCTGTAAAGAAAACTGGCCAGCAGAGACTGCTTGAAAATCATTCTGGATAAATGGTGATCGCCTGCTCCCGAAGCATGCGCCACCTGTACGGAAAAACCGGAAGCAGCTGCCATGATCAGGCCCCCGAAAAGCCAGGTAGAAGAGGATACCAGACCAATGGAAGCAGATGCTGCAGCACCAAGCGTTCCAACCATGGCGGCATCGATATACTGCATGATAATTTCCGATATTTGTGCAAGAATGCCCGGCATGCTGAGACGATAGACAATGCCAAGCTTTTCCTTCATGGAAAAGTCCTTGTTTTCCCGCATTCTGGCTGTAAATTGTGATGTACTTGTCATAGTTAGATTATATGCAAATCATCCGCCACACACAAATGAAACGCAATAACAGAACATCTGTCTCTGCATCCGAAAGTGAGAATCTTCAATGACCTCTTCTTTCCTGCCGGTCATTCATCATTATAGAGGTATCACTTTCTCAGATCATTGCTTTAGTGCGGAAAGAACAGAACCCCTGCATTCTGTCTGCATTTTTAATATAATATGGATTAAAGAAACGAGGTAATATACTATGTCTGCTATTCATACAAGTATGGAAGAACTGATCGGTCATACACCATTGCTTGAATTTACCCATATTGAAAAAGAACTCAACTTGTCTGCCAGAATCATCGGCAAGATGGAGTGTTTCAACGCTACCGGATCTGCCAAGGACAGAATTGCCCGGAAAATGATCGAAGATGCAGAAGAAAAAGGACTTCTGAAACCTGGGTCCACAATTATAGAAGAAACTTCCGGCAACACCGGCATCGGTCTTTCTGCTGTTGCAACTGCTAAAGGCTATAAAGTCATCATCGTTATGCCGGATACCATGTCTGAAGAAAGAAGAAAACTCATGCGTGCATATGGTGCTGAAGTTGTCCTGTCCGATGGTAAGAAAGGCATGCAGGGAGCAGTTGATCTGGTCAATGAACTTGCTGTAAAAATTCCGGACAGCTGGGTTGCCGGCCAGTTTGTCAATCCTTCCAACTGGAAAGCCCACTATGAAACAACCGGTCCGGAAATCTGGCAGGACACAGACGGCAAAGTCGACATCTTTGCGGCAGGCGTTGGTACCGGCGGTACATTGACAGGCACTGGAAAATACCTGAAGGAACACAATCCGGACATCAAGGTCATTGCCCTTGAACCGGATACAGATGCCCTTCTTTCCGGTGACCATGCCGGACCTCACGGCATCCAGGGCATTGGTGCCAATTTCATTCCGGAAGTACTGGACAGAACCATCTATGATGAAGTTCTCCGCATTACGGATAAAGAAGCATATCAATACGGGGCCATGATCGGAAGAAAAGAAGGCATTCTGACTGGCATCTCTTCCGGAGCTGCTCTTGCAGGTGCAATCCGTCTGGCCCAGAGAAAAGAAAACGCCGGCAAGATGATTGTCGCTGTTATGCCTGATTCCGGCGACCGTTATCTTTCCACAAAATTATTCGGAGACTAGCCTATGAGCAATGCATATCTTGAAAAACTGAACAAAATCAATGATCCTGATTTAGCTGTAAAACATACTATTCCAGACCGCACCCGAATCATTTCCATTATCAAATGCATCCAGGTCATTCTCTTCCCTGATTACTATTCCTACCACAATATGTACCCGGAAGAAGCTTATATCAAAGCCAGAAATGATCTGAAGAAGGAAATTGAATCTGCCCTCTGCTATGAAAACAGATGTGATGAAAAAGCAGACCAGTACATTGATGCATTCTTCAATGAACTGATTGATACCAAGCGGATCCTGCTGACAGATATCCAGGCAATCTATAACGGTGACCCGGCGGCCAAAAGCAAAGGTGAAATCATCCTCTGCTATCCTGGTTTCTATGCCATCACTATTTATCGTATTGCCCATATTCTCTACAAGATGAAGATCCCGCATGTCTGCAGGATCATGACCGAATTTGCGCATGAAAAAACCGGCATTGATATCAACCCGGGTGCTGAAATCGGCCAATCCTTCTGCATTGACCACGGAACCGGTATCGTTATTGGAGAAACTGCCACCATAGGACACGACGTCAAAATTTACCAGGGCGTTACCATCGGTGCCAAGTTCTTTGAACTCGATGAGAACGGCTATCCTGTCAAAAGCGGCAAGCGCCATCCGGATATCGGCAACAACGTCGTTATTTATGCCAATGCAACAATTCTCGGCGGTACCACAAGGATCGGCAACAACTGCGTGATCGGCGGTTCTGTATGGCTGACAGAATCCGTACCGGATAATGAAACTGTCACTTACAAAAAGTGCGTGAGACATTCTCTTTGAAGAATGTCTTTTTCTTCAGCAGACAGAGAAAAATAACATGCCCATGGTGGACATGTTACGAGAAAATATATGACTATGAAGCCTTGTACCTGCCTTGCTTATCGGAAACCTGTACGGCTGTAATGATACGTCTCTTTTCAGTCGGCGGATATGCATACTCACAGGTACTTAAGATAAGCAGGCTGGATTCCTGGGTGATCGTAACATCATCAAGGGTATGAGACCTTGAATCTGTACTGGCTTTGATATCCTGCAGATACTTCTGTGTTTCATCCCAGTTTGAAAAATCATAAGCATCCGGAATATAAACGTCACTGAAGATCACAGCAGAAAAGATCTGATATTTCTTAACTCTGTCCGGCGTATAGATAGTAATCTCACGATTATTCTTCAGAAATTCCTCATCATCATATTTTTCCAGATCAGAAAATCTGCTGCCATCGGTCAGATGATGTCCGTAGATGACAGTTCCGTTAGTAGAAAAGTCCTTCTTGTGTTCTTTGTTTATATAATAGGTTCCCGGCACTGAATAATTGCCGTCAAGATCATGCCGCAGATAAAAATCATCTTCTTCCGACTGGGCAATCACATCATTGATGGAAGTACCCCCGACTGTAATCCAGCCGATAATATCCGGATGCTGCGCCTGCAGGAAGGCAAAATCAACCGGAATATCTTCATACTGTACCTCTGGTGAAGCAGATGACGATGGTGACGGGGCAGAAACAGACGGCTGTGCTTTTTTCCCGCAGCCGCAAAGCATCAATGCAAGCACCAGACAGAGAATTCTTTTTTTCTTCATGAATAAAGCTCCTGTTACTATTTATTATCGCTCTTTTCTAGCTAAGTGTTGGCGTTGTACCTTGGAACGTACAGCCCTTCTCTGACCTTCAGCTATACTCACATATGTAAATGAGGTAAGCG
>OMXQ01000088.1 GCA_900315065.1 uncultured Erysipelotrichaceae bacterium
ATTTGTACCCATTCTCTGATATTGCAGGATCAAGCAATCCTTTCTGACAATAGTATTCAATCGCTTTTTTCGTTGTTCCAGTTAATTTTGCGGCTTCATTGATATACATAAGCATCTCCTCCAGCTAAACCATAAGCCGCCCCCTGAGGGAGCAGTCAAGAGGTTTTTTGAAAGCAGCGTAGGGTTCTGGTATGCAGGCAGCACACTAAGTATAAGATATTAATCAATTTATGAGTCGCTCATAAATTGCATAGTATAAGCATAAACTATGAAACTGCTCCTTCATATAATAAAATACAGCAATGAGCTCATCTTCACTGCTGTATATTTTGCCTTTATTACTTTAAGGCTGCCTGAATCTGTTCCATAGTGACCGGTCCTTGTCTCAGGATTGCAACCTGGTCTTTTGTGCAGTCAATAATGGTACTGGCTTTGCCGAAGGAAACACTTCCTTCCAGCATGCCATCCAATAAAGGACAGCTCTTTTCAATTTCATCAAGGGATGTACAGGTCGGCTGACCAGACTGATTGGCACTGGTCATAAAAACAGGACACCCTACAGCCCCGATCAGTTTCCGTAACTGCTCACTGGTTGCCATACGGATCGCTAATGTATCCATACCCCCGTTGACATAGGCAGGTACTTCTTCCTTCTTCTTTAAAATCAAAGTAACCGGACCTGGCATAAAGGCTCTGATCAGCTTTTCGCTTCTCTCATCTACGTAAGCAACTTCTTTAATTTGTGCTTCATCTGCACACATCAGAGGAAAAGCCTTGGTCAGCGGTCTGTTTTTGACCTCTCTCAGTTTTTCCTGGGCTGCTTCATGATCATATCTTGCACAGACGCCGAATACGGTATCCGTTGCGACAGAAATCACGCCGTCATTTTTCAATACTTCAGCTGCTGCTGAAATTTCATCAAAACCAAATCTTTTCATATACGAATAATGGACAGCACCATACTGATCATCACAAGTCCCAGCATTGCCATCACCAGGCCTCTTGCAAAACTCTTATTTCTTCTGCTGTTCATGTCTACCTCCTCAAGCTAAAATATTATAGACCAAAATCATAAAACACGGAGGCAAACGATGATCTACTTTACATCAGACTATACAGAAGGCTGCATTCCTGAAATTCTGGAAGCACTTGCAAGAACCAATGAGGAACAAACCAACGGCTATGGGATTGACCCGCATTGTGAAAATGCCGCAAGCCTCATCCGGAAGGCAATCGGCAGAGAAGACGCCGATGTCCACTTCCTGGAAGGCGGCACCCAGGCAAACGTCACTGTTATCTCATCCATCCTGCGTCCTTACCAGGGAGCTGTGTGTGCTGTTTCCGGTCACATCAACGTTCATGAAACCGGTGCGATTGAAGCTCTGGGCCACAAGTGTCTTACCCTGCCTACGAATAACGGCAAAATCACAGCCGCCCAGGTACAGAACCTGATTGAAGAACACATTCACTCTGAAACCATGGAACACACGGTTCAGCCAGGCATCATCTATATCTCTTTCCCGACGGAATCCGGCACTTTGTATTCAAAGAAAGAATTAACAGACCTGTATGCTGTCGCAAAGAAATATGACATTCCTTTATTCATTGACGGAGCCAGACTCGGCTATGCTCTGGCCGCGAAGAAAAATGATCTGACTATTCAGGACATTGCCAATCTGTGTGATGTCTTCTACATCGGCGGCACCAAAGTCGGTGCCTTATTCGGGGAAGCAGTCGTCATCCTCAATGACAAATACAAGAAGGACTTCCGCTATTCCATCAAGCAGAAAGGCGGCATGTTAGCCAAAGGCAGATTGCTCGGCATTCAGTTTGAAGAACTCTTCAAAGAAGACAGATACTTCAGAATCTCTGAACATGCCATTGCCTGTGCTGAAAAACTGACCAGAGCCTTGCAGGACAAGGGCTATGCATTTGCCTTTGAACCGGAAACCAATCAGTTATTTCCGATTCTTCCGGTTGAAAAAATCGAAGAACTCAGAAAGAACTTCGGCTTTGAACTCTGGGGAGAAGCAAAGGATGGAAAACAGACCGTCCGCTTTGTTACTTCCTTCATGACCAAAGAAGAAAACCTGAACGCATTGATCCAGGCTCTCTGATTATTCTGACATAACTGATATATATTCATGCATGGCACTCTCTGAGTGCCGCTTCTTTTCTATGCAAAAAGGACCAGCGGCCTGGTCCTTTACTTCCTGATTTCTTCAGAATTATTTCTGTTCTACGATTGTACCGTCATTCTTCCAGATGGAATTTTCAGGTACGACACCTCTGACGCAGGAGGTTGGATAAACACGGGAATTTCTGCCGATCACAGTACCCGGGTTCAATACGGAATTACAGCCGACTTCGACATGATCCCCCAGCATGGCACCCATTTTCTTCAGTCCGATTTCAAAATCTTCATGATTGACTCTGTCATGAACAACTACCAGTTTCTTGTCACTCTTGACATTGGAAGTGATGGAACCGGCACCCATATGAGAATAATAACCGAGAATGGAATCACCGACATAGTTATAATGAGGCGTCTGTACATGATCAAACAAAATGACATTCTTCAATTCGACGGAATTGCCGACAACACAATCTGCGCCAACCAAAGCAGAAGAACGAATGAAGGCACAATGCCGCACTTCTGTATTCGGTCCGATAATGCATGGAGCACCCAGATAAGCACTCGGGAAGACATGGGCTGTCTTATGAACCCATACGTGTTCAGATACTTCTGTATATTCATCCTTCGGCAGTTTCTCACCAAGCTCAAGAATGAAATCCTTGATGCCCTTGAGAGCTTCCCACGGGTACGTGAACTGACTCAGATAATCCTTTGCAAGCGTGTGATCGAGATCATAGAGGTCCTTGATTGTATACATATTTCTGTTTCTCCTGTTTCTATATTTGTTCCGTGTTTATTTTCTGTCTGTGCGTGGTTTGTGTCAACTATTGAAAAAAGAAGGAATCAATTGATTTCCTTCTTATTTTCATAATATTCGCCTTCCGGCATTTCTTCCTGGGTAAGAATATCCCCGGCTTCCACCTGATCAATCACATGACGGCAGAACTCCACCTGGTTGTCATACGGATAGACAACAGATGCGTACTGACCAGGCATGGATGCCGGCTCAGCCATATCTGAATCACCAATCACATGATAATTGACCAGATTCCAGGAAATTTTCTGACTCAGTTGTTTCTGAGCCAGACCATAGATGGCATCACTCGATAAATTGGTCATGATATTGCCGTTGATGCTGTCCAGAATGTCATTGAAATGAACAATGCCTTGCGGTGAAGTAATCTTGTTAATCAGAGCTTTCATGACCAGCTGCTGGTGGTAGGCACGGCCGAAATCCCCATCATCCAGACTCTTTCTTTCACGCACATATTCTAATGCCGCATAGCCTTCCAGATGAACCTGTCCTTCAGGGAAAGTATCGTAAGGCTCATACGTATACGTGAATTCATATGGATTATCGACATCCACCCCGCCTACTGCATTGATGATATTCATGTAGGTAGTAAAATTGACAATCACGTAATTATCGATCTTAACGTCCAGATAATCACCTAATCCTTCCAGTGTATTATCGATTCCTTTCAGACCGAAATGAGTCAGCTTGTCTTTTTTGCCGCCATAGTATGGATTTGGAATATAGGCATCACGCGGCATACTGATGATGGCAGCCTGATGACTCTTCGGATTGACGGAAACAAGCATATCAACGTCAGTCCTGCCTTCCAGAGACAGCTGGCCTTCTTCATCATTGCCGCCGATGAAAATCGTAAACGGCTGTTCTGTCAAAGATGCCTGTGAAACGATTCTGCTGGTAACATTGCGGGTAAAGCTTGCGACCTTGACCGTATCAAGGCTGAACGTATCATATCCCATGTCTTCCAGAACCGATTCATCCGCTTCCCCCATGATCAGAAAATCTCCTTTATGGTTGTACAAGGCATCAGCTGCTTCCATGAGATTGTCATAATCCGTATAACTTACGTTATCATTGAAAGCATCCTTCAATTGGGCAAGACCATATTGGGCATTTTCCCGATCTGCCGAAAGAGAAGTAATGAATTCTGCCTCCCGCAAAGAAGACAGAACTGCCCGATCCCCGTCCATCTCATATTGATAAATATTACTGAATTGATGCGCGCTCATGTAGGCATTGCTCATCCGATATACATTGACAACTGCCTTTTCACCAACCACTGCATCAAACAAAGCACCGACCTTGTCAAGTTCATAGGGCAATAAAACGGAAGCACCGATGAGACACAAAGACAAAAAGATATTCACAAACTTGGTAAATACATTGCGGTAGCTTGTATGCACATTCAAAAACAAGGTAATCAGCAGTACCAATGCCAATACCAGGCCTGTCAATAACTTCCACCTGATTGGAAAAATCTGAATCCGGAAAAAAGTAATATAAAAAACAATTGCACAAAGCAGAAGAATCAGCCAGTAAAACCTGGCGGAAACGACCCGCTTCTTATTATTTACTGAACTCATGTACCTTCACCAATTTGCACAGCAGAGCATATCTGCCGTTATTTTTATGATAATTGCAGGTAGAAAGAACTACCGTCTGGTCTTCTGCACTGACACTGTCTTCTGATTTGAATGTTGAATTGGACACAAAATAATTTACATAATCCATAAACGCATCATCGGAAGCGAAGGTTGTCTGCACATACGTATCCCACCCGTCCGTAATAATACCGCCGAGAGGATGCAGTTCATAATATGCATCCGGTGTCCATATTTTAATGATCTTGTGTTCGTTGTAGAAATCCTGATTCTTGTATTCGGAAATGCTCGCAAACATGGACCCATCTTTCATGTTATGGGCATAAAGAAGGGTGTTTTTGTCCTGAAAGTTCTGCTGATTATCTGCATCCACAAAAACAGTACCGGAATGCTTTACCGTCCCGTCAAAAAGATGCTCGAGATAATATTCATCATCACTGGCATACACAAAAGGATAATCCACAACCGTCCCATCCAATCTGATCCATCCGGCCATATCAGGATTGATAGCCTTCAAAGCATCCCAATCGATGCCCGGATCATAAGGATCTGCAGATGCCTGCGGATCAGCTGTTTCCTTTATGGCAGCTTGGCGCACTTTGTCATAAGTCTCTCTTGCGGCCCGGTAGTTGTTCCAGATCGTAATCAATTGAAAACCGGAAAAAGCAGCAGTTCCAATTGCACAAACAAGCAATATATCAAGAATCACCTTTCCGCTTCTGGAAAGCTTCTTCTTTTTCTTATCTTTTTCACTCATATCAGTCACCGCATCCATTTTACCCAATCCGCCATAACCGTGCAAGAAAAGGGAATTGATGCCATAATAAAGACATGATCGGAATCGATGTTGTAGAAATCAGCCGGGTTGCCCTGCGCCCTTCTTTTATCACATATATTCTGACGGAAGATGAACAGAAGGAACTGGAAACAAGACACACAGAAAAAGCAAAGAAAGAATACATAGCCGGCCGCTTTGCGGTCAAGGAAGCAATCTTCAAAGCCACCCAGGATAAAAACTACCTCTCGTATGCCTGTCTCAATGAAGAAAAAACAAACCGTCCCTACATCAAAGACCACCCTGAAATCAATGTCAGTATTACCCATGACGGCGGCATCGCTGCTGCGGTTGTTGAAATTCTCTGAAACACATGAAATACCCTGCAGAATTGATCTGCAGGGCTTTCTTTTACACGTATCTGGGAACACATCCTTTTTCAGAAGCTTCTTATTATTCAACCAGGCCTGCAAGATCACATTCCTGATCTTTCCAGAAAGCTTTTCCTTCGCTCTTTTTCAAATCAAGACCAGGTGAAGCAGAACCGGTAAAAGCAGACGTCAGTTTATAAGCAGGCGTGAAATAAAGATTCAGATCCATCCCGCCGATCTCTTTTCCTTCCGCATCTCTGACGGATAACTGTGCCTTGTAACTGGTGGAAGTCATCACAGATCCGCTGGAGTATTCCGTGCCATCAAAATATGTTTTTCCATCATCTGAATACTGATGATAACTGATCTCTGTGGTTTTCACATTGAGCAAGCCTGTCTTCCTGGTAACTTCTGCATAACCGGAAACTTTGCCTTTGATTCTGCCGGATATATCTTTTACATTCCGATCTTTGTCTGCATAGTCACCGATCTTTGGAAATTCTGCCGCAGAAACAACAGGACCAGGATGACAGCCTGTCAATTCCGCTATCTGTACCCGGCAGCCCTTTTTGTCTCTGGTTTCCTCTGTCCACATGCACTTTGTACCGTCATTGTTCCAGGACATCGGGGAACAATACACCCAGTTGTCATCCGGTGAGGAAAGATCAATACCCATGTATTGCGGATCTGATTCTGACTTTGCAATATTGATCAAAGCAGGTCCGATGTTTCCTTTTCTTTCTTTCCGGACACCGGTCACCCCGTACATATAAACCTGAGACGTGATATTCTGGACAGGATCCCCATATGGTCTTTGACAGATGCCCAGAATTTTCAGATTCGTCGTATCAGAAAAACGGGTAGTCATCGTAATGCCCATTTTTTCATCCGGAGAGAAGATGGTTGTTTCATCATAGCCGGGTGTTTTTGTGACCTGGGTGACTTTGCCCGTTTCAAGATCCCAGGCAACGGAATTGGAATTTCCGTTGGCATCAGAACCCACTAAGGAAATTGCCTTGCCGCCGTGAATAAACTGCTTGACTTCCCCACCCAGGGATTCTTCTTTCTTCAGGTATCCTGGGTTTTCGGGATCCTCATGATACACATTCATTCTTGAAATCAGCCGGGCATCCTGTACTTCATATACAATCTTCCCGTCTTTTTCTGTTTTCACTAATGAACCGACGGCATCGGCTGCCCCGCAGTCTTTTCGCAGCATGGTCCAGGCCATATGTACATTGTCCGGTGCAATGATGACTTCAGAAAAAATTCTGGTTACTTCAGGATCTTTGGTAAATTCATCCGGATACACAATCTCATAACGGGTCAGACTGTTTTCCGGACAAGTTTCAAATGTTGTTCCTGCCGGGCATTCCAATACGCTGTCACCAGTCAGAATCCGGGTATTATCCTGATAAGGAAGCAGTTTTTTTTCCAGCGGCCCTTCATAGATGGAACGGAAACCGGTGCCGTCATCTTTCATAACGGCAGCCCCTGTTTTCTTTTCACTGCCTTCTTTCTTTGCATAAAACACAAGTACAGAACCGTCTGCTGCATAAGCAGTTCTGTCGGCATAGATATCATCCGGCAATTTCAATGTTGAAACCAGGATTTTTCCTGTATCTTCATCGCCTTCAATTTTCCGTACTTCTGCAGAGTTGATATACTTCCTATCTGACTTCTGTTTCTTTTAAACGTTCATTTGCAGAGGGGACCTAAAACACACCCTTAAATCAACTCGTAGTATAATGTTCCAGTCCGAGAAAGGGACACCAGGAAGTTTCTACGAGT
>OMXQ01000120.1 GCA_900315065.1 uncultured Erysipelotrichaceae bacterium
TTGCATTATTTGTTTCCATGAAGACCTAACCAATCGACATGGTAACAGAGCAGAAAACGGAGAGGCAAGTGTTCACGTGAACACCACACATCTCCGTTTCCATTTTGGCTATTTTATTTTTCCGGGGAAGGTCCCCCAAAGTGCTCCCCCAAAGTCAGCTCCCCCAAAAAGTTTGATGACGCCTTTTGTCTGTTTTCTGTATTGTGATTCTTTCTTTATTTATTAGTCGGATCAAAGCAGGCTCTGATGCGGTAGTAGAAGGTAGGCTTGTCATCGATGAGTTCAAAATGTACCAGATAGCCGGTCGTATCGGAACAGAAGGTAATGTCATGTTCCTTTGCATATTCAATAATCGGTTTCAGCTTGCGCAGTTCAATATGATCAAGATCATGCAGACGGACCATCATGGAAAGACATTTCCCATCAGGTACCAGTACAGAATTGGCTGGCGGGGTGATGCCTTTTTCTTCATAGATATGGCGATAGGAACCGAGTCCTGCTTTGATCGGTATGATTTCATCTGTGATTTTTCCGTTAAGAACATCTTTGGAAATCCACAGGGTAGGCGTGGAAGTATAGTAGAAGTCAGAATTGAAGTTGATATCCGGGTCATCAAAATCATAGAAGTCGATCTTGTCATCCACGCTCTGCATTTCTGATACGCCTGCTTCATTGTTTACGCATTCAGTAATGTGTTCGATTTCAAAGTCCATGTATCTTACTTTGCGCTGCAGTTCCTCAATTTCATGGAGAATTTTCTGCTTCTGCACGTCAATCATTGCGATGAGTTTCTCGGGGTCCCATGTTTTGGAGAATTGTTCAATTTCCGCAACCGGCATTTCATAGCCGCGCAGTTTGGCAAGATTGAATAAAGTAATGGCATCCGCATTGGAGTATTCATAGTAGCCGTTGGCTTTGCGGACAGGATGCAGAAAGCCCTTGTTCCGATAGGAACGGATGGTTTCCGGATTGATGTGAGTCATGTTGGAGAGTTCTTTGATTTTCATATCTATATTTTAATAAGGCAGCTTTGGTAAATAAAATAAAATCGTGAAATATTTTACAAAAACCTATTGACCCTGTATCCGATACAGAGATTATCATAATGTTGCAAAGTTTGTGAAACGACAAACAAAATGCATAGGGAGAAAGAAAGTATGAAGAACAAGAGTTTCAAGACGCTTGGAATCTCTGCTGTTTCAGCTTTGATGATCATTTCAGGCTGCAGCTCAGGCTCCGGCAAGTTCAAAGCCGGCAAGTACACAGGTACTGCCAAGGGCAAGAACGGCGATGTCACGGTTGAAGTTGAACTGACAACAGACAAGATCAAGTCTGTAACTGTCACCGATCAGCAGGAAACAAAGGGCATTGCAGATCCAGCCCTTGAAAAGGTTCCGGGTGAAATCGTCGACAAGCAGTCATTGGCAGTAGATACCGTTTCCGGTGCTACTATTACATCCAATGCAATTATTGAAGCAACAAAGAATGCATTGGAAAGCTCTGGTGCAGATGTTTCCGCTCTGACTGGTGAAAAGGCCAAGCATGAAAATGTAGCAGTTACTTATACACCTGGTACTTATGAAGGCACAGGCGACGGCTATAATGGTCCGGTTACATTGGCTGTTACATTCACAAAGGACGGCATTGACAACATCGAAGTCAAGTCCTCCAAGGAAACAAATCATATTGGCACGCCGGCATTTGATTACATGCTGGAAGATGCCAAGCAGGCAAATGGTTCCGGTATTGATACAGTATCCGGTGCAACCTTTACTTCTGCTGCAATCAAGAGTGCTTTGAATGATGCAGCTGAACAGGCTAAGGCTTCTGATCTGGATGGTTTCAAGTCCAATACAGTTGAACATGAAGCTCAGGATCCGATTACAGAAGATTATGATGTCGTTGTTGTCGGCGGCGGCGGTGCCGGTATGGCAGCAGCTGTTCAGGCAGCTCAGAACGGCGATAGTGTCGTTGTTGTTGAAGAAAACGCTGATATCGGCGGCAATACAATCGCTTCCGGCGGTCAGTTCCAGTCCGTTCAGAAGTATCTGTGCTGGGATCCGGAAAATCCGGATGCCACAACTGGCGAATACAAGGGCCAGACATATGACAAGGTCAAGATGGCTAACGGAAACATTGCCGTTCTGAAGGAAATCCTGAACTGGAATGAAGATGAATTCAATCCGGATTACTTCAAAGATCACGAGTTCGTTGCCGGTGATATCAAGACTTTGTCCCAGGCTGGTGTCCATAAGGAATATCTGCCTACCCTGCAGGCTTTGAAGAAGGAAATCCAGGCTTACATGGATTGGGCACAGCCGAAGCTGGATGCTGGTGAAAACGAAGGCCAGCTGCCTCTGTTCTCCACTGTCAACCTTCACATCTTCCAGACATACTACGGCGGCATCAGACCAAGTGCTGACCAGAAGGAATGGGTATACGGCGACTATAAGCTTGTTTCCCAGTTCATCAACGGCGGCCAGGATCTGAAGGGCTGGCTTGAAGATCAGGGTGCATTATTTGATGAATCCATTCAGCCAACAATTGTCGGTGCTTTGTGGAATCGTGAAAATGACTTCCTGGGCTGTGACCTGGATGGTGACGGCAAGGCTGATCCGGACGGAGCTAATGTCAAGGGCAAGTCTGTTTACAACACATATATCGCTACTACAAGAAATACTCTGACAAAGACGGTTGCCAATGCAAAGGACAACAAGATCATGGTTAGAACAAAGGCTGAAGAACTCATTACCAAGGATGGTGCTGTCACCGGTGTCAAGGCTAAAATGTATGATGGTACCGAAGTTACCCTCAATGCAAAGAAGGGTGTTGTTCTTTCTACCGGCGGCTACGCTGCTAACATCCAGCGTGTCATGGAAACAAACACATATTGGAAAGACGGCGCAATCACAGATAAGACAAAGACAACCAACAGATCTTCTCTGGTCGGCGATGGTATCGACATGGGTACCAAGGTCGGTGCCGGCACAACCGGCATGGGCTGGACACAGATGATGCCTATTTCCTGGGTTGATAACGGCAACCTGGCATTCGGCGGCGGCAACTATGCAATCTACGTCAACCCGACAACCGGCAAGCGTTATGTCAACGAAACAGGTGAAAGAGATGTATTGTCTCTTGGTGAATTTGACAACGGCATCAACTACAAGGGTGCTAACGGTACAGTCATTGAAATTGCCAATGCAGATCAGGCTATTCCTGGCCCATATCCATATGGCACACCAAAGGATGAAGACAGAACTCTGTGGGATTCCGATGTTGAAGGACGTCAGTATACACGTACTGTTGATCAGTTGGATGATCTCTTCAAGGAACTCGGCTTCGAATGCTCAGGCGAAGAAGTAAAGAAGACAATTGAAGAATATGATCAGGCTCTGATGGCAGACAAGGGCACAGAACTGGATCCTCAGAAGACAGGCTGGACAGCTCTGATCGGTTCTGCTGAAAAGGATGAAAACGGCAATTACAAGGCTGATACTTACAAGCTCGACGGTGTCAAGCTCAAGGTAAGACTCCTGGCTCCGTCTACGCATCATACAATGGGTGGTCTGACTGTTGATGAAAACAGACACGTATTGAATGAAAAGGGTGACGTCATCAAGGGTCTCTACGCTGCTGGTGAAGTTACCGGCGGTATCCACGGCGGCAACCGTTTAGGCGGCAACGCTATCGTTGAAATCTTTGTTTCCGGCCGTACAGCAGCTAATGCTATCCAGGCTGACAACAAGTAATTCAATAGATCGTTTTTAAGAAGAGTGCAGAAATGTGCTCTTCTTTTTTGCGGCTTTCTGATATCAAAATAAGACCTGCCGGTCAATCATGCAGGTCTTGTTTGTATTCGCTCTTTTCTAGCTAAGTGTTGGCGTTGTACCTTGGAACGTACAGCCCTTCTCTGACCTTCAGCTATACTCACATATGTAAATGAGGTAAGCGT
>OMXQ01000095.1 GCA_900315065.1 uncultured Erysipelotrichaceae bacterium
CGATAGATCTCCGCACGGCCTACGAGGAATACCACTATGGCATATTTGCGGAGACTAATTCAGATACCGGGACCAACACTTAGCTCGAACATAGCGTTGTTTTTTGCATTATTTACCACAAGGAGAAAACATGGAAAATGAATATAAAATGAAGGAATTACCGGTATCCGTCACTTATGAAACCATCCGGAAACAGGAACCTCACCAGGAAATTACCCATTGGCATGACGGCATTGAATTGATCCGGGTATTGAAGGGGAACTTACACTGTCACGTCAATGAATCCGGCTTTCTGCTCAATCCGGATGAAGTCTGCTTCATCAACCAGAGCCAGATGCACAGGATCTATGGAAACATGGATCAGTCCTGTGAAGTAGAAAAACTCAGCCTCGGTACATCTATGCTTGCATGGAATCCTGCCCTCTATAACAAATACATAAAGCCTTTCATTGAAGACGATGCCTTTGCCCATATCAGGATGGATGGCAGAAACAGCCATGCGAAAAGAATTATTTTCCTGATGGAAGAAATCAGCCAATGTTTGAAAGAAAAACCGGAAGGATATGAGCTGGAAATTATTGGAAACATTCACCTATTGTGCAGACAGATTTATCTTCTCCATACCAAAACACAAGGACAGGTAGTTGAAGACTATGACCTGACTCTTCAGAAGAGAATGGTGAAGTATATCCAGGACCACTATAGTGAAAAGATCGGCTTAATGGACATTGCGGAAAGTGCCGGCATCAGCCGTTCCAAGTGCACCAACTTATTCAATTTCTATACGGATTCCTCACCGGTTGAATACCTGAACCGGTATCGATTGGAAATGGCTGCTCAGCAATTGCGCACAAGCAAAGAAGCACTATCCAACATTGCCTTCAGCTGCGGCTTTTCCCAGCAAAGTTACTTCAGCAGGATGTTTGTCAAAGAATTCGGCATGACCCCGCTCGCTTATCGAAAGCAGTCCTATAGCAATCTATAAAGATAATAAATTATCGTTTTAAATTAATTTATAGTTGACATTGAATAATTATCGATATACGATAAGGCTGTCCTTAAGGAAGAAAGATTCATAAATGAAAAGAAGGAGGTCTTCTATATGGAATCCGATAAACTCAATCAACTCAGAAAAACAATGGGCAATGCTGCCAAGGTGATGCGTGTATTTGAAATCCTGACTGCTGTCTTTACAGTTCTTATTCTGGCCATAGTCATTATCAGTTCGATCTATGACGCTGCTCATCTTAACCTCAATATTTCTTTTTTCGGCAGGAAAATTGCCAGCGGTACCGGCAATGTACTCATGACAATTCTCTTCGCAGTCTTCACCTGTGTCATCTTTGGTCTTGTCTTCAGCTTGTTCCGCTATCTTGAAAAGAGCTTCCGGAATATGGAAAAGGAAGAATCTCCTTTCAATAAAGAAAACTACCATGGCATGAAAGCTGCCTCGATCTTAGTCACGATTCTCGTAGTTGCCCAGAGCAATATTCTCCTCGGCTTGATCACAGGCGTTGCTTTCTACAGTTTCCTGAAGTTCTTTGCGTACGGGTGTGAGCTGCAGAAACTCTCTGACGAAACACTTTGAGGCAGGACGATGGGAAAGATTATATTGCGCTTAGACAGAGTCATGGCAGACCGCAAGATCAGTCTCAAGGACTTATCTGAAAAAGTCGGTGTCACCAATGTCAATTTATCGAAATTGAAAACAGGCAAGGTCAGTGCCATCCGCTTTTCTACTTTGGAAGCAATCTGTGATGCCCTGCATTGTCAGCCGGGTGATATTCTTGAATATGATCCGGAAGATACCAATGAAACAAAGTAATATTTATAGATCAGACGGCGTGTTGACGCCGTCTTTTCTGTTTGTGCCTGTATCTCCGTTTGCTTGAATGCATGCATGTTTTATTTCGGATATAGAAAAACAGATATCACACCAGATATCTGTCTCTGATTGTATTCAATCTATCTTTGGTCAGATTAAATTCTTTTTCAAGATATGCATCATAGGAACCATATCTTGTTTTCATTTCATGAAGAACCAGATGACCTACTTCAGGGGATACACCTTCCTTCATGGTTAATAATTCTCCCAATACCGGTTCTTCTTCAATCTTATCTTTGTTTTCTGTCAGAATTTTCTGCAGTCTTTCTCTTCGATACTCACTGCTGAGCATATAGTCATCAAAGATGATTTTTTCATCCACACCCAAGATCAGAAGAAGGATCATTGCCGCAACCCCGGTCCTGTCTTTGCCGGTAGCACAATGGAAACAGATCGGTACATTGCCTTTTACGATTTCATCGACCATGACATGAAAAGCTTCATTATGGAAAGGCATCTCTGCATAGTATTTCTTCAATGCTTCCAGCTGCTTTTGTCCTGCTTCGCCGATCTGGTACATGCCTTTCGGCGAAAAGTCGATTTCTTCGCCGCCCCTGGAAACAACGCCGGAGTGCTGCAGCATTTCAATGCCCAGATCCGGATCCGGGTGTTCTTTGCTTTCTTTCTGCGTTCTCAGATCCAGAATACAATGGATGCCAAGCGACCTGAAAACATCCAGTTCTTCCTTTGTCATTCTGGAAAGACCGCCTGAACGGTAGAACAGGCCCTTCTTTATTTTTCTTCCATCCTGCGTTGGATAGCCGCCTAAGTCACGGAAGTTCAATTCATCATGAAATCTTGTGTCTTTGCTCATTTTATTCTCACTTTTTACCCAGCAAATCATAACACAATTCTACCAATTCAGATTTAAGAGTATAATTACCACGTATTATACAGAGGTGTTATGAATAACAGAATCAGATTATTGGCAACAACAGATGTACACGGATATGTCTATCCGTATTCTTACGCTGACCATTCTCCTGTAAAGCAGGGATTTGCCCAGCTGCGTACCATGATTGACCAGCTCAGAGATGAAAATACACTCGTTCTTGATAATGGAGATGTATTGGAAGGTGCAACTTTGTCTTTCTTCCATTACCGCCGCTATCCGGATGAACTTTCACCCGTCACCATTGCTATGAGAGAAATCGGCTATGATTATGTCAATATCGGCAACCATGATTTCAACTATGGCCAGGAAGCATTGATGATGCATCTGCAGAATGTCGGTGCACCATGTATTACAAACAACTTCCTGTATCACAACAAACCGTTCGGTCCGAATTATGTCATTCGTGAAATTGCCGGCAAGAAGGTTGCTTTACTTGGTGTTGTCACCCAGTATATTGTCAATTGGGAAACAAAGGCACACCTGAAACACATCCGCTTTACTGATGCTTTTGAAACATTGAAGAAGAACGTTGAACTCGTCAAAAGTCTTGAAAAGCCGGATTATATCATTGCCATGTATCACGGCGGCATGGAAAGAGATCTCGTTTCCAACCGATTGACAGAAGATGATACAGGTGAAAATGAAGGCAGCAGAATGTTAGCTGAAATTCCGGACCTGGATATTCTGATTTCCGGTCACCAGCATCGTACTCTCTGCGGCACAAAGAATAACATTGTCTACACACAGACTACCTGCAACGGCAGTGAACTTGCCTGCATCGATATCTATACAGACACAGATACCATTGAACCTCGCATTATCAAGTGTGAAGGGGAGGCTGACGAAGAAATCCAGAAACGATGTCAGAAGGAAGAAGACGAATGCCAGAAGTGGCTGGATCAGACGCTCGGCACAACCAATGTTGATCTGAAAGTCACAAATGAATTTGATGCCAGACTTCATAAGACTCAGATGATTACTTTCCTGAATCAAGTCCAGATGGAAACAACCGGCGCAGAAATTTCTTCTTCTGCTTTGTTTATGGGTGCTACCGGTTTCAATCATGAAATTACCATGAGAAATCTCGTTTCTACTTATGTCTATCCGAATTCCATGGTTGTTAAAAAAATGAGCGGCAAAGCTCTTCGTGCCTATCTTGAAAAAGACGCAGAATACTGGTCAATGAAAGCCGATGGTACAGTTGGTGTCAATCCTGAATACGACGAACCGAAGCCGCAGCACTACAACTATGACATGCTGGACGGCATTGAATATACGATCAAGGTATCCAATCCGGCCGGCCAGAGAATTATTTCTCTCACGAGAAATGGTCAGGAAATCAAAGACGATGATGAATTCACCGTATGCATGAATAACTATCGTGCTGCCGGCGGCGGCAACTTCAACATGATTCCGCCATGTGAAACCGTTCATACGGATCTGACATCCATGGTCGAATTATTAGCTGACTATATCATGAAGCACAAAGTCATTGATTTCGAACCAGTCAACAATATCAAAGTCGTTGCATAAAACACTGCTGAAAATTGCAGTGTTTTTTTCTGTTCCAGGTTACGAAACGAACAATAAAGCGCTTACAGGCTATAATATAAGAAGCGATAAAAGAGAAAAAGATAAATATGGCATTTCCAAAAGGATTTTTGTGGGGCGGCGCTGTCGCTGCCAATCAGCTCGAAGGTGCTTACCTGGAAGACGGCAAGGGCCTGTCCTGCGCAGACATGCTCAAGGGCGGCAATGTAAAGACGCCGCGTATGTTCTCACCTGAGATTGAAGAAGGCGTTTATTATCCTTCTCATCAGGCTATCGATTTCTATCATCATTACAAGGAAGACATTGCTTTGTTTGGTGAAATGGGCTTCAAGTGCTTCCGTCTTTCCATCAACTGGGCAAGAATCTACCCGAACGGCGACGATGCTGTTCCAAATGAAAAGGGCCTGGAATTCTATGATCACGTCTTTGATGAATGCAAGAAGCACGGCATTGAACCTCTGGTAACTTTGTCCCATTATGAAATTCCATGGGCTATTGTTACAAAGTACGGCGGGTTCGCCAGCAGAGAAGTCATTGACCTCTTTGTAAGATATGCAGAAACCTGCTTCAGAAGATATAAGAACAAGGTCAAGTACTGGCTGACATTCAATGAAATCAACTGTGCTCTGATGCCGGGCGGCGGTGCTTATAACGGCGTTGGTACTGTATGCAAGGAAGATCTTGAAAATAAGACACCACGTCCTGTCGACAAGCTGATCGATGATCCGCAGACAAGATTTGAAGCTCTGCACAATGAATTCGTCGCTTCCGCAAAGACTGTCATTATCGGCCACGCAATCAATCCTGATTTCAAGATCGGTCTGATGATTGCCCACCTGACTCTGTATCCATTAACACCGGATCCAAAGGATCTTCTGACATGCCAGAAGCAGTACAACGAAATGAATAACTACTGCGGCGATGTCATGGTAAGAGGTGAATATCCTCGTTTCGCAAAGTCCTTTGCCAAAGCTTCCGGCGTCAAGGACACTTCCTTCATGGACAATGAAGAAGACAAGGAAATCCTCAAGAAGGGCGTTGTTGACATGTACACATTCTCCTACTACATGACCAACTGCGTAACAACACATGAATCTGATCTGACCGGCGGCAACCTCTTCATGGGCGTCAAGAACCCGTATCTGGAAGCTTCTCCATGGGGCTGGCAGATTGACCCGCTCGGTCTGCGTTACACACTGAATGAATTAGCAGACAGATATCCGGACACACCATTGATGGTTGTTGAAAATGGTCTCGGTATGATTGATAAGAGAGAAGCAGACGGCTCTGTTCATGATGACTACAGAATCAACTACCTCCGTGATCACATCAAGGCTATGAAAGCTGCTGTAGAAGAAGACAATGTCAACCTCATCGGCTACACAACATGGGGCCCGATCGATCTGGTTTCTGCAGGTACTGGTGAAATGTACAAGAGATACGGTTTCATCTATGTCGACAGAAATGATGACGGCACAGGTGATTTCTCCAGAAGCAGAAAGGATTCCTTCTTCTGGTACAAGAAGTGCATCGAATCCAACGGCGAAGATCTCGACTGAAGGAAGTAAGAACAGGAAGCATCACTCGTTTCCTGTTCTTTTCTTTTTGCCTGGAAAAGCTCTATAATACAGAAAAATGGAGGTGTTTTTGCAATGTCAGTCAGAATGCCTTTGAAAGACTACCTGTATCTGAAAAATGAATTTGATCTGCTTGACCGCTATGTCATCAACGTTGCATACATTGCCCCGGATCAGGTAGACCTTGACTTTCTTGATCACAAGAAAAAGAACTTCCGGATAGAATATAAATCCCTGATTCAGAGAGTCGGCGTCAATGGAGAAGAATCCTACAACAATACCGGCGTCCGTCTCAAAAACATCTGGGAAAATTATATTTCCGATCAGCTGGACAATTGAAAAAGCACTTTCTTTACAGAAGGTGCTTTTTCATTGGGGGAGAAATTTTTTTATTATTCGTATTTCTTTTGGGGGAAAGAAAATATATGAATGTCGAAGGTCTTTATCCTTTCGACACTTATAGAATAGGTTTCGTCTATGTTTTCTTCGTGTCAGATATGTGAAGAAATGCTGAATTGCATTCCTGGTTTTCCGGATAGAAAAAGCACCTCTTTTTCAGAGGTGCCTTTTCATTTGGGGAGAAAATTTTTTATTATTCGCTCTTTTCTAGCTAAGTGTTGGCGTTGTACCTTGGAACGTACAGCCCTTCTCTGACCTTCAGCTATACTCTCATATGTAAGCGAGGTAAGCGTAT
>OMXQ01000094.1 GCA_900315065.1 uncultured Erysipelotrichaceae bacterium
AGTCATAAAATATAAAGCCGGTTCCAAACATCACTCATGTCTGAAACCGGCTTTATTGTCATATTTTTACTGTCTAATGGTGATTATGCGTAATTACTAAAGACGTTATGCGCCGCCTTCGGCTGCACTGATGCCGGCCAGATGGCCGGTTGACCAGGCAATCTGCAGATTGAAGCCGCCGGTCTGCGCATCCACATCAAGCACTTCACCTGCACAATACAGACCCCCGATTTTACGGGATTCCATGGTGGAAGGATTGATTTCCTTTACAGCAATGCCGCCTCTGGTAACAATCGCTTCGTTATAGCCTCTGGTTCCGGTCAAAGTGAGCGGCATGTCCTGGATCAGATCTGCCAGACCTTCTCTTTCTTCTTCTGAAACAGAACCAACTTTCCTGTTTTCTCCAAGCCCGCTGAGCTTTGCGACAACCTCCGCTAACTTATACGGAAATAAAGGCCGCAGGGCATTCTTCAGCGGCTGGTCTTTATGAGCAGTAAATTCTCTGGCCAGTCTTGCACTGACCTGCTCATGCGTCAAGGCCGGCTTGAGATTCAGGTGCATGGCAAATCCATCCGGATATCTTTCAAAACGGCAATAGCAGGAAGCCGTCAGGATGATCGGACCGGAGATACCATCTGGCAGAAAAGTCATTTCACCAAAATGGGTAAACAAAGGCTTCTTTTTCTTCTTTCCTTCTTCCTGATGCAAAGGAAAAACACTAATTTCAACGTTCTTCAGGGAAAGACCTGACAATTCCCTGCACCAGCCTTCCTTCACAGTCAAAGGAACAAGAGATGGTGCACATGGAACCAAAGAAAGTCCAAGTTTTTCTGCCATTCTGTGACCGGCACCATTGGATCCGGTAGAAGGATAGGAAAGCCCGCCTGTACATAGAATCACGGCATCTGCCCCAATCTTTCTGCCATCCTTCAGAAGAATCCCGGTGACATGACCTGTTCTTTTGTTTTTGCTGTCGGTTCCGGTATCCATCTCTTCTTCCGTAAGGATTTTCCTTACTTCCGTGTTCAGATGCATGCGGACATTATGCTTCTTCAGATAAGAAGTCAGAGCACGGGTGATATCAGAGGCATGATCAGAGACAGGAAAGACTCTCTGTCCTCTTTCAACCTTGACCTGACACCCGTTTTCTTCAAAAAAGCGCGTGGCAGAAGCCTGGTCAAAATCATAAAGGGCACTATATAGAAATTTGGGATTGGAGGCAACTTTCAGAAAGAATTCTTCTGTCGGGCAGGCATTGGAAAGATTTCCTCTGCCTTTGCCGGTGATATAAATCTTTTTGCCGGCTTTCTCATTTTTTTCAAAAATATCAACACTGGCACCTCTGGAAGCAGCTGCTGCCGCTGCCATCAGACCGGATGCACCGGCGCCGATTACAATAATCTTTCTGCTCATGTATCGTTCCTCTGCTTTTTGCGTTCAACCATTGTACCATGGATCAGATTTCCAGAAGAAAAAGGTGCCGGAGCACCTTCAGCTTACTTGTTCTGCGCTCTGCCGCAGTATCTGCCGTCAACCGTAGAAATAACAACCATTTCACCAGCCTGAATGAAGAGCGGAACCTTGATTTCAAGACCTGTCTCCAGCCATGCGGACTTGGTAGCAGCCGTAGCGGTATCACCCTTGACTGCCTGTTCAGCTTCAGCAACCTGCAGCTCAACCTTATCCGGCAGAGAAACACCCAGAACTTCCCCGTTGTAAGTTGTGATATTGACGTTGTCGTTCGGCTTCATAAACTGCATTTCCCAAGTCAGACGATCCTTCGGGATTTCAATCTGATCATATGTCTCGTTGTCCATGAAGACCAGGTTTGTACCGTCATCATAGAGATACTGCATGGCCTTTCTTTCAACGTGAGCCTGTTCGACCTTGTCACCGCCGGTGAATGTCAGTTCATTGATGACACCTGTACGGTAGTTCTTTACCTTGACCTTGACGATCATCTGTCTCATTGCTGTCTTGTTCAGAGAAGTACTGATGACCTGGTAAATATTTCCATCCTTTTCAAAGGCTGAATTTGGTTTCAAATCATTTACAATAATCATTTTATCAACACCTGCCTATCCTTTACCATTCTAAGAAAAACGGCTTGTTTGTCAATAAAAATCCCTGTTTCACCATTTTCATTCAATCCGGAAATCTTCAATTTTCTTTCCGTCTGCAGAAAGCTCCAGGATCAGCTTCTCCGGCTGCTTTGAATCAATCGTAACATCGATTTCTGCCGGATATACCTGACAGGTATAGGAACCTTCCGGAATCTCACCTGCGCTTTCCACCTCACCTTCCTGCAGCTGAGAACGAATCAGAGAAATCACATGAGCTTCCTGGGGATAAGAGGCATTTTCCTTTTCCAGATACATGACGGTTTTCATCCTGGCCTGATCATTTTCCAGAAGGATGGCACAAAGAGAAACAATGTAGAGAAGAATACAGAGAAAATACATGGATACAAAGCCCTTCTTCCTTTCATTCTTCATAAAGCAGAGCCTTTCTTTCTTCTCCTTCTTTCCAATACGTCATAATAATCCGGCTGTTTTCTTCTTCAAAGGAAACATCATCTATATTGTCCAGAAACATCTGAAAGCCGGGGGTTACAGCCAGATGCCGGTTGGATAGCTGCAGACACATCTGTTTGTTTTTCTTGTCAAAATGAATGGTATCATCACCCACTTCCATCTGATCCGTACACAGAAGATATCTCCTCAGCTGGGCAATCCCGATTTCATCCTGGATCCTTTCTTCCTTTTTTACGCCGCCAGACAAACAAAGAAGGCAGGTAATGGTCAGGGGAACCATGAGACTGACTGCCAGCAGTGAAAACAGCAGATCAGTCAATAAGAAGCCTTTCTTCCATTTCATCCATTTTCTCCTTCACTGCCTGATTGATCTTTTCATGCTGGGAAACGACGGAAGCAGTCAGAAAAGCGCAGAGAGATACAATGCATACTGCTAACAAGGCATCCGTAAGCAGAAAGCCTGCTTTTCTTTTTCCATGGATATTCCTGTTCATCTTCCTTAATCCCCTTCCACCAGTCTGCCGGTACCGAGTTCTATGATGTAGATCTTTCCGTCAATCATGATTGTCCTGGCAGAAGGGACATTTCCTTTTTCGTTGAAATAGAAAGTACTGCCTGCTTCTTCGAAATCCGTTCTTTCATTTTCTGCCATGGCCTGGGCCTGTTTTTCACTATAGGCATCATAGAAACGCAAAGCATTGGTATTTCTGACCTGGCTGACTTTGAGACTCAGCAGAAGAAACGCACTCATGGCTGCCATTGCCAGCAGACACTCCACAAGCAGAAAACCTTCTCTGGCTTTGCTAGTCCTGAATTTCTGCATTGCCGCCTGAAATGACCAGATGCTTTGATCCGTTGCAGGTAGTCTGCTGCTGGGTCAATAAACCTGCCGAAACAAGATCAGATACGGAAGACGGATATTCATCGTATTCCATCTTGTACTGGATGATGGCCGCATCCCCGACTTTTTCAAGAGCCTTGCAGCCCTTGTTATTGACAATGCCCAGGGTTTTCTGCATGTTTGGAACCGTCAGTAAAACAAGCACGCTGATGACCAGTACCACAATGGTCATCTCAAGAAGTGTAAAGCCTTTTTTCGTTCTGTTTCTTTTCATCTTTTTCCTTCCTTTCTTTTTACATAAGCATGTTCAAAGGCATCATCAATATTCTGTAAACGATAATCAGAATCATCCCGGCAGTCAGATAGCTGAACAGGGAGACCGCCTTAGCAAAGAAGGCAATTCTCCGTTTTGTCCTTTCCCTGCTCATTTCCAGATACCCCTCTAACTGACTCCTGGGATCACCGGCTTCACTGCCGATCCGGAAGAAAGACAATAAGCCTGGTTCAATGTCTGCTTCCTGCAATGCATGCATGAAAGCTTCTCCTCTGTTCAGATTTTCATCCATCTGCCTTGCGATCAAAGAAACCACCGGTTCATGGTCCAGGGATTTCAGAATGGCAAAGGTTTCCTGCGAAGACATATTTTCCTTCAGGCATGAAACGAAAAAACGGACAAACTTTTCGCTTCCGATCTGGACGATCATCCCTTTGGGATTCTTCACTGCAATCCGATGATAGATTTCTGCTTTCTTCTTCTCCTGGGTAAAAAATATCCAGGCAAGCAGAAAGAAACACACAAGGGTCAGAAATAATCTTGCAATAAACGCCATCACCGTAACAATCAGAAAACTGCCGCTGTTAACACTACCTGCGCTTTCTGCCAGGCCTTTCAGGGAAGGCACAATCATTTCATTGAATAAAATAATGCCGGCATTGACTCCCACTAATAACAGAACCGGATATAAGAGCGATCTGAACAAAGTCTCCTTCTCCTGTTTCTTTTCATCCGCAATCGCCAGAGAAGCTTCCAGAGCATTGCGCATGGGCATAAACTTCAGAAAACAGGCAAAATAATTCTGCGTATCTTTGGGCAGATAGGAATACAGAAAGCTGTCTGCTTTCTTTCCTGTTTCCAGAAGGGAAGTAACCATATCCATAAACTGGGGCGCACCAAGAAAAGGAAGTGCTTCCTGAAAGGAAAAACCGTGGCGCATCAGAGTTAACAAAGCATGACACTGGCCTTCATTCAGAGAAGTTCTTTTCTGCTGCTTCCATCTTCTTTGCAAGCGGGACAAAGTTTTCTGAACAGTGTCCGTTTCCAAACCAGCAGGCAAGTTCTTTTTCATCCATGATTTCATAGATGCCTTTTCTGCCTCCTTCTTTCTCTGTGATCAGTCTCTGGCTGGATATGCCTCTCAATACTTCCTGCAGATCAGAGCGGCGGATGCCTAAGTCCTCAAGCCGCAGGATTGCCCCGGTGCAGTCAATGCTGTGGAGGGTTGAAACAACCAGATGTCCGGTAAGCGCTGCTCTGACTGCTCCTTCTGCTGCTTCTTCATCACGGATTTCACCGATCATGATGATATCGGGATCGTGACGCATTAACTGACGGATACCCTGGGCATAGGAGAGATTTCTTTCGGCAGATACCTGCAGCTGGACATAGTGATCGGAATACACTTCAATCGGATCTTCTAATGTATAGATCGTCTTATTCTGTGTCTCATTCAATAATGTATATAGTGTTGTCGTTTTTCCTGATCCTGTTGGGCCTGTAAATACGACAAGCCCTTCGTGATAACTGGTGACTTTCTGCAGCCACTTTACAGTATCCGGATCATCACTGAGATCTGATACCTTGAGATCTGCATGATTATTCAATAAACGCAGCACCCCGCTCACCATCCCGTAGCTGCTCATGCAGGCAAAGCGGAGTGAGATTCTTTTTCCATCCAGTTCTTCTTCAAAGCGGCCGGTCTGGGGCTGGCTCATATCCGAAAGATCAAGATTTGCCCGATACATCAGATAATGGAAAAAGGCAGTGTCTCCTTCTTTCGGTTTTAATCTGCGCATGCCTTCGGGAAACCGCATGGCCATTTCTACTTTTTCCTGACGGGTATAATAGCTGAAGTGAATATCACTCACGTGACAATACAAAGCAGCTTCCAGCAGTTCCTGCAGTCTTTCTTCCATCCCTCTCCCTCCTGCTTATGTATTCACGCCCAAATCGGAAAGTCTATTGTGTTCTGAAAAAAGATGAAAAAGCAAAAACTAAAAAAAGCTGCGCAAATGCAGCTTCAGAATTGGAGATATGGATTTCTGGCTTTTTCTTCACCAATGGTAGAAGAAGGACCATGACCTGGCAGCACAATCAGATCATCCGGCAGATTATTAAATACCTGCAGACTCTGCATCATGTCTGCTTCACTGCCTGAGAATAAATCAGTCCGGCCGATATCAGAGGCAAAGAGCGTGTCACCAGTAAATAAGAGATTGCGGTATTTCATACAGATGGAACCAGCTGTGTGGCCTGGTGTATGCAGGAAGGAAACAGAGAAGATTCCGATCTGCATCTTTTCCTTTACCGGCGTAATCTTTGCATAGACGGGTCCGTCATAACCCTTTCCCTGCTGGTCTGGATCAATCAGCGAAAGGTCTGAAGAATGCATATAAACAGGACAATGATACAGGTCACAAAGATCATCGACAGCTCCGGTATGATCCTCATGGCCGTGCGTTAATACAATCCCGTCCACGATTTCATTGTCTTTTACACAGGAAGCAATCTTCTTTGCATATCTGCCCGGATCGATAAAGAGGACATGTCCCTGATCATGCAGAACGTAGGAATTTTCTCCATACAGGCCGATCGGCAATATATCGAGATTCATTTCAGCTAAAAAAAATAAGCCGGAATAAAGGCTTATTTCTTCTCCTTGTGAAGAGTCATCTTCTTACAAACTGGGCAATACTTCTTGATTTCGAACTTTTCTGTATGCTTACGCTTGTTTCTTGTAGCGATGTAGTTTTCTTCACCACATTCAGTACACTTCAGTGTAATATTTTCTCTTGGCACTGTGATCCCTCCTGACTTTTTTAAGCAGAAAGAGTATAACATATCCTTAATATCTTTTTCAAGCTATTTCCTTCCTGCTCTCGCTCTCATGTGTTTATTCCATGATAATGTCTCAAGTGTTAGAAAGGGAAAATGTCCCAGGCAGATACAGCCTGAAACTGACAGTTTTTATTGCCAGATTGGCTT
>OMXQ01000096.1 GCA_900315065.1 uncultured Erysipelotrichaceae bacterium
GTTGCCTCACTGATGAGAAAGTATAGAAATCAGATTTAGCAATTTGTTAGAAAATATGGATTTCTTAACTTATAGTGACAAAATCAAAAAGTTTTAACACATTTTCTTGTATTAGTCAGAAAATTCACAATACTGAAACATCATATTTTCTGAAAAAATAATCATTATTGGAAAATGTTCATAATGATAAAACTTCATTAAATGTGATAACCATGAGGTTTATTGCAAATGTAACAATTTTCAATCTGCTGCGTTTATTTTCCTAAAAATGTGAAAAGCGGGTGAAAAAATTGTTGAAAAACAAAAATCATAAACCTACAATTCATGTATCCAAAAGGGAGGAAAACATATGAAACTTAAGAAACTTATGACTTCCGGATTAGCGCTGGCTATGCTGGCAGGCTGCAGCAGCGGCGGCGGCAGTGCAGCAGCTGGATCCGGCAGCTCTTCAGGCGGCGGCTCTAAGGGAGCCGGCAAATCAGCAGTAGTCCAGCTGGATGCCGACCTGAACACTATGGACTATGAAGTCGCAACTGATGGTGCATCCTTTGCAATGCAGACTATGTGTGAATCTGGTCTGACAGAACTGGATGAAAAGGGACAGCCGAAGCCTGATCTGGCAGAGAGCTGGGACGTCAGTGAAGACCACAAGACTTACACATTCCATCTTCGTGATGCAAAGTGGTCTAACGGCGATCCTGTTACAGCAGCTGACTTCGTCTACGGCTGGCAGAGATTGGTTTCCCCAGGACTGGCATCCGAATACAACTTCCTTGCTTCTACTGTATGTATTGAAAATGCTGCAGAGTGCATCTCCGGTGACAAGCCGGTAACAGATCTGGGCGTTGAAGCTAAGGATGACAAGACATTCGTTGTTCATCTGACCCAGCCGGTTGCCTTCTTCTTAGGCCTGACTGCATTCCCATCCTTCTTCCCGCTGAACCAGAAGTTCTTCGAGAGCCAGGGCGGCGATCTTGACGGCGGTGCTTCCGGTACATTTGCTCAGTCTACAGACGGCATGCTGTATTGCGGCCCATATACAATGACAGACTGGGTAACAGGTTCCGAATACACATTCAAGAAGAATGCTGATTACTGGGATGCTGATAACTACGGCGATTCTGTTGACGAAGTTACATTCCGTTTCCAGCAGGATACAGCTACAGCTATGATGGAATTTGATTCCGGCAAGTTTGATATCGTCAAGCTGACATCCGAACTGGTTGACCAGTACAAGGACAAGGAAGGCTTCACAAACAGACTGACAGGTTATGCTTGGAGACTTGACTTCAACTTCGATGATCCGACTATCAAGAATGAAAACCTCCGTAAGGCTATCATGTATGGTATCGACAGACAGACAATCTGCGATGATGTATTGAAGGATGGTTCTGTTGCTGCTGAAGGCTTCATCCCGAAGGACTTCGCATTCGGTCCTGACAGCAAGGATTATCGTGATACAGCCGGCAAGATCGTTGAATTCGATGCTGCTAAGGCTGGCGAATACTACGAAAAGGCTAAGGCTGAACTTGGCGGCGACGTCAAGCTTGAACTCCTCTGCGAAGATTCTGAATCTTCTCAGAACGTTGCTCTGAACATCAAGTCCATGCTTGAAAAGAATCTGCCAGGTTCCACATTCGATCTGAAGGTAGTTCCGAAGAAGACAAGACTTAATTCCATGACTCACCATGAATACCAGATTGGTCTGACAAGATGGGGCCCAGACTATGCTGACCCTCAGACATACATGGATCTGATGAAGTCTGATGTTCCTGGCTACAACGGTTCTTACTCCAATGATGAATACAACGCTCTCATGAACAAGGCTGAAACAGGTGAAGATGCTGTTGATGCTGAAAAGAGATGGGCTGATATCGTTGAAGCTGAAAAGCTGCTGATTGATGATGCAGCTATGGTACCGGTATACCAGAACGGCGGCGCTTACATGATCAGTACTGACATCGAAGAAGGTGTTCAGTTCCATAACGCAGGTGTCGATAACTATCGTCACATTGTAAAAGCATAATCAGACAAGTCTGATTCCATAATCTACAATAGAGCGGGCTAACTACCGCTCTATTGCATTTATTGAGAAAGGGAAATTTCTATGTCAAAATACATCCTGAAACGACTGGTGATCAGTATTCTGACGTTGGCTATTATCGTCTTTATATTGTTCCTGATGTTGTCCCTGATGCCAGGCTCCCCGTTTAACGATGAAAAACTGACAGCTATACAAAGAGCCGCTTTGTATTCAAAGTATGGACTTGACCAGCCGTTCTTCATCCGATTCCTCAGATATCTGGGAAATATGCTCAAGGGTGATCTTGGTGTTTCATATGTCATTAATAAGAACAAGCCGATTACCCAGATGATCGGTGCTCCGCTTACACTTTCTATCCGGATTGGTCTGCAGGCTATGGTGCTGGGCACAATCCTGGGTCTTCTGCTTGGTATTGCGGCTGCTTTGCACCACAATTCCTTCATTGACTCTTTGTGCTCCTTCATTTCCATTATCGGTGTCTCTGTTCCGTCCTATGTCTTCGCTTTGTTCCTGGCTTATTTCATCGGTTTCAAGCTCAAGTGGACGCCTATTCTGTATAACACCAAGCTGCCTGGGCCTTCTTCTATATTGCCGACGATTGCATTGGCAATGTTCCCAATCGCAAACATTTCACGTTTCACGCGTTCTGAAATGATCGATGTCCTGAGTTCTGATTACATTCTTCTGGTAGATGCCAAGGGCGTACATCAGAAAGACAGAATCATGCATCATGCATTGCGTAATACTTTGATTCCGATTATTACTGTCATCGGCCCGTTGCTGGTTAACTTGTTAACTGGTTCCATGGTTGTTGAAAAAGTATTCGGTATTCCTGGCATCGGCTTCCTGATGGTTCAGGGCATTCAGCAGAATGACTATAACGTCACGATTGCCTGTGCATTTATCTATTCATTTATGTATATCGTTGTCATGCTGGTTGTCGATATCCTCTACGGTGTCATTGATCCGCGTATTCGTGTCGCAAAGAAGGGAGCTTGATTATGAGTGAAACTGATAATAAACTGCCGCTTGCGCAGGATGAATATTCTGATGCCGAAGAATTTGGACCAGATGATTTCACCTTTGCGGATAACAAAGATATCGGCATTGATAAGGAATACTTCGCTACTTCTTATCTGAAAGATGTATGGAACCACTTCAAGAAAAACAAGGGCTCTGTCATCGGTCTGATCATTATTCTGATTATCATTCTGCTGGCTATTATTGCTCCGATGGTTTCCAAATATACATATGATCAGATTACATTGGAATACCAGTCATTGCCGCCGCGCATTCCGGGTCTTGAAAAACTCGGTATCTTCAATGGCTATGAAAACGGTGTTGATATGTATGCCAAGGCCGGCTGTAAGAATCTTTATTTCCTATTCGGGACAGATATTTACGGACGTGATATCTGGACGCGTGTGTGGACAGGTACCAGAGTTTCTCTGATTATCGCCTTGTCTGCAGTTGCCATCGATATTTTAATCGGTATGACGTATGGTCTTGTTTCCGGTTATTTCGGCGGCGTTGTTGATATGGTCATGCAGAGAATTGTCGAAATCATCAATGGTGTTCCGACTCTGGTCGCTGTTACACTGCTGGGTCTGATTCTTCCTCCTGGTATTATTTCCGTTGTCGTTGCCTTGATGATCACAGGCTGGATCGGCATGTCCCGTATTGCCCGTGCTGAAATGCTCAAGCTCAAGGAAAGTGAATTCATTCTTGCTTCCCGTACGCTTGGTGAGAAGAATTCTTCCATTATTTTCAGAGAAATTATGCCTAACAGCTTCGGTCAGCTGATTGTCATGACCATGTTCTCCATTCCGAATGCGATCTTTACTGAAGCATTCCTGTCCTTCGTAGGCTTAGGTATTCAGCCTCCGGGAGCTTCATTGGGTGCCTTGATTTCCGATGGTTATAAGTCTCTGACTGTCCATCCTCATATCATTGCTTCCCCGATTATTGTCCTGGCATTGCTGATGCTCAGCTTCAACCTGTTCGCCGATGGTCTGCGTGATGCATTCGATCCGAACCAGAAACAGAGGTAAGGAGGAGAAATATGTCTGAAATCGTAAAAGAAATCAAGAAAAGATCCAAGGAAGACAGAGTTCTTTCTATTCGTGATCTGGAAATCTCCTTCGAAACTGCTTCCGGTACAGTCAATGCGATCCGCGGTGTCAGAATGGACCTGTATAAAGGTGAAACCATTGCCATCGTCGGTGAATCCGGTTCCGGCAAGTCTGTTACTGTAAAAACTATCATGGGTATTCTTGCCAACAATGGTCACATCGACAAGGGATCCATCATGTATACCTTCACCAATGAAAAGGGAGAGAAAGAGACCGTTGATATGGTCAAGCTTTCCCAGAAGGAAATCCGTTACAGATTCGCCGGCAGGCACATTGCCATGGTCTTCCAGGACCCGATGACTTCTCTCGATCCGACAATGACAATCGGCCGTCAGATTATGGAAGGCATGATCCTTCATACCGGTCTTTCCAAAGACGAGGCAAAGAAACGTGCAATCGAATTGCTTGGTGAAGTTGGTATTGAAAATCCGGAGAAGAGATTCTCTGAATATCCGCATCAGCTTTCCGGCGGCATGAGACAGCGTGTTGTTATCGCTATCGCCTTAGCATGTGATCCGGATATCCTGATCTGTGATGAACCGACAACTGCATTGGATGTTACTATCCAGGCAAAGATTCTGGAATTGATCAAGAAGATCCAGGTAGAAAAAGGCATTTCCGTTATTTACATCACCCATGACCTGGGCGTTGTTGCCAAGGTTGCTGATTATGTCGATGTCATGTATGCAGGTCGTATTATTGAAAAGGGCCTGATCAATGAAATCTTCTATGATCCGCGTCATCCATATACATGGGGCCTTCTGGCATCCATGCCGGATACCGAAACCAACAGCACCAGATTGTATGCCATCCCTGGTACGCCGCCGAACTTACTGGAGAAGCCGAAGGGAGATGCCTTCGCCCCTCGTAACAAGTTTGCCTTGAAGATTGACTACCTGGCTGAGCCTCCGATGTACAACGTCGGCGGTATGCATAGAGTAGCTTCCTGGTTATGTGATCCGCGTGCACCGAAGGTTGAAATGCCGGTCGAATTACAGGAACGTATTGCCAAGATGAAGGAGGAGAACAGAAAATATGAGTAACAAGAATATTGATTATTCAGCTGAACCGCTTCTTCATGTAGAAGGACTGAAACAGCACTTCAAGATTACAAGACAATACACAACCAAGGCAGTTGACGGTATCAGCTTTGATATCTGGCCGGGTGAAACTTATGGCCTTGTTGGTGAATCCGGTTCCGGTAAATCTACTACCGGCCGTGCCATTATCCGTCTGTATGATCCTACCGCCGGCAAGATTATCTTTGACGGTCACGATATTTCCGGCAAGCTTTCCAAGGAAGACGAACAATACCTCAGAACCAACATGCAGATGATCTTCCAGGACCCGATGGCTTCCCTGAACCCGAGAAAGAAAGTCAAGGAATCTGTTGCCCAGGGTCTTGAAATTCATCATATGTACAAGGACAAGGCAGATCTGGACCGCAAGGTCAATGCTATCCTTGAAAAGGTAGGCCTTTCCAAAGAACACGCTACCCGTTATCCGCAGCAATTCTCCGGCGGCCAGAGACAACGTATCGGTATTGCAAGAGCCCTGGTTATGGAACCGAAGCTGGTCATTGCCGATGAAGCAATTTCCGCTTTGGACGTTTCCATTCAGGCACAGGTTGTCAACCTGATGAAGGATCTGCAGGATGAAATGGGCATCGCATATCTGTTCATTGCCCATGACCTTTCCATGGTCAAGTACATCAGTGACAGAATCGGCGTCATGCATCTGGGTTATATTGTTGAAACAGGCACAACCGATGAAATCTTCGCAAATCCTGTTCATCCATATACAAGATCCCTGCTTTCCGCTATTCCGCGTCCGAACCCGATCGTTGAAAAGAAACGTATCGCGCTCGAATACGACAAGAAGAAGGAAGGCGTCGATTACTCCAAGGGTACAGTTCATCAGCTGACCAAGACGCATTCTGTACTTGCTACAGATGAAGAATTTGCCAAGTGGTCCAGGGAACACTACAACGCAGCTGACGATTCTCTTACCGAATAATTCTTATATCTGTCTGAATAATCAGTTATCCTTCACGGGTAGCTGATTTTTTGTTTTTCAGGAACTAAGAATAATTTTATGATTTCGGGAAACGCTTACATGCTATAATAACTCAACTTCCGAAGTAAAAGTGCAATTTTCCGCTTAGTACAGCGATAAATTGCACTTTCTCTATGTAGTGATAAATGGTGCTTTTTACTGAATCAGAAAATATTTTAGTATTTTGCCATCCGCCTTATCTCAAGACGAGTCCTGTACTTCAGTTTTGTGTTTATTTCAAAGGCTTCTCCA